>JAAZLS010000070.1 GCA_012799185.1 Bacillota bacterium | reverse complement strand
TTCCCTGGAGGTTATATATAGGAAACATCAGGCGATCACGAAACCGATCGTAATATCCTCCCCCCTCCCGGGAAGAGACCAACCCCGCCTTTAGTAATATCTCCGCCGCCAGGCCCCTCCTCCGGGCTGCCTTCAGGAGGCTATCCCAGCCCGGTGGGGCATATCCTAATTTAAAAAATTCGCCAGTATTAGCAGTTATTCCTCTTTTTTCGAGATACTCAGTTACTTTTGCCCCGGTAGCCGGGTTGACCAGGCAGTGACGATAAAATTTAACAGCCATCTCAAGGGCCACCACAAGCTGGTCTTCCTGGCTTTTATCTCGACGAGCCCGGTCTTTCGGTGCAGGAATATGCACCCCGGCCCGGCGAGCCAAAAAGCGAACCGCTTCTGGAAAATTAAGCCCCTCTATCTTCATCAGAAAGCTAAACACATTGCCGGCTGCACCGCAGCCAAAACAGTAATAGAGCTGCTTCTCCTCGGAGACGGAAAACGAGGGAGTTTTTTCACTATGGAAGGGGCATAGCCCCAGGTAGTTTTTTCCCTTCCTCTCCAAGGCGGTATAATCAGAAATAATGTCAATAATATTACAGAGGCGCCTGACCTCATCTACAATTTCTTCCGGTATAAGATACGACATAAAAGCCACCTGCCACTGTAAACTTATAATAAAACCTCCTCCCAAGATCTACTATCAGGGACGAGGTTACCTGAGATCACAGTTCTTGCCCCGATTAAAATTACATGCTTAGGGTTTCTCCTTCCTTTACGGCTGCTACCACCACTGGGGATGACCTAACAGATCATCTATTTAGTATAGAGTACTATTCTACGCTTAGATTTATTTTCCTGCTGGTCAGGCGCCCTCAATATAATAATGTTCAAGCTTTATTATTGCCAACAATTAACATTTTAATGCAGCATACATACAATCTACTAGTTGCCGATAGGGCTAACCCATCTCTAAAAGGCAGCAAGGCTGCCGTTGAAGCGCAGCCCGCCGCCTTTAATTATTAGGATAATTTAACGAACCGATGACGGCCCCAACTCTTTGAATTTTTGGGTCGCCTCTTCCAGAACCCGGTTAAAACTTTCCGCCGACGGTTCTGGCAGTACCGCTAGGGTTACCCGCTCCGGCTCCAGCCCCAGTTCAGTTAAGATAGCGCAGGTATGACTAATACGCCGGTTAACCCAGAACTGACTTTCTTTATACTGGCAGGCCACCGGTTCCCGATCCCCTGGGCAACTAATCACCAAGATCCCATCAACTCCCAGAGAAACCGCCTTAAGAAGATCCAGGGAGTCAATCTTTGATACACAGGGATAACGGACTATTGTTGCCCGGTCAGTTTCTACAGTACCTAGCTCCCCGTAGCTACAAGTTATAGTCAATACCGCCGGCTCCTGGTTGCGATCTTTAAGCAGCTTTTTAACCGCCGGCTCGATCGAACCGGCAGCCTGCTCAATATAGGGTAGTTTAAATTTAATCGCGTATGCTGGACAGATACCCACACAGAGACCACAACTTTGGCATTGTTCATTACGGATCTCTACCGCCCCATCGGAATTAATTATCGGTACACCATAGGGACAAATCCGCAGACAGGTCAGGCAGTTGGCACATAGATCATCAATCCGCTCCGCCCCGGCAATACAACCCAGGCACCGCCGGGCTTCATCCATAGCCATCATCCGGTCGAACCCCAACTCCGCCTGGTTGAAATGACAGACCCGGGCCGAAGGCGATAACATGGGAATCTCCACCCGGGCCATCGGGATAATCTTCTCCCTAACCTCCGGTTCAAGTTTCTCTATGGCTACCGGTTTCACCAGCCTCTCCGCATCAAAGGCCTCACCCTTTATAAAGCTCAGGATTGCAGCGGCTGCCAGGCGCCCGTCGGCCATGGATTCTACGGCCGTCCCCGGCCCCGTAACCATCTCCCCGCAGGCAAATACTCCCCGGCGACTGGTAGCAAAGGTCCGCCGATTATAGATCAACCGGCCCCGTTCGTCCAGCTCCAATTGATCGCGAAGCGGCTCCGGATCACCGCCCTGGCCGATGGCGAATATCACCAGGTCACCGCTAATATAATGGCGGCACTCTTTTTCTAAGGTAGGACTGAACCTCCCCCGGTCATCAAACACCGAGGTGCATTTAAAGGTCACCAAGCCGGTAATCCGGCCCTTCTCCCGGGAGATCTCACCGGGCCCCCGAGAATAGAAAAATTCCACCCCCTCCTCCCCGGCCTCCTCAATCTCCCAAGGAAAAGCCGGGATCTCCGCCGGGGATTCCAGGCAGACCACCTTAACTTTTTTCGCCCCGCAGCGAACAGCAGAGCGGGCTACATCCATCGCCACGTTACCTCCACCGATGACGATCACCGTAGGGTTACCGGTTAACCTAAAATCCTCTCGTTTAACCTGTTTAAGAAAAGGTAGGGCATATAAAATCCCCTCACCTTCTATTCCGGGCAGGTCCAACCCCCGGCTTACCGGCAATCCCAGGGCCACAAGGATGGCCTGGTATCCCTCTTTTTCCAACTGATCCAGGGTTAAATTTCTCCCCAGTTCCCGGCCGTAACAGAATTCTATCCCCCTGGCTGCAATCTCCTCGATATCCCGATCCATTGCTTCATCCGGCAGGCGATATAAAGGAATATAATGACGTACCGCACCGCCCATGGCCTGCTCCCTTTCAAAAACGGTTACACTACAACCCTGGCCAGCCAGATCAGAGGCCGCCGTTAACCCGCTGGGTCCACCCCCAATAACCGCCACCTTTCCTATCCCGGTCTTTTTTACTAGCGGCGGCAGCGGTGAAGAACCAAATTCCACAGCCGCCCGTTTCAAACCCCGGATCGATACCGCCTGGTCTACATCAGCCCGGCGGCACTCATCCTCGCAATGACGGGCACAGATAGTACCACAAATAAAAGGAAGCGGGTTAGTCTCTTTTATAATTTTCAATGATTGATCAAAATCACCGGTAGCTATAGCAAATAGATAATCACGTATATCCTGATGCAATGGGCACGCTTCCTGGCAGGGGGGAAGGGAATTTTGTAAAGAAACTTGTCCCTGATTATTTGGCAAAAACCTCACCCCTAACATTTTTGTAATTCTAAACATTAACACTATAATATTTATTTCGATACTAGCTGTTGTTTTCCTGTTAATTAAGGATAGTAGCTAACGGTAAAGTTGCAAATATTTTCTTAAAGGAATTTTAACCTTACCGGCGAATAAATTCTTGCAGCAGGCTGTGCCCACCGGGTCATATTAATAAGTCCCCATTATTATAGGCTACAGTTATCCTATACTCTAACACTGCCAGGAGGTATCAGGTTGAAATATTTACAAAAATACTTTATTTTCCTCTTGCTACTAGGCGCAATCATATCGGCTTCGACCCCGGTCTCCGCCCGGTC
>JAAZLS010000069.1 GCA_012799185.1 Bacillota bacterium | reverse complement strand
TGCTCGAACCCCTTGCTCATTAATTCCCGGCGAATACGATGGGGCCCGTACCCCCGCCGTAGCCGCCCCCGGATCAGTTCCCGGGCCAGCTTTTGATCATCCACGTACTTTAAACGGATCATCTCTTCCAGCACCCGGCGGGCGATCCCTTTACCATAGCCCCGCTCCACCAGGTAGCCAACCAGCTCGGCGGCACTTCGCCCCCGGTAGGTTAAGGCACGGATTGCTTTTAGACGGGCTTTCCGGTACTGTTGCTCCTCTTCCCAATCCAACTGATTATCCATCGTTCTTCTCGCTACTACTTCGCCTCTCCCGGCGCCTCCTCCTTCGCCTCCTCCGCAATCTCTACCAGGCCGTATACCTCCCGGACCCGGCGAGCGATTTCGGCGGCTACCTCCTTGTTCTCGATTAAATAATCCCGGGCGTTCTCCCGTCCCTGCCCCAGGCGTTCTTCTCCATAGGAGTACCAGGCGCCGCTTTTACTTATAATTTTCTCCTCTAGTCCCAGGTCGAGCAGGGCTCCCTCCTTCGAGATCCCCTTCCCATAAAGGATATCGAACTGGGCCGTTCTAAAGGGAGGGGCCACCTTATTTTTAAGAACCCGCCCCCGGGTCCGGTTCCCGATGATCTCGTTTCCAATTTTTAAAGACTCTACCCGCCTCACCTCGAGGCGGATGGTTGCATAAAATTTTAAAGCCCTCCCGCCGGGAGTAACCTCCGGATTCCCAAAGATCACCCCTACCTTTTCCCGGATCTGGTTGATAAATATGGCGATGGTCTGTGACTTGCTGATCGCACCCGACAGCTTCCGCAGGGCCTGGGACATAAGACGAGCCTGGAGCCCGACATGGGTATCCCCCATCTCGCCCTCTATCTCCGCCCGGGGGACCAGCGCTGCTACTGAGTCTACTACCAGCACATCGATAGCCGCACTTCGCACCAGGGCCTCTGCAATCTCCAAGGCCTGTTCCCCCGTATCCGGTTGAGATACCAACAACTCGTCAATATTAACCCCCAGGCGGGCGGCATAACTGGGATCCAAGGCATGTTCAGCATCGATAAATGCCGCATAGCCGCCCCGGGCCTGGGCCTCCGCAATCACGTGGAGGGCTACCGTAGTTTTACCCGATGACTCGGGTCCAAAAATCTCCACTACCCTCCCCCGGGGCATCCCTCCTACCCCCAGCGCTACATCCAGGGCCAGGCACCCGGTGGGGATAACCTCAATCCCCGGTTTCACCGATTGACCCAGTTTCATGATCGAGCCCCGGCCAAACTGTTTCTCAATTTGCAATAAGGCTGCTTCCAGGGCCTTGTCCTTCTCCATATATTTACACCCCCGCCCATTTTTCCAGATACTGTTGATTGCTGTATTATTCTGGATATGCCTTGCCTTTTCCTGCCCCTTCGACCAGATATTCCTCGGCCAGGGGCTCATATTCCGCCCCCCCCCGCGAGAGGTGACTCCGGTAGAGAGTAACCCGATCGGCCTTTCCCGGGGAGGTAATAAAGCCCTTTTTATTGGTTAACGCCCGGGCTACCGCCTCCCGGGACAAGGGGCGGCTCCCCCGACCCAGGGTAAGATGGGGCTTAAATTGACGGCGTTCCCGGATAAAACCCAGCGGCACCAGTGCTGCCTCCAGCCGGGTAAAGAGCTGCTCCATCTCCCGGGAGCCCTCCTCCATACCGGCCCAGATTACCCGGGCCCGGGAGGGGTTGGGGAATACCCCCAGGCCCTTTAATTTAAAATAAAAGACCCCGGAGGAAGAGAGGGCCCGGCCCATGGCAGCGGTGATCTGCGGCACCAACCCGGGCTCCACCTCTCCTAAAAACTTCAGGGTAAGATGCATTTTTTCCGGGGAAACCCAGCGAACCCTCTCTAAATAAGGCTGTAACTGTTGCTGCAGCTCCCCTAGCTCCCGCCTCTGGCTCTCCGCCAGGTTGACCGCAATAAATAGCCGCACCCTTTAAACCCCCCCCTGCGCACTTCCAACCTGTCTAGATATTCCACTTAAACCGACATTTCCCTTTAACAAATTCTTGCTTTTAGCGACTATAGAATCTTTGCACGGTAAAGGAGTCCTGAAGCTGGGGGACACGGATTAGATCCACGGCAACTACTGTTAACCCGGGAGCCCCCTCCTCCGCCTCCCCAAAATAAAGGATGGCCAGGCTATAGTTCTGCTCCCCCGGTGACTGGAGACCCCGGATTCCAGCCGCCCCGACGCTGCCCGGGTTCACCAGCCAGGTTCCCTGCTCAAAGGATACCGCCGGCCGGTGGGTATGCCCGTTTAAAATCACCGGAACCTCCCCGATAAAATTCCGGGCCATCTTAAGATTATGGACCGCCACCAGGTGGGGCGGGGCGGAGGGATCAAATAGCTCCGCGTAACCGGAGAGCCCCACCTCCTCCAGCTCCTCTTCCGGTGCAACCCTCATCAACCGGCTGAATGAGGCCGGATCAGCCAGTCCCAGCACCCGCAGACCAGCCATCTCCACTATCTCCCCCTCCATGACCCGGGCCCCCGCCTCCCGCATGGTTGCCACTACCTGCGGGTTATCATGATTTCCGGGAACAAAAAGATAAGGCACCGGTAGCCCGACCACCTGTTTTGCCAACTCGGATTCTAGCTCGGTTCCAAAGTCGGTTATATCACCGGTATCGATAATTAAGTCAACTTGAAAGGTTTGAATTACCCGTTCCATAAATTTCAGGGCCGCCGGGTTATTATGAAGATCGGATACCGCCAGGACCTTTAGGGGAAGATCGTGGGTTGCGGGATAGGTCTGTTCCAACTGTTCACAGAGGCCCCGCACCCGGCCGCTTAAAACCTCCAGCTGTTCCCCGGCGGTTTTAAAGCTACCCAAAGAGTCTACCACCAGGTCCACTATCCAGGGGGCAGCCCCCAGGGTTCCCCGGTAGCGGGGATTATTAAAAGCATCTACATCATAGGGGAGAAATACCGTGAACCCCATTAATAGCAGGCAGGATAGCAGGGCCGGGATCCCCCCTATCAGCAAGGTACGGATCGAGGCCTTACGGGTAAAAAGAAACCAGCCCCCGGCCCCGCCTAAACCGGCAATAGCTACCCAGCGCAGCACAATTTTCAACATCTTGTCATATAACTGTCTCTTTATCTGCCCCCCATGGCCCTCCTCCGCCAGGACGGTTAGGGTATCAGTTAAAAATTCTGGTTTCAGGTTAACCAGGGTTAATTTAAGCATGAACGGAGCGCGGTGGGTGACCGCGGTAACCTCACCCAATGGGGGTAGCTGGATTACCGTCTCTCCCCGGTTGAAAGGGACCAGTTCCAGGTTAAACTCCAGGGAGCTTGCCGAGACGGAGACAGCACTAAAGAGGTAGAGCGCCACCAGGGCGCCTACCAGGGAAAAGAATATGAGCTGACCATAGTATTTCAGGCCGCTTTTTAGCTGTTGTTTACCCGGCACCCAATACCCCCCCCAGCATCTTCAGGGCGGCTCTGACCGAATAGCGCTTGATCTCTGCCCGGGAACCGCTAAAGTCAAACTGTTGGCACTCCCCGCCACCGCCACGAGCTACCGCGATAAAGACCCGGCCGACCGGGGTGCGGGGTGAACCGCCTCCGGGGCCGGCCACCCCGGTGATTCCCAGTCCCAAATCGGCTTGGAACAGTCGCCGGGCGCCCGCTGCCATGGCCTCCGCCACGGCGGCACTAACCACCCCCGGTTCATCCAGCAAATGGGAATCAACCTGTAAAAGATCAACTTTAACCTGCGGGTGGTAGGCCACCACTCCCCCTATAAAGTACGCCGAGCTGCCCGGGATAGCGGTAATGGTATCGGCCAGTAGCCCCCCGGTACAGGATTCGGCCAGGGCCAGGGTAAGGCCGATTTCCCGCAACTGCCGGGAGACCTGCCGGCTAATAGGGTTTAAACTCACATTAATCAATCCCCCGTTTAACATATGTCCTAAGCAGGCGCGGCCCAATTATAGCATAGCACGGCCTCTGGGCCGACTACCCGGCCTTAACATTTTGTGAAATAAGCCGCCGCAGGCTCTCCCCACTAATTTTTTCCCCCTCGACCAGGCAACGGGCAATGGAGCGAATAAGCTCCTGGCACCCGGAAAGATAGCCTAGTACCCATTCCTCCTGGCTAAGAATTATCTGCTGGATTGTCTGGTGCAGCAGGTTCCGGGGCAGATCCTTAATGCTGACGATCCCCAACGGCGAGAGACCGGAGGCCACCATTTTTTTCGCCACCTCCACCGCCTGGCTAAAATCATTATTAGAACCGGTACTCCGGTTACCTAGCACAACTTTTTCACCGGCCGAGCCCCCCAGTAGTACGGCAATCTTTTTCTCTAGTTGCTCCCGGGTATAAAGGTAGTAATCCCGCTCCGGGTTCTGCCGAATATAGCCGAGCGCCTTCCCCCGGGAGGTTATGTTAACCGATGATATCGAACCTGGATTAACATACTCTCCAATTAGAGCGTGGCCCGTTTCATGGATTGCAATCCGCCAAATTTCCTCCTCCTCCGGTCTCCGGTCTAACTTTTCACCCAAGATCACCTTCTCTACCGCTTCCAACAGGTGGCGCTCCCCAATCTCCTGACAGCACTCCCGCATCGCCAGGATAGCCGCCTCGTTGGCTACACTCTCCAGGTGAGCCCCCGAAAAGCCGAAGGTCTCCCGGGCCAACCGCTTGATCGAAACCTCCTGGTGAAGCGGCTTATTACGCAGGTGCAACTTTAAAATCTGTAGTCTCCCCTCCAAATCGGGAAGCTCTACCTGTACCACCCGATCAAAGCGTCCCGGTCGAATCAAGGCCGGGTCAAGCGCCTCCGGCCGGTTAGTCGCCCCGATCACCAGCAACCGCACCTTACCCCCCGTATCCAGCCCATCCATCTCTACCAGCAGCTGGTTCAGGGTCTGATCATACTCCAGGTGACTGCTATGGCTACCCCGCTTCCCCCCTAAAATATCGATCTCATCTATAAAAATAATTCCGCTCTCTCGGCCCTGCCGAAGGGCCTGGGAACGGCACTCTTCAAAGAGCTGTCTTACCCTCTGGGCCCCTACCCCAGCATAGACCTCGATAAATTCGCTGCCAGCCACACTAATAAAAGCGGAACGGGTATAGTTGGAGGCGGCCTTGGCCAGCAAGGTTTTACCGGTACCCGGAGGGCCTACCAACATGATCCCCTTGAGGGGACGGATACCCATCTTCACCATCTCTTTCGGTTTG
>JAAZLS010000107.1 GCA_012799185.1 Bacillota bacterium | reverse complement strand
GCCAAGTTCAACTTACCAACAGGGTTAAGGTTATCTTTAGCTATAATTAAAAAATATATTGGGATAGAATTGCATATGTTTTTGGGGCTAATCTGCAGATATAAGACTCACTCATCAGTTTAGGGAAATTGAGGAGTTAAAAACTAAGTTAGATAGATATAGACCACTGACAAGTGCGGAATTAGAGCGTCTAAGGGCTGAATTCCTGATAGACTTTACCTATAATTCCAATGCCATTGAAGGTAATACACTCACTCTACAAGAAACAGCCCTGATCCTTATTCTACCCGGAGTTTGAAACGATACATCCCTTTATAGATGGCAATGGACGGACTGGAAGGCTGATATTAAATCTTGAACTAATGAGAGAGGGCTACCCCCCGATAAATATTAAATTCCAAGATCGAGGTAAATATTATGACTGTTTTGCTGGCTATCACAATCAAGATAACCCCGATATGTTGACCAACCTAATAAGGGAATATGTTAAGGAGGAATTGAATAAATATATTTTAATTCTGGAATCTGCCAAGTCAATGGACCACCAATGGGAACCTGAGATGTGGCTAAATTTTCCACCAATTGCAACAACAAAGTGGTTTTAGGGGTTACTTCCCCATGTTTATTGCAAGGAAAATAATCGACCGCCTGTAAGGGTGGTCCATGTCCAAATAGAATGATATACCTCAACGGGGCCACAAAGTCGTGGCCCTCATTTTGTTTGTGCAAAGCTAAAGGATATTAGTCGTGATCATTTGCGGCTATCCAAATTAGGTGCGGGATTGTGTTAAGGTTCGACCTTCTCTGCCCTTAGGAGGTACTGGTGGAAAAAATATTCACCCACGGCGACTAAAACTGCAAAGATTAGCACTGTAAAAGTTGTGGTGGTAAAGGCCGGAACGGCCATGGCCACCGCCAATGCTATTATGGCAGCCAAAACACCATTGATTAGGGCACCGATGAGGCTTCCAACTTTGGGCAGTATGCGGAGGTCACCCGCTAAGTAGTCTATTACCGTACCTAAAGCGGCCACCAGTAATACCCATTTGAAGTCATTTCCGCCGATGATTCCAAAGGCAATTCCGGTTACAACCAGGGTCATCAAGAACTTAAATAAAAGAGCGCTGCTTGTTTTGCTCATTTTATCACCTCCATCCTCAATTTTGCCCCAATTAAAATATTATTATTCGTAAAGGTGAAGTCATGGGGCTGGGCTAAAAACAGGGCAAAAAAGGGAAGGAGGTGGTGTATGCCCAGGCAAATAACTAGTACAAGTTAAGCTGCTCAACTTCGGTAACACATTCATTTTTAAGTTTCTCAACTAGAAACTCCAAAGCCGCAAAAACATGGGGTCTAATATCACCGCCAATTAGCACATACATTATATCGTCCCCGGGTTTAAGCAGGCCTTCGTTTAGCCAGACCCTAACATGAAAGATTCCGTTCATTTTCCGAGTTTCGGCAATTGCCCTGGCAACCTTAGCCGCATCATAACTAAACTCCATTCCTATTACCTTAGAACCGTTATCAATACCCTGGCGTACCTTGCGCCGGGGTGTTTCCCGCACGACGCCATTATGAAGTAAAAACATTCCTTGTTGTAAGGCTGCCGATTCGGATTTTGTTTCCTTCAACCATTGGTCAATGGAGGGGGACTTCTTTTTTGTTTTTTCGTCTGACATAATTTAGCCCTCCCCGGGGCTTAAAATTAAGAAACCCCTGTAATTTCCTTTTACAAGATGTTACCTTTTGGTGTTGCTGTTTTGTGGCAGTAAAGGCTCTTTACTTTTTTCTGTTCCGCCTTCAGCTCTTTAAGTACGCCTACTACCGTCAATACGGCAACAAGGAAGGTACATATATCGGCAATGGGTTGGCTAATTTGTACCCCTAGGAGACCCAAGCGCCGCGGTAAATAAAGAATAGCCGGTAAAAAGAAGAGGCCTTGGCGGGATATGGCTAGCAATGATGCCTTAGTGCCCTTACCGATGGTCTGTAAAAGCATGTTTGTTGGAATAATAAAGGCCGATAGTGTTAAAGCCAGGACTTGGAACCTTAGGGCCCGGCTACCGGTGATAATTACGGCTAAATCTTCTTTACGGAACAAGGTGATAATTTGGGGAGCAAAGATAAAGCCTACCAT
>JAAZLS010000068.1 GCA_012799185.1 Bacillota bacterium | reverse complement strand
ATTTTCTCCAAACCTATTAGGGGGCTAAATAGCAAAAGATTTAACAGCACTGCACAGATCAGAACAATTATTAAACCTAAAACCGGCAACCAGGTTAAATATGTTTCGAAGCTAATCACGCTATCTATAAAATAGCTATCCCGGAAAATAATAAAGGGTAGCGATAAAATAAGTACGGCTCCGTTAAGCATAAAAACCGCAAAGGAATGGCGATTGGCTGTCTTCCATAGCGGTTTAAGTAGCTCCCGATTTTGCTTAATGATTTCATGGTCCCGGGTGTAGATCCGGAGCGTACTGGCCAAGGATAGTTCCAACGTAATACTGGCGATAATAAAAACAAGCATAATTCCTAGGCCGATAACTGGGCGGTAAAAGGCATAGGCGATGGTGAACAGGCAGATTAATCCAGTCAAGGCCAGGGCTGAAGCCAGGTACGAATAATTCTGAAACCGGGCCATATTACTTTTAACGATATGTTGGACCTGTTTCTCTACCCCTGCAGAATTTCTTGCCGATCCCTGGTCGGATTGTGGGATACGTTCACCCCGTAGGATCTCATCGCTGGTTACCCCAAAAAGTTCTGCCAGGGCCGGGATGATAGTAATCTCCGGGTAGCCATCGTCGCGTTCCCACTTGCTGATTGTTTTGTTGGAAACATTTAACCGGTCAGCTACCTCCTGCTGGGTCATGCCCCGCGCCCTTCTCAATGCAGCGATAAAACTACCTATTGTTTTTTGCTTCAAGCCGGTACCCCCCTTATAATTGACCGGAACAATTACTGTTATTTTAATTCTACGGCCGGAGGAGCTCCAGAGCAACCTATGAACCAGCGATTTTCTCTACTATCCGTAGAATAAGTTGCTACAAAGGCTTCTTAACCCACCTAATTCCATTAATTGCTCATTTATGGTATAATTATCCAACACAAAAAGGATCTGTGCCCAGGGGGGAGGGGCTCTATGCCGAGGGTAGCCCGGATCAAAAGCGAGACCGGTGTTTATCACGCGATGGCCAGGGGAATAAATCGCCAGGATATATTCCAGGATAGTAAAGATAGGATACTATTTTTAGAGAAGCTTGAGGCGGTTAAAAAACGTAGCGGTTGTCTTATTTATGCGTATTGTTTGATGAGGAATCACGTGCACCTGCTTATTGTTGAAAAGCTCGAGTCCATCGGCCAAATCATGAGGCGGCTGGGTAGCGCCTACGCTTACTGGTACAACAAAAAATATGGGCGGGTGGGACATTTATTTCAAGGGCGATTTCTTAGCGAGCCTGTCGATGTTGATACCTATTTGCTTACAGCTTTACGTTATATTCATCAAAATCCGGTTAAGGCCGGGCTCGTAAATAGTTGCGCCGGGTATCCCTGGAGTAGTTTTAACGATTATATGAATCCGGGGAAATCGGTCAAAAAAATAACGGATACCAAGGTTGTTTTAGAGATTGTTGGGGGAACGCGACAATTTTATGAGTTTCACCAGAAGCCATGTGACAATGACCTACTTGATATCGATGATGTAACTCCTGTTACCGATGCCCAGGCCAAGCAATTGATCCAACAGGTTTTAGATAATATAACGGCAGATGACTTGTTACAGATGCCAATTGACGAAAGAAACAGATTTCTACGGGAACTCAAGGCCTTACCTGGAATCAATCAGAAGCAGATTGTACGGGTAACCGGAATAAGTAGGAATATTGTTCAAAGGGCCTAGGGTTCATGGATGAGTAAAAGTCACCGTCCCTAGAACTCAGAACGCGACGGATGAGTAAAAGTCACCGTCCCTAGAACTCATGGGGCTTTTTGGGGCGGACAGCGATTGTCCGGAAGTCGGTGTAAAGGACCTGGCCCGGCTTGCCGCCGGGGGTACGGCGAACGAATTTAACGGCGGTGTAGTCTACCTCGACGGTGGTGTTTTCCCGGCCCTTACTGTAATAGGCGGCTAGCTGGGCGGCCTCTTCCAGTAGTTCCGGTGGGGGCGGGTAGGGAGTTCCCTTAATCACAACATGGCTCCCGGGCATACCCCGCGCATGGAGCCAGGTATCTTCCCGCGTTGCAAGCTTGAAGGTTACCAGGTCATTCTGGCGCCGGTTACGTCCCACAAGGATAGTGTTTCCCTCCCGGGAACGGAAGGCCAGGGGCAGGGCCTCCGCCCTCCTCCGGGAAGTGGCCGGTTTCCGGGCAGTTTCTCTCAGCTCCTGCCGGATTAATTCTAGTAGTTTATAGTCAGCCTGCCTCAGGGTCGTCATTAGCTGTCGCCAGTAGCCGACCTCCCCCCGGGTCAGCCTTACTTGCTGCCGAGCTTTTTCCCCGGTCTTTTTTGCCTTCCGATAAAGCCGAAAATAGTGCTGGGCATTGGCCGATACCGAACGTCCCGGGTTTAAAGAAATGGTGATCGATTCCTCCGGGGAATAGGGATCGGGCAGCTCGACCCGCTTCGCCCCGGGCGGTACCTGCCCGGCATAGGTAAGCAGGGTCTCGCCGTAACGGAGGTAACGCTCCTTATCCTCTGCCCGCTTAAGATCCTGTTCCTGTTCGTCTAACTTTCGTTCCGCCCGATTCAGTCTTTTGCGGGTAAGTGCGTGCAGGGAGCGGCGCAGGTTGGCCGTATTCTCTTCTGCCACGTAATCCTGGTAATAGTCGTCCAACAGCCGGTTCATGGTGGGGTACCCCCCCAGCCCGGTCTCTAAATGGGTTAGCCGGTAGGGGGCATACCTGTTTTCAGCCCGGGCCCGGCAAGGTTTAAACCGGCCCTCCCGGGTATTTTGAAATAGCCTCTGCAGCTCCTCCACCAGCCGTTGCGCCGACTCACCCTCCCCGCCCTGGCCCCAACCGCTGCGATGGACCAGCTCGGTGGCGACTAGAGGACTTACCCCCAGGATCAGTCCCAATAGGGCCCTTTCGGGGGATTTGCCCCCCGCCACCTGGCGGATCAGCTCCTCTACCAACCGCTCCCGGTTCAGGTCATAGGGGTTGAGCTTATCGGGGACCGGGGGATAGCGGTAGCTCTCCCCCGGAAAGATGGCGCGGTAAGGGTTCTGCTCCCAACCGATATTTTTAAGGGCACCCAAGATCTGTTGCTCGCCTTCGCTCCGGTCTACCAGGATCAAGTTGCTTCGTCGGCCCATGAGCTCGGCGATTAGGGCCACTGTAAATATCCCATCCATGGAACGGACCGTAAACTCAACAATCCGCTCTGCCGGTGGCTGTTCAATCTCCAAGATAACCCCCCCGGCCAGGTACTTCCGCAGAAGCATACAGAAGGAGGGCGGTTCCTCCGGGTGCCGGTAGGACTGTTCGGTTAAATGAAGACGGGAACGACCCGGGTGGGTAGATAGGAGAAGACATTTTTTCTCTCCCGCCTTGTATAGGTAGAGCAGTAATTCGGAGGGGGTAGGCTGGTAAATCCGTTCGATCCGGGCGCCAACCAGCGCCCTGATCTCGGCTACTACTGCGGTTATGGTTAATGTATCGGCAATCATCTGCCTCGCTTCACCTCGCAGGCCTATTATAAACGCTATCTGCTGCCGGTTCAACAGTTTAAACGCGATGTATGAGTAAAAGTCACCGTCCCCTAAACTCACTCAAAACGCGATGAGTAAAAGTCACCGTCCCCTAAACTCATTGGTATAAATTGCTGAATGGGGCATAACATTTATTATCACAACCACCGGGGGAAGGGGGCTTTTTTTGTCTTTACAGTGGACTAACCATGGCGGGGAGGCCGTATGCCGGGCTTTGGAGGTGGATCCCTCCCAGGGGCTAACCGCTGCCGAGGCGGTGACCCGGCGCAAGCGGCATGGGGAAAATACGATTGACCGGGGCTCCCGGGTCTCGGCCCTCGCTATCTTTTTAAACCAGTTCAAAGATTTCATGGTCTTGGTACTGCTCGGGGCCACCTTTTTATCGGCGCTTCTAGGGGAGTATACCGATGCCATTACTATTTTAATCATTGTGGTCTGTAATGCCTTCATGGGACTGATCCAGGAGTACCGGGCCGAGCGATCCCTGGAGGTGTTGCAGAAGATGACCGCCCCCCGGGTTACGGTGCGGCGGGAGGGGACGCTTACCACGGTTCCGACCCGCGAGGTGGTCCCGGGGGATATCTGCCTGCTCCAAGCGGGGGACCTGGTGGGGGCCGATATCCGGCTCCTATCGGTCCAGGCCCTTGCGGTCAACGAGGCGGCGCTAACCGGTGAATCGGTAACCGTTGACAAGGAGGTCTCCCTGCTGCCGGATCCGGTTAGCTCCCCCGGCGATGCCCTCAACATGGCCTTTAGCGGGACCACCGTGGTTGCCGGCCGGGCCCTGGGGGTGGTGGTTGCCACCGCCATGAATACCCAGCTGGGGCAGATTGCTCACCTGATCAGCCGGATGACCCCTCCCCCGACCCCTCTCCAACAGCGTTTAAGTAGTCTCGGGCGGTTGCTCATCCTCTTCTGCCTGGTGATCTGTGCCGCCGTAATTTTCCTCGGCTGCCGGCGGGGAGAGCCGGTCTACCAGATGTTCATGTCGGGGGTTAGCCTGGCTGTAGCTGCGATTCCCGAGGGGCTGCCGGCAATAGTGACCATCTCCCTGGCCCTAGGGGTCCAGCGCATGATCCGCCGTCGCGCCATCGTCCGCCGGCTTCCCACGGTAGAGACCCTCGGTTCCGCCTCTGTGATCTGCAGCGATAAGACCGGGACTCTCACCCAGAACCGGATGAGCCTGGAGCAGCTTTACGGGGGGGGGAATCTTTACAAGGTGGAGGGGGGCCGCTACCGGCGCTGGCAGGGACGGACTTGGGGTGAGCTCCGGCCGGGAGATCCCTTAACCCGGCTGGCCTTGACCATCGCTGCCGGCTGCAATAATGCCTACTACGAGGACGGCTCTTTTCATGGGGATCCGACGGAGGTGGGGTTGGCCGAGGCTGCCCGGGAGGCCGGGATCAAAATCTTCTCCCGGGAGCGGATACTGGAGATTCCCTTTACCTCGGAAAGGAAGATGATGAGCGTAGTCTGGGGCGGGGAGCGGCGGCGGCTACTGGTAAAAGGGGCCCCAGAGACCCTCCTTGCTCGCTGCCGCTATCGCTGGTCGGAGGGAAAGGTCCTCCCCCTGACCGCCAGGGATCGGCGGGAGATCATGGCCAACCTGGAGGAGATGGCCTCCCATTCCCTGCGCAGCCTGGCGGTAGCCTATCGTAATCTGGATAATCCCGGTCGCCCCGGCCCCCGCCCCGCGGCCTCTCCGCCCCAGTTCCCTTCAACCCAATCAGCCCCGACGCCGGCACCGGCACCGACGCCGGAGCAGCTGGAACGGGAGCTGGTCTGGGTGGCCCTGCTGGGTCTGGAGGATCCCCCCCGCCCCGAGGCCCGCCCAGCTATCCGCCTCTGCCGGAGAGCCGGTATTCGGGTGATCATGATTACCGGTGATCATCGGGCCACGGCGGTCTCCATCGCCCTCCGTTTGGGGATAATGGAGTCCGGCGCGAGTCTCCAGGAGGGGGTATTAACCGGCAACCAGCTGGAGGCGATGGGGGACCAGGAGCTGTTAAAGGTGATCGGGCGGATAGCGGTCTTTGCCCGGGTAAGTCCCACCCATAAGCTCCGCATCGTCCGGGCCCTGCGAAAGCGGGGAGGGGTGGTAGCCATGACCGGGGACGGGGTAAATGATGCTCCGGCCATCAAGGAGGCGGATATCGGTATCGCCATGGGCCGCTCGGGGACCGACGTGGCCCGGGAGGCGGCGGACCTGGTGCTCAGTGATGATAATTTTAGCACTATCGTCAGCGCAATTGAGGAGGGCCGCCATATCTACAATAATATTCGCAAGTTTATCCGCTTCCTCCTGGGCTGCAACCTGGGAGAGATTTTAACCATGTTGCTGGCGATCCTGTTGAACCTGCCCCTGCCCTTAAGGCCGATCCAGATTTTATGGATAAACCTGGTCACCGACGGTTTCCCCGCCCTGGCCCTGGGGGTTGACCGGCCCGAACCCGGCCTGATGCAGCACCCCCCCCGCCGGAGGGAGGAGGGAGTCTTTGGCGGCGGTCTCTGGGCCCGCCTGGCGATCCGGGGCTGGTTCATCTCCCTGGTAACCATCCTGGTCTTCAGCTACGGGCTAAGGGGGGGAGGCGATATCCTAAGGGCCCAAACCATGGCCTTTGCCACCCTAATTATCTCTCAGCTGGTTTACGTCTTTGAGTGTCGCAGCGGGGAGGGGCGCCTCCTTTGGGACAATACCCAGCCGATCCCCTGGCCGCTGCCGGCGGCGGTCGCCTCCTCTTTCTTCCTGATGTGCCTGGTAATCTATCTCCCGGCCCTAAACCCGATCTTCTATACCGTTCCCCTCAGCCTAACCGACTGGCAACCGGTCCTGGGGGCCGGCCTCCTGCCGACCCTGGTTGACCAGCTCTGTCTGCTCCTGGAACGGGGTCTAAAAGGGAGGAAGTTTCGATACAAGGGGTCGCCAACCCGCTAACCGGCCCGGCTCTTAACTGGCCGCTCATTTTTTGCCTAACTCTTGAATACCCCGGTTAGAGGTGATAAAATAAAGCAGAAGTAGCTGGGCTGCTGTAATCATGGGCCAAGGGGGCCAAGGGGGCTAAGGCTTGATAAAAAGCATGACCGGTTTCGGCCGGGGGAGCGCGGTCCGGGGGGGCCTGGGTATAGATGTGGAGATACGGTCGGTAAACCATCGTTATGCCGACTTTATTTTACGTCTTCCCCGGGAGTTTTACCCGCTGGAGGACCAGATCCGCTCCCGGCTTAAAAATAGGGTCGAAAGGGGCCGGTTAGAGGTTACGGTAACCCTGGAGGAGCCCCCGGCGGCAATCCCGGAGGTCCAAATCGATTACCCGCTGGCAGATGAGCTTTGCCGGGTGTTAACCCTTCTTAGCCGGCGTCTCACCCTTGACCTGGATGTGAACTCCCTCTTTGCCGGTCTGCTGCCGGAGATTATAACCATCAAGCACCCGGAGTTTGACGAGAAACTGCTGGGAGAGATACTGGGGGCGGCGCTGGATCAAGCTCTGGAGGGGCTGGTGGAACAGCGTCGAAGGGAGGGGGCGGTGCTTGCCGAGGACCTAACCGCACGCTGCCTGCGCCTGGAGGAGCTGGTGGAAGAGATCTCCCGCCGGGCTCCGCTGGTCTACGAAGACTACCGCCTGCGCCTGGAGGAGCGGCTTCGGGAGGAGCTAAAACCGGGCCTGTTTGACGAGGACCGGGTGCTCATGGAGTGCGCCCTGCTGGTAGAAAAGGGCGGGATCGATGAAGAGCTGGTCCGTCTGCGCAGCCACCTGCAGGCTTTCCGCAGAACCCTGAAGGAGCCGGGGGCGGTAGGGCGGAAACTTGATTTTATTGCCCAGGAAATGTTTCGAGAGTCCAATACCATTGGAGCTAAGTCGATCGATTCTCAACTAACCGGCCTGGTTGTAGAGGTAAAGACCGGGTTGGAGAAGATCAGGGAACAGATCCAAAATATAGAGTAACCAAAACCATGAAGGAGGTATCCGTTTGGGTATCAAGCTGGTCAATATCGGATTCGGTAACATTATTTCTGCCGGGAGGATTATTGCGATTGTCAGCCCCGAATCCGCCCCCATTAAAAGGATTATCAGCGAGGCTCGGGATCGGGGGGCGCTAATCGATGCTACCTATGGACGAAGAACCCGGGCGGTAATTGTGGCCGACAGCGGTCATGTGATATTATCGGCGGTCCAGCCGGAGACGGTAAAACATCGCCTCTATGCCACTGCCAGCGAGGCTGCCGGTGCCGGCGAGCCGGGTTAGTAACTCGGGGAGGAGGTAGCGATGAGCCAGGGTTTACTGGTAGTTCTCTCTGGCCCCTCCGGGGTGGGCAAGGGAACGGTTTGCCGACGATTGCTTGAGATTTGTCCCCGGCTAAAACTTTCAATCTCGATGACTACTCGTCCTCCGCGAAGTGGGGAGAGGGAGGGGGTCGACTACTATTTTACCTCCGCCTCCCGGTTCCAGGAGCTGATCCGGGCGGATGCTTTTCTAGAGTGGGCCGAGGTATACGGGCACTATTACGGTACGCCCACCGAACCGGTAAACCGGGTCCTGGACCAGGGGGTTAATCTCCTGCTCGAGATTGATATTGCGGGAGCCCGCCAGGTGCGACAGCGGCTGGAGCAGGCTGTCTCGATCTTTTTAGCTCCCCCCTCCCGGGAGATATTACAGGAGCGAATTAACGGTCGCGGCTCAGAAGATGCAGAGGCGATCCGGCGGCGCCTGGCCGCCGCCCGCCGGGAGATGGAGGCCTACCGGGAGTATGATTACCTGGTGATCAACGACCGGGTAGAGAAGGCCGCCGCCTGCCTGGCGGCGATCATCAAAGCTGAAAAATGTAAGATATCCCGCGGAGCCAGGCCCACGGGGTGGGAGGTGAACCGAGTATGATTTTTCCTTCAATTGACGATCTTTTAAGCCGGGTGGACAGCAAATATTCCCTAGTCATCGCCGCCGCCAAGCGGGCTCGCCAGCTCCGGGATGGTGGCAAGCCGACCGTTGATCTCTCCTCCAACAAGGAGGTAACCCTGGCTTTAAAAGAGATCAGTTGCGGCCATATAAAGTATGAACGGACCAAGGACGGGATTAAGTAGGGGGTGGAGAAGATCATTATCTTGGGGATTACCGGGGGGATCGCCGCTTACAAGGCGGCCGGCCTGGCCCGGTTATTTATTCGTAATAAGTACCCGGTGCAGGCGGTAATGACCCCGGCGGCGACCCGGTTCATTACCCCTCTTACCTTGCAGACCCTTACCGGCCGGCGGGTACTAATCGATGTTTTTGACGGAGAGCGGCCGGATAAGGTCGCCCATATTGATCTAGCCGCCCGGGCGGAGGCCCTGGTAGTGGCACCGGCTACCGGCAACACTCTGGGCAAGTTTGCCGCCGGGATCGCCGATAATTTTTTAACGACCCTCTTCATGGCCCTGCAATGCCCGGTGGTACTGGTTCCCGCCATGAACGAGCGGATGTACGACAGCGCGGCGGTCCAGGAGAGCCTGCGGCTGCTTCGTTCCCGTGGTTATCACCTGATGGAGCCCGGCGCCGGGGAGCTGGCCTGCGGCATCGCCGGCCGGGGCCGAATGCCGGAGCCGGATGCTATCTACACCTTTGTCCGCCATAAGATTGGCAAAAAAGATTTTTCCGGCATACCGGTGTTGGTTACCGCCGGCCCGACCCGGGAACCCCTGGATCCGGCCCGTTTCTTAAGTAATGCCTCTACCGGCTTAATGGGCTACAGTCTGGCCCGGGCCTTTGCCGAGCGGGGGGCGAAGGTTATTTTAATTAGCGGTCCGGTCAGCCTACCCCCACCCCTCGGTGTAAAGCTGGTCCCGGTGGTCACCGCCGCCGAGATGTACCGGGCGGTCCTGGAGTATTATCCCGGCTGCCGCGTGGTGGTTAAAACTGCCGCCGTCGCCGACTTCCGCCCCTCCATGGCGGCACCGGAAAAGATAAAAAAGGAGCAGGCCGGCCTCACCCTCTCTTTAGCTCCCAACCCGGATATTCTAAAAAAATTAGGAGAAGAGAAGGGGGACCGTCTCCTGATCGGCTTTGCTGCAGAGACCGGTCAGCTGGTGGAGAAGGCCAAGAGGAAGCTGGCCCAAAAAAACCTGGATTTAATTGTAGCCAATGATTTAACCGTGCCGGGGGCCGGCTTCGCCTCGCCGACCAACCAGGTGACATTAATCGATGCCGCGGGGCGGGTAGAAGAGCTGCCGCTGATGGAAAAAGAGGCCCTGGCCCACCGGTTGCTCGATCGGATCCGGGAGAGGCTAACCCGAGGCTAATCCTTTAATCCGCTAAGCTGCTAACCCGCCAGGTATTTTAGCACCAGTATTTTACTGATGTAGACCTCTACCAGTGCGCCCACGATTAAGAGGAGGATCACAGTGGGCAGCATTGTCGCCACCTCTCTCCAGATGAAAAAGAAACTCTCCCTGCGCGACAACCCGGGCAGGGGAGAGGCTACGCAGTGGTAGCCGAACTTTAATCCCAGCGCACCGCAGATGAAAAATGCCGAGAGCTCAAATATGCCGTGGGGTAGGACGCCCAGGCCGAGGGAGAGCCAAGGCGAGAGGCCTTCGTGGGCAAGGGAGGCGGTGAGGGCCCCGACTAGGGAACCGTTAATAAAGAGGGTAAAGAGGGGAGAGAGGCCGGCCAGGAAACCAAGGAGGAGCATCTGGCCCATGGAGGTTAGATTGGTGATAAAGATCACCAGCACCAGCATCGGCGAGGACATATTCTGAAAAATCTCCTGGAAATGTTCCAGTTTATCCGCCTGGAGACCGACCAACTGCTCCGGATCGACCGCCGAACCGAGGGCGGGGGGCAGGCTATAACCAGCCACGGCTACCCCTCCGATAAAGATTAATGCGGCGATAATGACCCAGTTTTTATTCTGCTTAAGGAAACTACCGATCGGAAACACCTTTTTCCCGCCTCCAGTGCTAAAATGATACTATAACTATTATATGGGATGCCGGTCGATTGGGGAAGAGCCGCCGGCCGGCAAACTGGCCTTGAGGAGTGATGAGGGATTAATTATGCAGAGATACTGGTAGATCTAATCACCGATGCCGCCGATCGCTATTTTCATTATGCCATACCGGCGGAACTACGGGACCGGCTGACGCCCGGCTCCCTGGTTAAGGTACCCTTCGGGCGGCGCCAGCTCTATGGCTACGTCACGGCTCTTTTAAAAGAGCCGGAGGTGGAGAAGGTCCGCCCGATTAAGGAGTTAATCAGCCCGGGGCTGTTAAACGAGGAGCAGCTGGCCCTGGTTCCCTGGCTGGCCGCTCGCTACTACTGCCGAAAGAGCGAGGTGTTAAGGGCGATTATCCCCGCCGGTAACCGCCGGGGGAAAAAAATTCGTCATCTCCGCCCCGAGGGCGACTATGGCCCGCTAGCCGGGGCGACGAAGGGGTCGCCCCTGGTATTAACCCCCGACCAGCGGCGGGCGGTAGACCATATCTGTGGCTGCCTCGACCACCCCCAGCCCCGGAGGCTGCTGCTTCACGGGGTGACCGGGAGCGGTAAAACAGAGGTCTACCTACGGGCGATCCGGCACGGGCTCGATCGGGGTCGCCAGGCCCTGGTGCTGATACCGGAGATATCGCTTACCCCCCAGATGATCGAGCGCTTCCAGGCCCGTTTCCCGGGGCGGCTGGCGGTGTTGCACAGCCGCCTCACCCCGGCGGCTCGCTCCCGGGAATGGGAGCGCATTAAAGCCGGTTATGCACCGGTAGTCCTGGGGGCCCGCTCGGCGGTCTTTGCTCCCCTAACGGAACTAGGTCTAATTATCATCGACGAAGAGCACGAAAACAGCTACAAGCAGGAGGAGGCCCCCCGCTACCATGCCCGGGAGGTAGCCTGGTGGAGGGCTATCTACCACCGGGCGGTCCTCCTCCTGGGCAGCGCCACCCCCTCCTTGGAGAGTTTCTACGCGGTAGAGCAGGGCCGCTCTCACCGCCTGGCGCTCCCCTCCCGGGTGGAGGCCGCCCTCCCCCCGGTAGAGCTAGTCGATATGCGCGATGAGATCCTCCAGGGGCACCGCCACATGTTTAGCCGCCCCCTGCAGGCGGCGCTAAAGGAGGTGCTATCCCGGGGCGAGCAGGCGATCTTATTCCTTAACCGCCGGGGCTTTGCCACCTTTATCCTCTGCCGGGAATGCGGCTTTGTTCTCCGTTGCCCCCGTTGCCAGATTGCCATGACCATGCACCTGGCCCGCCGTAGGATGGTTTGCCATTACTGCTCCTACGAGACCGCCGTGCCTACCACCTGTCCCAACTGCCGGGGCGTCTACATCCGCTTCCAGGGGGCGGGGACCGAGCGGGTGGAGAAGGAGGTTAACCGTCTCTTCCCCGCCGCCCGGGTGATCCGTATGGATAGCGATACCACCTCCCGGCGCGGCTCCCATGAACAGCTCTATCGCCAGTTCCGGGACCGGGAGGCCGACATTCTGGTCGGGACCCAGATGATCGCCAAGGGGCTCGATTTCCCCTTGGTGACCCTGGTGGGAGTGATCACCGCCGATACCGCTTTAAACCTGCCCGATTTCCGGGCGGCAGAGCGGACCTTCCAACTTTTAACCCAGGTCTCCGGGCGGGCCGGCCGGGGGGTGGCGGGGGGTAAGGTTATTATCCAGACCTACCATCCGAAACAGTACAGTATCGAGGCCGCCTCCGGCCACGATTACATGGCTTTTTACCAGCAAGAGATTGAGCGCCGCCGGGCGCTCCAGTATCCTCCTTTCGGTGATATAATCCGTTTTTTAATCGCCGGGACAGAGGAGGGGGCGACTATGGCGGCGGCCAACTACCTGCTCCGGGAGCTGGAGCCCCTTAAGGTGGGAACCCTGCTGGGCCCGGCCCCGGCCCCGCTCTACCGCCTAAAATACCAGTATCGCTTGCAGCTTATCTTGAAGGGGGAGAGCCTAGAGGGACTGGCTCTCCAGGTGATGGAGCTCCTGCGCCGCTACCGCCGTCACCGCCCCCCCTGGAAAGCCCGCCTGACGGTAGATTTTAACCCCCTAGTAATGCTATAATTGGTCGGGAGGTGCTTCGAGGTGGCACTACGGCAAATAATTACCGGGCTCCATCCGGTTCTGCGCCGCCGGGCGCAGCCGGTAAAAAAGATTAACGGTCCGGTATTAAACCTACTTCAAGATATGACCGAAACCATGTACCATGCCCCCGGGGTGGGCCTAGCCGCACCGCAGATCGGGATCTCGCGGCGGCTGGTTGTAATCGATCCCGGGGAGGAGCAGTTGCTTCAGCTAATAAATCCCTGCATTTTAGAGAAAAAAGGGGAAATCATCGATTTGGAGGGCTGCCTCAGCCTACCGGGGCTTACCGGGGAGGTACCCCGGGCCGAATGGGTCGCCGTGGAATACCTGGATCCCCGGGGGAAGAAGGTCCGGCTGCAGGCGGAGGGGCTGATGGCCCGCATCTTACAGCATGAGATCGATCATCTGGAGGGGGTCCTCTTTATCGATAAGGCGCTCCGGATGGTCGACCCGGAGGGAGAGCGGGCGAAGGAGGGGAAAAAGAGTGAATAGACCCTCGATCCTTTTCATGGGGACCCCGGCCTTTGCCCTCCCCTCCCTGGAGGCGCTCCAAGAGAGTCCCTACCGGGTAAAGGCGGTGGTCACCCCCCCGGATCGCCCCCGGGGCCGGGGGATGAAGGTTACCTTTGCCCCGGTTAAAAAGTTTGCCCTCCGGGCAGGGCTCCCGGTCTTACAGCCGCCCTCCTTGAAGGAACCGGGGTTTTGGCGGGAGCTAGAGGCCCTGGAGCCTGATTTAATTGTTACCGTTGCCTATGGTAAGATCCTCCCCCCGGCCCTGCTGGAGTTTCCCCCGCTGGGAGCGATTAACCTTCATGCCTCTCGGCTGCCGGCCTACCGGGGGGCGGCCCCGATTAACCGGGCGATCATGGAGGGGGCAACGATCACCGGTGTTACCGTGATCCGGATGATCGACCGCCTCGATGCAGGCGATATTATTGCCCGGGTCTCCGAGCCGATCTTGATTGATGATACCGCCGGCTCCCTCCATGACCGGCTGGCGCAGAAAGGGAGCCGCCTGCTCCTGGAGGCGGTGGAGGCACTAGCTACTGGCAGCGCCCATTTTAAACCCCAGGATCCCGCCGCCGCCAGCTATGCGCCCCCCCTCCGGCGGGAGGAGGAGCGGATCAACTGGGATTTAAAGAACTGGGAGCTCTATAACCATATCCGGGGACTGAGCCCCTACCCGGGGGCCTACACCTATTACCAGGGGGGGCGGCTCAAGATACTGGCCGCAACCCTCCCCGTAGGGGAGACCGGCGGTAACGGCGAGCCGGGCCGCCCGGGAGAGGTAGTGGAGGTGGCCGGGGAGATGATCCGGGTGGCAACAGCCCGTGGCACCCTGCAGCTGGTACAGGTTCAGCCGGCGGGGCGCTCGCCGATGGGCGCCGGTGATTTTAGCCGGGGCTACCGGGTGGAGCCCGGCGCCCGGTTTGGATAAAAATGAGGGGTTTCGCCTTTGTCAACCCCGATTAAATTTGTTATACTAATCCTGTAATTCAGGTAAGGAGGACCAGATGGTGCAGGGTTTCGGTCTTACTCACCGGGGCCGGGAGCGTTCCCGGAATGAAGATCGGTTTTTAACCGCGATCGGACCCGAAACAACCCTCTTGGCGGTAGCCGATGGGATGGGGGGACATGTGGCTGGCGATGTGGCCAGTACATTGGCCATTGAAACGGTCGAGCGCTACTGGAAGGACCTTTCGGCAAAGATTGCCGGCGGCGGGTTAAGCGAACAAGAGATTGCCTCAATTGTGGAAAATTTGATTCTAGAGGCCAACCAGGTCATCTACCGGCAGGCCTCCAAGGATCCGGCTAGGCAGGGCATGGGGACTACCCTGACCCTAGGGCTTTTAAACGGTCTTAACCTGACCATCGGCCATGTCGGCGATAGCCGGGGTTACCTGATCGCCGATGGCCGAATCTCGCTGCTGACCCGGGATCACTCTCTCCTGGAGCAGATGATTGCCAACGGCCTGGTTCATCCAGGGCAGGAGGGGGAACATCCCCAGCGGCATGTACTTACCCGGGCGGTAGGAACCGGCCCCCGGCTGGAGGTGGACCTGGTCCAGCGGGTTTTGACCGGAGGTTCAGCCCTTCTCTTCTGCACCGATGGCTTGACCTCGCTGGTAGAGGATGAGGAAATTTTACAAATATATTTAGATAAGCGGGAGCCCTACCGAGTCGCCTCCTCCCTGATTGAACTGGCCAATTTAAGAAGTGGAATCGATAATATTACGGTAGTCCTATTAACCGGTATCGGAAAGCGGGAAGAGAACTCATGATCGGTAAGAAACTGGCCGGCCGCTACGAGCTACAGGCGAAAATCGGGCAGGGAGGGATGGCCCATGTTTACCGGGGCCTGGATCTTATTCTTAACCGGACTGTATCGGTAAAGGTATTAAAAGAGCATATGACCGAAGATCCCGATTTTGTCCGCCGCTTTCGCCGGGAGGCCCAGTCCGCCGCCCGGTTATGTCATGCCAACATTGTAAATATTTACGATGTGGGGCAGGATGGAAATATCTACTACATTATTATGGAATATGTTCCCGGCAAGGATTTAAAGCATTATATCCGGGACCGGGGGCCCCTGCCCGCCGTCGAGGCGGTCGATATCGCCTGCCAGATCGGGGAGGCGCTGGCCGAGGCCCACGCGGCGGGGGTAATCCACCGCGATATTAAGCCCCAAAACATTGTCTTCTCCAACGGGGGCCAGGTCAAAGTGACCGACTTTGGGATAGCCTTTGCCGTCGACGGGGCCACCGTCACCCGGGGTAAGGATCTCTTTGGCTCGGTCCATTATCTCCCCCCCGAGCTGGCCCGCGGGAGCCCGGCCGGGGAGGAGTCGGATCTCTACTCTTTGGGGATAGTGCTCTACGAAATGGTTACCGGCCGGGTCCCCTTTACCGGGGAGAGCCCGATCTCGGTGGCGATGAAACATATCCAACAGGAGATCCCCTCGCCGCGGGCCTTAGTCGATACTATCCCGGAGCCACTGGAGCGAATTATATTAAAAGCGGTACAGAAGAACCCGGTCCGGCGCTACCCGGGGGCTGCCGAGTTTTTAGAAGATCTACGCCTGTTTAAACGGGAAGGGATCTCCCGGGCGGTCCCGGTGGAGGAGGACGACCAGCAGGAGACGATCCTGATCGAGATGCCGGAGGAGGTTAACCGGAACGGGGAGGACGGCCGGGGTAAAAGAAAGATCCCCTGGCTTCTGATCATGATCATCTTTTTATCCCTCTCCCTCTTGACCGGTTTCCTACTGTTACGCAGCTACCTGGTCAGCCCGGAGGTGACGGTACCCGATATTATCGAGGAGAACCTGAGCGAGGCCGGGGCTGCGCTGGAGGAGCTGGGTTTAAGGTACGTAGTAACCTGGGCCACCCATGACCAGGTTCCCTCCGGTTTTGTCATCGGCGTCGAACCCCGTCCCGGGAGAACAGTGCGCAAAGAGCGGGTCATTGAGCTGACCGTCAGCGAGGGTCCCGACTACATGGATACACCCGATCTCTATCTCTACCGGGAGATGGAGGCGCGGGTTATCCTGCGGGAGCTCTCCTTAACACCGGTAATAATCCGGGAGCATCATGAGACCGTAGAAGAGGGTAAAATTTTTGAACAGGTTCCCAGTGCCGGCTTTCCGATTACCGCCGGGGAAGAGGTAAAAATCTATATCAGCTCTGGCAGCCGACCCTTTCCCATTGAACAGCTTACCGGCAAGCCCCGTGACGAGGCGCTGGAATATTTAAAAGAGAAGGGGTTGGAGACCGGCAGTATCCGTTACCTGCCCTCCGATTACCCGGAGGGGACAGTTACTGCTCAGTACCCCGAGGCGGGCACCAATGTCCGGCCCGGCCAGGCGGTCGACCTGGTCATCAGTGGAGATAACTAATTGTTAACATAGAGAGCAGGCTACGAAGGGGGCAAAAAACTCGCTGCAAGGGAAGGTAACCCGGGTCTATGCCGGGCGCTATACGGTTAAGGATCGGAAGGGGAGAGAGTACCGGTGCCGGGCCCGGGGGCGGCTGCGCCAGGAGGAGCGCTCCCCGGTAGCCGGAGATCGGGTTTCTTTTCTCCCGGAGGAGCGGGTAATCGAGGCGATCAAGCCTCGGTCCAACCTGCTCGCCCGGCCCCCGGTGGCCAATGTAGACCAGGTAATAGTGGTCGTCTCCCTAACCTCCCCGGCGCCCGACTGGAATCTGCTCCAGCGGCAGTTGGTCGCCGCCGAAGATAGCGGCTTGGCCGCCTGGATCTGCCTGAATAAGGTGGATCTGGTCTCCCCCGATTACCGCGCGGAGGTTACCGGTCTTCTGGACCGATTTCCCTATGAAATCCTCTTTACCAGCGCCACCCGGCAGCTAAACCTCTCCCGGCTGGCCCGGCTGCTCATCGGCCGCTCCACTGTTTTTGCCGGCCCCTCCGGGGTAGGTAAATCGACCCTGCTCAACGCTCTCCAGCCCGGCCTTCGCCTGAAGACCGGGGAGATCAGCAGCAAGGTTAAACGGGGCCGCCATACCACCCGCGCGGTGGAGCTGCTCCCCCTGGAGGGAGGGGGGACGGTGGTCGATACCCCGGGCTTCTCCCGCCTGGAGCTGCCCGATCTAACCCCGCCGGAGCTGGGGTCCCTTTTCCCCGAGTTTGCCCCCCTGGCCCCCGGTTGTTCCTTTCGGGATTGCCTGCACCGGGCCGAACCGGGGTGTGCCGTGCGGCCGGCGGCCCGGGAGGGGAAAATAAATAAGATGCGCTATCAATATTATCTTCAATTTTTGGAAGAGCTGACCGCCCGACGCCGGTATTAAATCGGTGACCGGGGTTTTTGCCCGCCGGCGGGCTCTGCTTACAATTATCCTAGGGGGAGTGGAAATGACTGTAAAAGTAGCACCATCCATATTATCTGCCGATTTTTCCCAGCTGGGGGAAGAGGTCCGCCGGGTGGAGGAGGGGGGCGCCGACTGGATCCACCTGGATCTTATGGACGGCCATTTTGTCCCCAACCTAACCATCGGGCCGCCGGTAGTGGCCTCCCTCCGACCCCATACGACGCTTCCCCTTGATGCCCACCTGATGGTTGACCATCCGGAGCGGCTCTTTGAACCCCTGGCTCGGGCGGGAGCCGATCTGGTGACCATCCATGCTGAGGCCGCCTCCCACCTGCACCGGCTCCTGGAGGAGATACGGCAGCGGGGGATGAAAGCGGGGGTCGCCCTAAACCCAGCTACCTCGCCCCGAGTGCTTGACTATCTCTGGGAGCTGCTGGACCTGGTGCTGGTGATGACGGTTAACCCGGGCTTGGGCGGGCAAAGCTTTATCCCGGCCATGTTACCCAAGATCCGTTTCATTGCCGACCAGATCAAGGAACGGGGCCTCCCGGTGGAGCTGCAGGTTGACGGGGGGATCAACGATAAGACCGCCCCCCGGGTGATCAAGGCCGGGGCCACGGTGCTGGTGGCCGGCTCGGCCATCTTCGGCTCCGGGGCGGGGCCGGGGTTGATCCAGGCTTTTAAGCTGGCCGGTAGCCCCCCGGAGAAACTTTAGCCCCTTGCCCCGGTATGTTATCCTGACTTTCGCAGTTAGATGATGAATAAATGCCGTTAAAGCCTTATGGCAAAAGGCTTTAACGGCATTATTGAATTACAAAAGATTGTTGTTGATTCAGTTTTTTTTGGTGGCTCCCATCATTTTT
>JAAZLS010000067.1 GCA_012799185.1 Bacillota bacterium | reverse complement strand
TAGTAAAGATCAAGGGGATAGTTTTTTTAATGGTCTCCTGGAAGCCGAATTTGGATTTAAAGGAGGTGCCAACCAGGGTTTTTAAGGCGGTCGGCACATCAAAACCCAGTAGGGCTACAATTAAAGACAATATTCCAAATGCCAATCCGAGAGCCAGGGCATAAATCAGTAGATTTCGCTTAATTTCAGGCCAGAGTCTTATTACAGGGAGTTGAGCCGGGTTCATTTGCTAACCTCCAATCATCAACAGGCCGATCTGGTATTTATCAAATTCGGCCCTGCTAAAAATGCCTGTCAGCTCTCCGTTAAACAGCACCCCGATTCGATCACAGAGGATCATGAGCTCGTCCAGGTCCTCATTAACCCATAGGATAGCGCTCCCGCTGCTCCTTAACTCGACCAGCTTGTTAAAAATAAATTCTACCGAGGCGATATCGAGTCCCGAGGTAGGGTTATGAGTTACCAGCAGCTTGATCGGATTTAAAAATGCCCGCCCGATAATAACCCGCTGGATATTTCCCCCGGAGAGGCGCCGTATCTCCAGTTCATCGTTGGGTGCTTTAACTTCGTATTCTTTAATAATTTTATCGGAAGCCTTCTTAACCCGGGCCCAGTCGATAAACAAGTTTTTACTGGAAAACTGTTTCTCGGCGTGGTGCCCCAGTAAAATGTTCTCCCGAATACTGCCATCGGGCAAGATCCCTTCTACCATCCGATCCTCCGGGGTATGGAAAACCCCCTCCCCGAACACCTGGATCGGGGGAAGATCAACGATACTCTTACCCTCAATCCGGATATCGCCCCCGGTCAGAAGCTGGGTATTGGTTATACAACGGGCCAATTCTTTCTCGCCATTACCGGTAACAGCGGCGATACCGAAGATTTCCCCGCCGTAGATATCCAGGTTTACCTTCTTTAAACTAGTGGTCTCTGTGCCCCTGGTAGTTACCTCTTTAATTTCACAAAGGGGTTCGGCACTTAACCGGGCTGGCGGCAGTTCAATTTTGGGCAGGGCCATCTCCGTGATCTCGATATCCCTTTCCATAAACATAAGCTTAACCAGACCCTCTTTAGTCATCTCCTCCTGGTGGATAATACCTTGAAGCTTTCCCTTTTTAAGAACGGTTACCTCATCGCAGGCGGTCATGACCTCCCTAATTTTATGGGTAATGAAAATTACGGTTAGCTCCTCCGCCACCAGCGTGCGCAGTGTGCTGAGCAGCTGTTGGAACTCACTCTCTACCAGGGAGGTAGTCGGTTCATCTAAAATCAAGAGTCGGGCACCCCGGTAGATCGCCCGGACAATCTCGATCTTCTGCCTGATCCCGGCGGGAAAATTTTTTACCTTTACATCCAGCGGGAAGTCGAAGCCCAATTCATCGACCGTCTCCTTAATTTTCCCGGCCTCACTTTTCAGCGGCAGGGAAAAGGGATCCCCCTTGATGCCCAACATGACATTCTCCACCGCGGTAAACTCCGGGACCAGGGTCGAGGATTGGTGGACCATGCCGATCCCTTGTTTAATTGAATCATAGGGGGAGCTAATCTTTACCGGTTTGCCGAGCACCCGGATCTCGCCTTCATCGGGCTGGTACAAACCGTACAAGATATTCATCAATGTGGATTTCCCGGCGCCGTTCTCTCCCAACAAGCCATGAAAAGTCCCCTGGCGAACCGAAAAATCTACATCGTCTAGGGCTACTACCTCTCCAAAAACCTTTTTGATCCCATTTAATTCGATAAAATTTGCTTTACCCATTATCCCTTCAGCACCTTTATCTATGGTGTTATGATCCATGGTCTAGGTTCCATTTTAAGTCCTTTGCCTCTACCTGTTCCAGGAAATAAAAAGGGGCCCTGGGAAGGGCCCCGAACAGCTTATTTTACTTCGATCGTATCATAGTTATGGATGATGGTTACCTCTCCACTTTCCACTTTCTCAGCTAGCTCCATAATTTCCTGGTTTATCTCTTCGGAGACATGGGTTATCGGGAACTGGGTGGAGCGGGGCTTACCCTCACTGCCATACTCCAGCAGCATAAACCCGCCCTTCTCTCCCTCTTTCACCCTCTTCACTATTTCGATCATCGGTGGATTGTAATCAAATAGATCGGTCGTTAAATAGTGGTCTGGTGCATGTTCATGTTTGTCCGTATACTTGGTAGTTAATAAAACCTTATGCTCTGCTTTCTCTACAGCTGTAAATACCCCATAATTACCCAGGTTCAGGGAGCTGATTAAAACATCGCATCCGGCGCCGATCAGGCTTTCGGTCGTCGTCCTTGCCTTCACCGGATCATTTAGGTCTCCCACGTAGAGATAATGGAGCTTGGCGGTAGACTCCTGGTCATCCAGAGCTTGTTGCAGGGCGTTGAGCTCGGCCCGGGTAAAGGGAAGCTCTAGCCCGCCGATGTAACCGATATTCCCGGTTTCGGTAACCTTGGTAGCCAGGACCCCCAATATGTACATCCCCGTATGATAGTTCCGGTCCATGTACCAGAAGTTAGGTTTCTGATCCTCTACCGGAGCGTCGACCTCAATAATAAAGGTTACCTCTGGAAACTCCTCCCCAATATCAAAGGCGGCACTATTAAACTGGTTCCCATGGACCCAGATGATATTGAACCCGCCATCGATATATTCCCGCATGACCCGTTCGACATCGGGCACGGCCACCTGTTCAGAATAGGCGATTTCAATATCGTTTTCCTCCCCTGCCGCCTCGGTGGCGACATAACCCAAGGTGTTATAATCGGCATCCTGGATTGAACCGGGGAAAATAGCGGCTAGCTTATACTCGATCTCTTCCTCGGGCCCGGCCGCCGGCTCGCATCCCACCAGGAATAGCGATAGGGCCATCCCAATGACCATACAGACCGTAATTCCTCTGAGTATCGTTTTCTTCATGAGTCTCTCCCTCTTCTAGCTATAGTTTGATTGTTCGATTGCAATACAGCAATAGGGTTAAAAGTAACAAAACCGCGCTACCGACCACCTCCATTCCAATTAATTGTTAAAAGTATCTAGAGGCCTACCTTAGGCCCACCCTGGACCGTCCATCTCTGCATGGTGAAGGGATCGCTTCAGCCGGGGGTTGCAATAATTAGACATTAGTGAGTACATGTTTAATAACAATATTTAAATAAATCTTCTACAAAAGATTTGCTAACCCTTTATAAATAAATAACAAATTAGTCTTTTTGCTAACCTTTTAATTGGGGCTATATTGCCCCTAGTGGGATAAGCGGTCCCAATTAAAAAGCAGGTTGCAATCTTCCTTATAAGGCGTTACTATTCTAGCCGGGTTGCCCATTGAATTGATCTAACTGGAAGGCGGGAAATTTTGAAAAAAAGCGATGGTAAATGGTTTTTAACCCAGTTTAAAAAAACAATTTATCATTATCAAATGATTGACCATGGAGATACGGTGGTGGTCGGTCTCTCGGGGGGCCAAGATAGCGGTGTGCTCCTCTACCTGTTAGACTGGTTTCGCCGCATTTCCCCGGTATCGTTTAACCTTCATGCGATCTATATCGACCTTGGCCTGGAGGCCGACCTTTCCCCCCTGCACCGGCTAGCCGGCGACCTAAAGGTTCCCCTACAGGTAGAGGAGACCGTGATCGCTCCCATTGTCTTTAAAAGAAGAAAAGAGAAGAACCCTTGCAGCCTCTGCGCCAACCTGCGGCGGGGCGCCTTGAACCAGGCCGCCCGCAAATTGGGGACCGGCCCGGTTAAGGTTGCCCTGGGGCATCACCTGGATGACGCCATTGAAACCTTTCTTCTTAATTTGATCTATACCGGGCAGATGGGGACCTTTAAACCCTCCCTCTATCTGGATCGGACCGCAGTAACGACAATCCGGCCCCTGATCCAGCTCCCGGGGGAAACGATCGCTGCCCTCTCCCGCCGGGAACAGCTGCCGGTGCTTGCAAATCCCTGCCCGGTTAGCGGGCAGACCTGCCGGCAGGAGATGAAAGAGCTGGTCGAGGAACTCTCCTATCGTTACCCCACATTCCGGGAGAAGTTTCACGCTGCTTTAAGGAACTCCAACCTTTGGAAAAGTAACTAGGAAATGACAATAACAATATTTAAAATAATGTTTACAGTTTTTATAAACCCAACAAAGGATTACCATTTTAACCGTCGAATATAAAAGTGAGAAGAGTTATAGTTTTTATATTTCCGCATGGGAGGTGCCTCGATTGCATTATCGCTATTTCCCCGGCTGTACATTGAAAACCCAGGCGAAGGAGATGGAGGATACCGCTCTAGCTGCCGCCTCCGCTCTGGGGATTGAGTTGCAGGAACTCCCCGAGTGGCAGTGCTGTGGAGCTGTATTTCCCCTTTCCGATGATGAATTAATCACCCTGCTTTCACCGGTTCGCACCCTGGCGGCAGCCGGGGGTGAACCGCTGGTCTCCCTCTGTGCCGCCTGTCATCATGTTTTAAAAAGGGCCCAGGAGGTAATAAAGCGTAATCCCGACACCCGGGAGAAGGTAACCGATTTCCTGGAGGTCGACTATGCCGGTGAAGGGCGGGTCCTGCATTTTCTAGAGGTGCTGCGGGACGATTTAGGATTTGATCGGCTCAAGGAGCAGGTTAGCCATCCCCTGGCCGGGCGCAAAATAGCGGCCTATTACGGCTGCCTGCTTTTACGACCTGCAAAAGAGATGCAATTTGACGACCCTGAAAATCCAACCATTATGGAAGACCTGCTGCGTAGCCTGGGGGCGGAGGTGGTGAGTACCGCTTACCGGACCGAATGTTGCGGGGCCTATCTATCCGTTACCGAGGAGAAGGTGGCGACCGCTACCGCCGAAAAAATTGTTCACTCCGCCCGCCGGGCGGGGGCGGAGGCCCTGATTACCGCCTGTCCCCTCTGTCGTTACAATCTGGAAAATATAGGGGGCCCGGCCCTGCCGGTCTACTATTTTAGTGAGCTACTAGCGGAGGCACTGGGAGTAGCCGCACTGAAGGAGGTGGCCCGGGGATGATTTTCTCCGAAAGTTACCACCGTTTTATCGATGAACTGAAAAAAAATACCGGGCAAGACCCGAACCAGTGTTACCAGTGTGCCAAGTGTAGTGCCGGTTGCCCGGTGGTGGCGGCCATGGATCTTTTGCCCCATCAGGTGATTCGCTACCTGCAGCTGGGACTGCTGGGGGAGTTGGAGGAGAGCCGCACCCCCTGGATCTGCGCCTCCTGCTTTACCTGTGCCGCCCGCTGCCCCCGGGACCTGGATCTGGCCCGGTTGATGGAAGGGGTTCGCCTGGCCGTGCTTCGCCTGCGGGAAGGTAACCGTCTCTCCCCCGCTGACCTGGAGCTTACGCCGGAACAGTTGGAGAAACTACCGGCCCAGGCCCTAGTGAGCAGCTTCCGCAAATATGCCAAGTAGCAACCTTTTCCCATCTATCGTTCTACCGTATTACTTTACCCGGGGTGATGGGCGCACCGGCTTCTGCTTTACGGCCAAAGGGCCCTGGGGTTACCATGAGCAAAGGGAGGGAGGGCATTGCCCAGAATAGGAGTTTTTATCTGCTGGTGTGGAACCAATATTGCCGGGACAGTTGAGATTGAACAGGTAGTTAATGCCGCCCGTAGCTTTCCGGGCGTGGTCTACGCCGGCGATTACCGCTATCTTTGTTCAGAGGTTGGACAGAAACTGATCAAAGATACCATCAAGAAAGAGAACCTGGAGCGGGTAGTGGTGGGGACCTGTTCTCCCCGCATGCATGAAGTTACCTTTCGGAAGGCGGTGGCGGAGGCCGGTTTAAATCCCTACCTTTTGGAGGTGGCCAACTTAAGGGAACACTGTTCCTGGGTTCACAAGGATCCGGCAGAGGCTACGCCCAAAGCGATCGCCCTCGTGCGGGCCGCCGTTAGTAAGGCCAGTCTGGATGAACCGCTTACCGCCCTTATGCTGGATGTGGAGAAAAGGGCCCTGGTTATTGGCGGAGGGATTGCCGGTATCCAGGCTGCTTTAGATATCGCCGATTCCGGCTATACGGTTGATTTAGTCGAGAAGGAGCCCAGTATCGGCGGGCGGATGGCCCAACTGGAGAAGACCTTTCCCACTTTGGATTGTGCCGCCTGTATCCTGACCCCCAAGATGGTGGAGGTAGCCCAGCATCCCAATATTAACCTGCTTACCTATTCCGAGGTGGAGGCTGTTAGCGGGTTTGTAGGCCAGTTTGATGTCCGTATCCGCAGCCGGGCCCGCAGTATCGATCCTTCGAAGTGTACCGGCTGTGGTATCTGCTACGAGAAATGTCCGGCCAAGGTTCCCTCGGAATTTGATATGGAACTGGGCAAGCGCAAGGTGATCTACGTCCCCTTTCCCCAGGCGGTGCCCAATATTCCAGTGATCGATCGGGAAAATTGCCTCTACTTCAAGCGGGGGCGCTGCCGGATTTGTGAAAAGGAGTGCCCGGCGGAGGCGATCGACTTTGAACAACAGGATGAAATAATTGAACGTCGCTACGGAGTAATCCTGGTGGCTACCGGGTTCGATTCCATGGATTTAACCGGCTATGGGGAGTACGGCTACGGGCAACACCCCGATGTGCTCTCCGCCCTGCAGTTTGAGCGGTTATTCAATGCCTCCGGCCCGACGGCGGGGCAAGTAGTTCGTCTTTCCAACGGCCGGCCTCCCCAGAGAGTAGTCTTTATCCAGTGTGTCGGCTCCCGCGATATTGCTCGCGGCCAGAACTACTGTTCCAAAATTTGTTGCATGTTTACCTCTAAGCAGGCGATCCTGCTTAAAGAAAAGCTTCCCGAGACCGAGGCCTACATTTTCTACATCGATCTACGTACCGCCGGTAAGGGTTACGAGGAGTTTCAACGCCGCGCCGCCGAGGAGTACGGCGTAATTTACCTGCGGGGCAGCGTAGGAAAGGTCTTCCCGGAGGGGGAACGGTTGCTGGTGCGGGGGGTCGACTCCCTAAGCGGGCGCCCCCTGGAGATTGAGGCCGACCTGGTAGTTTTGGCCGCCGCCTCGGTGCCCCGCCGGGATGCACCGGAGCTGGCGCGATTGATGAGTATTAATAGCGACCGCTATAATTTCTTTGACGAGGCCCACCCCAAGCTGCGGCCGGTAGAGACCCACACGGCTGGAATCTTTATTGCCGGAGCCTGCCAGGCTCCCAAGGATATCCCGGAGGCGGTAGCCCAGGCCGGGGCTGCTGCCGCCAAGGCGGTGACCCTGCTCTCCAAGGAGAAGCTGCAGAGCGAAGCCTGTGTAGCAAAGGTAGATCCGGCCCGTTGCTCCGGCTGTCTCCACTGCGAAGCGGTCTGCCCATACGGGGCGATAGCGGCTACCGAGACTGAAGAACGGGTCCGGGGAGAGCTTCTAACGCGCACAGTCGCCGAGGTTAATCCGGCCCTTTGCCAGGGATGCGGCTGCTGTACCATGACCTGTCGTTCCGGTTCTGTAACCCTGCAGGGTTATACCGATGAACAGATGTTAGCGGAGGTGGATGCCCTATGTCTACAGCGCTAGGTAAAACCGGTGAAGTGCCTGTAAACGGTGCCTCCCCGGAAAAAGAGAGATGGACTCCCCTGATTGTAGCCTTCTGTTGCAACTGGTGCAGTTACGCCGGCGGCGATCTGGCCGGGACTAGCCGGATGGACTACCCGGCCAATGTAAAGGTGATCCGAATGCCCTGTTCCAGCCGGATTAACCCCCTCTTTATTCTGCGGGCCTTCCAGCGGGGGGCCGACGGGGTGTTGGTGGCCGGTTGTCACCCTGGAGACTGCCACTATACCAGCGGCAACTACTATGTTCGCCGGAACCTGTCCCTATTCCGCCGGCTACTGGAGTTTTCCGGCATAGAACCGGAACGGTTCCAGGTCAGCTGGATCTCCGCCTCCGAGGGAGATAAATTTGCCGGGGTAATGCAATCATTGACGGAAGAGATCAAGGCCCTGGGGCCCAACGGGAAATGGAGGGATAGCCGGTGGCAGAGCGTAGAATAAACAATATGGAAAAAATTCGCACCGCGGTCGCCCAGGATCTGCTCAGCGGGCGGATCGACCTGCTTTTAGGCTGGGAGAAGGGACTTTATTGGTGGCAATCCCGCCCCCTTTTCGCCCGCAATAGCGAGGATTTACAGCGACTAACCTGGGACTCTTTCTGCGTAGCCAACTTAAGCGGTTACCTGCAGGAAGAGTTAAAAGAAAATAAAAAAATCGGGATACTTTTAAAAGGATGTGATTCCCGGGCCCTGAACCGGTTGGTCCAGGATCAGATGGTCGACCGGGAGCGGGTTGTCGCCTACGGTCTCCCCTGTCCCGGGCTCCTTGATCCCCGCCTATTGAAACAGGAGGCGGGGCTAGAACTGACCGCCCTTGGGATAGAAGAGGGGGAGGACCGGGTAACCCTAACCGGGACAAAAGGCAAATCGATCGCGCGCGAAGAGCTGCTCTTAGAAAAATGCCGCCGCTGTCACCATCCCGATCCGGTCGGTTGCGATCAACTTCTATTGCCCCCGGTAGGCTCCCGGGAGGACCGGTCGCGTTTCCATCAGGTGACCCGGCTGGAGGAGATCCCGGCGGAGGAGCGTTTTGCCTACTGGAGCAGCCAGTTTGAACGCTGCCTGCGCTGTTATGCCTGCCGGGAGGCCTGTCCCTGTTGCAGCTGCCGGGAATGTTTTGTCGAACAAGAGGAGCCACGGTGGCTGGGGAAAGCCCACGAGAACAGTGAAAATTTTATCTATCACCTTACCCGTGCCTTTCATAGCGCCGGGCGATGCGTGGAATGCGGCGAGTGCCAGCGGGTATGCCCGGTGGAGCTCCCGCTCATGGAGCTTAGTTCAAAGATTATCAAAGATATTAACGAACTCTACGGGGAATACCAGGCCGGGCTGGATACCGAGCAGGATCCCCCCCTGCTAACCTACCAGCCGGATGACCCGGCAGCGTTTGTGGAATAGCGAGGTGAAGGCCATGACTAAATATATCACCAGTGAGCGGCTACCCGAATTATGGGCCCGGCTGGCTGACCGCGGCCCCCTCTACCTACCGGTCAATGAAGGAACGGCGGTTGCTTTCCGGGCCTGGGAAGAGGGAAAGGAGGTTAACCTGGAGGCGGTAAACAGTACCGTATCACCGAAGGAGATATTTTTACCTGCCTGGGAAACCTACCTCAAATTTGAAAGGGCCGGTAAAAAGCTGGCCCTGGCCCCCGCCGATGCCAACGGCCTGGCCCGGCCGGTTACCGCCTTCGGCCTGCGGCCCTGTGACCTTCGGGCTATCGAGCTGCTGGACCTGGTATTTGTAGAACAGGATCCCCCCGATGAGCTCTATACCCGGCGTCGTAAAAACACTACCATCGTAGCCCTGGCCTGTTCCCAGCCCGATCCCTTCTGTTTTTGCACCGCCTTTGGCATAGAGCCCACCGATGCTCCTGGGGCGGATGTCCTGGCCTGGAAAACCGGGAACCGGCTCTTCATGGAGGCCCGCACCCCCCGGGGAGAGGACTGGCTGGAGGAGAACAGCCGGCTGCTTCAAGAGGCCGAAGGTGTAGAGAAACCGCCGCCGGTAGAGAGCGCCGATTTTGGGCTCGCCCTGGAGGGGCTACCGGAGAACCTAAAAGGCCGGTTTGAAGATCCAATCTGGGACCAAATATACCGGAGCTGCCTGGGCTGCGGGATCTGTACCTATATCTGTCCCACCTGTTACTGTTTCGATATCCAGGATTACGGGCACCAGGAACAGGGAGAGCGTTTTCGCTGTTGGGACAGCTGCCAGTTCAGCCATTACACCCTCACCGCCGGCGGCAATAATCCCCGCCCTACCCGCAAGGAGAGGGTACGGAACCGTTTCCTGCACAAGCTACAATTTTATCCGGAGAGATACGAAGAATTTGGCTGTGTGGGCTGTGGCCGTTGCCTGCGTAGCTGCCCGGTAGGCATCGATATGGTCAGTGTGATCCGCGCGCTGGGAGGTGAAACCGTTGCCAGGTAGCTTTTTAATGCCCCTTGTAGTTACTGTCAAAGAGATTGTTACTGAAACCCCGGATACCAAGACCCTGCGGGTGGTTGGAGAAAAGGGCTTACCCTTTGAATTTCAACCGGGCCAGTGTGCCATGATCTCGCTGCCCCCGGTGGGGGAAGCGATCTTTTCGATTACCTCCTCGCCTACCGACCGGGAATTTATGGAGTTTAGTATTAAAGAGGCGGGGACCGTTACCCGGGCCCTGCACCGTATCACCCCGGGCCAACAGCTGGGTTTAAGGGGGCCCTACGGCAACTCCTTCCCGGTAGAGAGCCTCCGCGGGAAGGACCTGCTCTTCATCGGCGGAGGGATCGGGCTGGCTCCCCTCCGCTCACTGATTAACTATTGTCTCGAAAAGCGGGCTGAGTATGGCCAGATCGACATTATCTACGGGGCGCGCAGCCCCGGGGACCTGATCCGGAAGGAGGAGATAAACCGGATCTGGCCCTCCGTTCCCGACACCCGGGTGCACCTAACGGTCGATGCAAAATTTGAAGGATGGGAGGGCCATGTCGGTTTCGTCCCCTCCTACCTCACGGAGTTAGCCTTCCCGCCGGAGAACCGGATGGCGATCACCTGTGGCCCGCCGGTAATGATCAAATTCGTGCTCCAGGCCCTGGAGGAGCTAAAATTTAGCCCGGAGCAGGTTATCACCACCCTGGAGATGCGCATGAAGTGCGGCGTCGGAAAATGCGGACGCTGCAACATCGGCTCGCTCTATGTATGCAAAGACGGACCCGTATTTACCCGGGCCCAGCTGGACGCCCTCCCCGATGAGTACTGAGTTTCGTAAGTTTCGGGGATGAGTTTCGGGGACGGTGACTTTTACTCATTAATAGGATGCCTTCTTACGGGCGGGGATGAAACCCCGCCCGTTCTATTTTTGATATGCGCCCCCAATGGGGGCTGGCGGTACATGGCCCGCGCTGTGATATAATAATTGAAAATTAAGGGTAAAGGGGTTGTCGGGCGATCGCTAGGGACCTTGCCGGGTTGTTGGAACAGGTTAAACAGGGGAAGTTATCGGTGGAGGAGGCCTTGCAGGTGTTGCGGCGCCTCCCTTACGAAGATTTAGGCTTTGCCAAGATCGATCACCATCGTCAATTACGTAAAAATTTCCCAGAGGTAATCTATTGCCCGGGAAAGAGTATCTCCCAGGTTGTCTCTATTGCCCGGAGCCTTCTCCAATCCCAATCTCCGGTTTTGGCCACCCGGGCTGACTCCGATATCTATAGCGCCCTGGCGAAGCTAGCTCCCCGGGCTGAATATCATCCGGAGGCCCGGGCGGTGGTGATCCCGCCCGAAGGATCGCAGAAGCGGCCGATGCTTATCGGTTCTGTCGGTGTAATCTCGGCGGGGACGGCAGATCTGCCGGTAGCCGAGGAGGCGGCTCTCGTTGCCGAACTGATGGGTAGCCGGGTCGAACGCCTTTTCGATGTCGGGGTTGCCGGGCTGCACCGGTTAATGGCCCACCTGGGATTGCTGCAGAGAGCACGGGTACTGGTAGTAGTAGCCGGGATGGACGGGGTTCTGCCCTCAGTCGTGGGGGGGCTGGTCTCCTGCCCGGTGATAGCTGTTCCCACCAGTACCGGTTATGGGGCCAACCTTGATGGCCTGGCCCCGCTCCTGACCATGTTAAACAGTTGCGCTCCCGGGGTGGCCACGGTCAATATTGATAACGGGTTTGGAGCGGGCTACATGGCGGCCCTGATTAATCTTAGGGGAGGAGAGCCTTCAAAAAATGAATAGCGGTACCAAGATAGCCTATTTTGATTGTTACAGCGGGATCAGTGGCGATATGGCCCTGGGAGGGCTGCTCGATTGTGGCCTTGAATTGTCGATGTTACAGGATTTCCTTTCCGGGTTGAAACTAGATGGTTATCACCTCTCCCGGAAACAGGTTAAACTGTACGGTCTTACCGGAACAAAGCTGACGGTAAATACCACCGGGCCTGAACCGCCCTCCCGCCACCTTGCAGATATTGAAAAGCTAATTGAGCAGAGCAGCCTTCCCGCCCCCGTCCGGGAAAAAAGTCTCCGGGTATTTAACCACCTGGCCCGGGCGGAGGCGGCGGTGCACGGGGTCTCCGTACAGCGGGTGCATTTTCACGAGGTGGGGGCGGTCGATGCGATTGTCGATATCGTTGGCACAGTCTCCGCCCTTCACCTGTTGGGGATTGAGCAACTCTTCTGTTCGCCCCTGCCGCTTAGCTCGGGCATGACCGACTCGAGTCACGGGCGGATTCCCCTTCCCGCTCCGGCAACCCTAGAGCTATTGCGCCACCGCCGGGCCCCGCTCTACGGCTGCCCGGTAGAGGTAGAGCTGGTTACCCCTACCGGGGCTGCTTTAATTACCGCCCTGGCCGATGGATTTGGTCCGCCGCCGCCGTTTAAATTGGAGCAGGTAGGCTACGGGGCGGGCGAATTCGATCCAGGCTACCCAAACTTTTTAAGGGTGTTAATGGGGCGCCGGCCGGTTAAAGGGGGAGCTCTGGAGCAGCAAATTAAGCAGGTGGAGGCCAACATCGATGACCTGAACCCGGAAATATATGGTTACCTGATGGAGCAGCTATTTCGTGCCGGGGCGTTGGATGTATATTTTTCTCCGATCCAGATGAAGAAAAACCGCCCAGCGGTGAAGCTTACCGTATTAACCCTCCCCACTGCTCTGCAGGGGGTAATCCAAATTATATTCGATGAAACCTCCACCCTAGGGTTACGAGTTACCGCCGCGACAAAAATCATGCGTCCCCGGGAAACGATAACCGTTAATACCCGGTGGGGGCCGGTTAAAATTAAGCTAACTACCGCCCGGCCCGGCCACCTGGAGTCGGTCCATTTTGCACCGGAATATGAGGATTGTCGGGAGATTGCCCTTCGCGCCGGGGTTCCCCTGAAGGAGGTCTATCGGGAGGTAGAGTTGCTCTATCAGCAGCGTCATCGCCGTTAATCTTTCGGTATACAGCTCTAGCTATATTGGTAGTTTATAAAGCAGGGGGAATTGATGTGGCTCTAGAGTTTGTAATCCGGGTTACGGCTATCGGCCTGTTTGCCGGCGCTATCGGTACCGGTGGCGGGGGTTTTATCTCCTACTGCCTCTTAAGGAAACCAAATACTACCCTGCTAAGCACGGTCCTTGGTTTTTCCGCCGGAGTCATGTTGGCCATAGTATTTATGGACCTGCTACCGGAATCAATACTAATTGCCGGCCACTGGCACGCGTTGGTCGGTCTCCTGGCCGGGATCGGTGTGCTCATGCTTTTAGATCTGCTGCTGCCGCACCACCATCATTATTCCCGGGACCGGCAGTTTCGTTTTCGCAAGGTGGGTATCTTGTTGGGAATCGGGATCGCCCTACATAATATACCCGAGGGGCTGGCTATCGGGGCGGGCTATGCCTCCAGTATCTCCTTCGGGGCGGGGATCGCCTTGATGATGACCATGCAAAATATTCCCGAAGGGATGGCTATGGCTACCGCCATGTACATGGGGGGGCTTGGCGGCCGGCGGGTGGTATTACTGGCTACGCTGGCCGGGGTTCCCATGGGTATTGGCGCCTTGATCGGGGCGGTAGTGGGCGCAGTATCTCCCTCCCTATTAAGTTTAGCCCTAAGTTTTGCTGCCGGAGCCATGCTCTATATTACCTGTGACGAGTTGATCCCCGATGCCCAGGAGCTTTCCCGGGGCCATTCCGCCACCCTGGGGATCATTATCGGGGTTCTGGTGGGGGTAATCCTGGGTGTAAGCTCCTGACATCCTGACTGGATCGGAGCAGTAATGCAACCACTCTTTGATTTCATAGATACGGAGGTGGTCTAAAGATGAAAATACTGGTCAGTGATCCCCTTTCCCCCCCGGGGATAGAGCTGCTTCAACGGCATGCCCGGGTAGAGCTTAGGCCCAACCTCTCCCCGGCGGAGCTCCAGGAAATTATTGCCGAGTACGATGCCCTGATTGTCCGAAGTCATACCCGGGTGACCGGCTCGGTTATTAACGCCGGGCGGCAATTAAAAGTAATCGGCCGGGCCGGAGTGGGGGTAGATAATATCGATCTTGCCCAGGCTACCGCCCGGGGGATTACAGTGCTGAACGTGCCGGAGGCAAATACTATTTCAGCGGCCGAGCTAACCCTGGCCCTGCTGGCCTCCCTGGCCCGAAACATTCCCGGTGCCAACGCCGCTGTTAAAGCGGGGAAGTGGGACCGACAAAAATTTTTAGGGGTAGAGTTAAACCAGAAGACCCTAGGCCTGATTGGGTTAGGGCATGTCGGCAGCGAGGTAGGCCGCCGGGCCCAGGCCCTAGGGATGCGGGTTTTAGCCTATGATCCCTATATCTCGGAAGGCTATGCCGCTAAAACGGGGGTAGAACCGGTCGAGTTCCCCTCCCTCCTGGAGCAGGCGGATTTTATCTCCCTCCATGTGCCTCTGGGCCCCACCACCCGTCATTTAATTGGTGCCGACGAACTGGCCCAAATGAAGCCGGGAGCGATGGTGATTAACTGTGCCCGGGGAGGGGTGGTCGATGAAGGTGCCCTCTATGATGCGCTCTGCGCCGGGAAAATTGCCGGGGCCGCTTTAGATGTCTTTGAACAGGAGCCCCCCGTTGACAATCCCCTCCTCCAGTTGGAGCAGGTGATTACCACCCCCCACCTGGGGGCCCTAACCCGGGAGGCCCAGGCCAGCGTCGCTCTGCAGGTGGCGGAACAGGTGCTCAATGCTCTACAGGGCCGCCCGGTCACCTCCGCGGTAAACCTGCCGGCCCTGATGCCCGAGACAGCCTCTGCCCTAGAGCCTTTCCTGCCCCTGGCGGGGCTCCTCGGCTATTTTTACATGCAGACCTACGGCGGTTCCATCGATGAAATAGAGATTACCTATTGTGGTGAGCTTGCCTCCCTCCCCCTCTCTTCCCTGACTGCCTCTTGCCTGACCGGCTTGTTGCGAGAGGTAGTGGAGGGCCCGGTAAACCAGGTTAACGCTCCCTATATTGCGCGCCAAAGGGGCATAAAAATAAAAGAGATCTCAACTCAATCGGTTAAAAATTACCGTAATAAAATTATTTTAGCGGTTCGAGACGGGCAAAAAACTTATCGTCTGGCCGGAACGCTACTTAATCGGAATGATCTAAGGATCGTTCAGATTGGCGATTTCCGAATTGAGGTGGTCCCCACCCGTTATATGTTGATGACTACCCACCACGACCGGCCAGGGGTGATCGGCAGGCTAGGCACCCTGCTGGGCGAAGAGCAGATCAATATTGCCAGCATGCAACTTGGGCGTTCCTCCATCGGGGGCCAGGCGATAGCCGTTTTGCAGGTGGACAGCCCGGTATCGGCGACAGTAGTGAAAAAACTAGAACAGCTAAACGTAGTCTCCCGGGCCCGCTTTATTGAACTGCCCAATTTGCCCGAAAGGGCGGGCAGCTGACCAGCTCTTTTGTTATAATACCCTTAGAGTAGAGGGGCGGCCGGCGACGGTCGCCCATCGTTGGAGGGGAGAGCTGTGCTTCCAGTACTGTCGTATGTTTTTATTTTCCTGGCGCGGGTGGTGGATGTTAGCCTGGGTACCCTGAGAATTATCTATCTTTCCCGGGGACGAAGCCGAATTGCCGCTGTGATCGGTTTTGTTGAGATTGCAATCTACGTAGTGGCTTTGGGGATGGTTATCGAGGCCCTGCGGGATCACCCCTTGAATGTAATCATTTTTGCCCTGGGTTTTGCTGCCGGCAACCTGGTCGGTGGCTTCGTCGAAGAAAGGATTGCTCTCGGCCATGTTACCGCCCAGGTTGTTACAATGAAGGAGGGGGGTATCCTTGAGGAAAAACTCAGGGAGATGGATTACGGGGTTACCTCCATCGATTGTTGTGGGCGGGACGGCCCCCACCGCATCCTTTATATCCTCATGCGCCGCCGTAGCCTGGACCAATTTTTTAATATAACCCAAGAACTAGATCCCCAGGCATTAGTCTCTATTATGGATACACGGACCATCCGGGGAGGCTATTTTGCCAGTGGAAAGGGTAAGAAATAGAGAGGGAGGCGATTTTCTGAACTCGGCTGCTTATAAGGCGATCGGAATTCTTGACTCGGGGGTCGGCGGACTAACGGTAATGGAGGAAATTTACCGCCAGCTTCCCGGCGAAAGCATTGTCTACTTTGGTGATACCGCCCGGATGCCCTACGGACCGCGTCCTCCGGAAGAGGTGCGGCAATTTGTTCTGGAGATTATCTCCTTCCTGGAAACCCAGGAGATCAAACTACTGGTAGTAGCCTGTAATTCGGCGACCGCCGCCGGGCTATCCTATTATCAACAGGAGACCGCCCTACCCGTGGTAGGAGTGATTGAACCGGGAGTGCGGGCGGCGCTGCGCTATACCCGTAACCGCCGCATCGGGATCATCGGCACGACCGGCACGGTTGAGAGCTCTACCTACCAGGGGGTGCTGACGAGCTATGATCCCAAATTAAATATTGTCAGTCAGGCCTGTCCCCTCTTCGTCCTGCTGGTAGAAAATGATCTTATTGATACCCCGGAGGCGGAGAAGGTGGCCGCAGAATACCTTCATCCTTTCCAAGAGGCGGAGGTAGATACCCTAATTTTAGGGTGCACCCATTATCCCCTCATGAGCGACCTGATTCAACGCACCGTCGGCCCCCGGGTCCGCCTGGTCAATTCAGCGGAGGAGACAGCCGGGCAGGTTAGGAGCATTTTAAAATCCCGGCAATTACTGAACCCATCGCCCGGTACGCAGCCCCGCCATCGCTTTTTTGTAAGCGGTCTCCCTGCCGGTTTCGAAGAGGTCGGCTCCCGGCTGCTAAAGCGACCAATTAAAGCCTACCAGCTACACCTATCTTAGATTGACATCTATCTTTAGATTAAACTTGGCCCGAATAACCGCCACCGCCCCGGCGGTTTTTTTATGCGCCCCTATCATATTTTAGGGAGGCAGGCGATAGATATAGATAGGCCTGTACCCGGATTCTTTAGTAGAGGAAGGTGGTTTTCATGAAACTCTTCGGGAGGATGCCAAAGGGGTGGATATTCCTATGGTTAGTGCTGTGCCTCTCCCTACTAGCTCTCCTTGGAGGCTGTGAACGACTTCCGTGGTCGAAGCTATCCTCCGGTAGGGAGTGCCTCCAGTTTGAGCTACCGGAGGTGCCCGCCACCAGTCTCGTTACCGGATCGGAATCGGAGTCGGTCCGCCAGGGGCTGCTCTATTTTACCGATTGCGAAAAACGTTTCCTGGTCCCAGTTTACCGACCGATTCCCTTTTCGGAAACGATTATCCGGGATACGCTGGAGCAGCTGCTCCCCTCCCCCGGAGCAGCCGGCGAATTGGCCTCCCGGGGGCTGCAATTTGTCCTCCCAGAGGGGTTGGCTATCCTTGGAATAGCGGTTAATGAGGGCCTGGCCCGGGTGGATTTCAGCGCCCCGATTTTAAGCTACACTCCCGAAGAGGAGCGCCTGGTTTTAGGTAGCCTTCTCTGCACCCTGCGCCAGTTCCCCGAGATTGAGCGCCTACAAATCCTGGTTGAAGGGATGGAAATCGAACAATTTCCGGGCGGGACCTCCGGCCAGGTTCCCCTCGGCCCGGAATGTTGGATTAACCTGGAGATAGAGGAAGGGCTAACAGATTATCGCAATTATTGTGCGGTTACAGTTTATTTTTGTTACTACAGCCCCGGTGGTGAGATCCTATACGTCCCGGTAACCCGGATCCTTTCCCCCGATGAGGAGCCGGAAACGGCGGCCTTTCGGGAGCTGCTGGCCGGCCCGGCCCCCGGAAGCGGTCTCTTTAGTGAAATCCCCCCCGGGACCACGCTCGAACAACTGGGTCGGCAGGAGGCACTGCTTAACCTGGAGCTCTCAGAACAGCTAACCGGCTATCGGGGAGGGGTAACCGGCGCTAAAAATATAACCTACCAGCTGCTTTTAACAGCGGGAGCCTTACCCGGGGTAGAGCAGGTCCAGGTACTAATTAATGGGCAACCGGTAACTGTTCCCGGGGAACTGGATTTCCAGGTACCCCAGGCTGTACCCGGCCTGGTAAACTGTTTCTAGGGAAAGAGAAAAAGAGGCAATCTAGGCCGGTCTCCGAAGCCCTTCATCTTCTTGGGGAAAAAGTTCTCGGGGAAAGAGCTTGAGGGGACCGCTTAGCAGGTTGTTGGGAAACCGTTTAAGGATGGTATTATAGACTCCCGCGGCGCGGTTATAACGTTGCCGGATATCGGCGATCAGTTCCTCCAATCGGATCAGCTCTTTCCTTAACTTTAAAAATTCTTCGTCCTCTTCCAGTTCCGGGTAGCTCCCAGAAACCGTGAATAATGCTTTCAGTGCCCCGGAGGCTATCTGGTCAGCCTTTACCTTGTCGGCAGTGGAGGAGGAATTTTCCCAGGTATTGCAGGATCTAATTATTTTTCCCAGTACCTCCTCTTCTCGTTTAAGGGGTTCCTTTACCGTGGTCATCAAATTGGAAATCAGGTCGAACCGTTGCTGGAACAGGAGGTTGATATTATTCCAAAAATTGTCCATGACATCTTTTAACGACATCAAGTTGTTATGAGAGTGGACAAAAAGTGCTACCGCCACGATTATAATGCCGAGAATAACATATTCCATGGTTTGGCATGCCTCCTTATGGCCGGTAATTGATTAATGTCCTAATATTCTGCCCGGCCCGGTGCAATTCCTGCCCTTCGCCGATTAAACCTTCCTTCCAACGCTAAAAATACCTTTTAAGTGGTATAATTAGTAGCAATGACTATGAAGAGACTACTTCTTGCCACCGGCTACCGGGGGAAGATAAAAGAGATTACAGCGCTCCTAGCCACCTTGCCCCTGGAGGTATTGACACCGGCCGACCTCGGTGGGTTGCCGGCAGTAAACGAGGATCAGGAAACTTTTGCCGGTAACGCGGCAAAAAAAGCTTACCGGGTCTCTAGGGCTACCGGCGAAATAACCCTGGCCGATGATTCGGGCCTGGAGGTGGAGGCTTTGGGGGGGCTGCCGGGGGTCCGTTCCGCCCGTTTTGCCGGCCCGGGGGCCGATGATGCCGCTAACAACCGCCTACTACTAAAATTGCTGGCGGGCCGGCCGCCCCGGGAACGGCGGGCCCGGTTCCGCTGCGCGATTGCCCTCTCCGTACCGGGGGATAAAATATACCTGGTTCGGGGAGACTGTCCTGGCAGGATCGCCGAAGAGCCCCGGGGCGATGGGGGGTTTGGCTATGATCCTTTATTTATCTACGAGCCGGTCGGATTAACCTTTGCCCAGCTGGACCCAGGTTTCAAAAACCGGGTTAGCCACCGGGGGCGGGCGCTGCGCCAGGTTTACCGGTTAATTAAGACGATCCTACTGCCGGCAGGCTGACGACCGGGATCGGCGGGATCGGGATCCCCCAAAAGATCGATCCACCTTGTCAGCCGGGCGGTTATCATTTATAATGTTAGCGGGTAACGGGGCGTAGCGCAGTTTGGCAGCGCACTTGGTTTGGGACCAAGGGGTCGCCGGTTCAAATCCGGCCGCCCCGACCACAGCCTAACCCTGATATTTTAGGTGCACGCGGGTGTAGCTCAATGGTAGAGCCCTAGCCTTCCAAGCTAGTTACGTGGGTTCGATTCCCATCACCCGCTCCAAAATAGCCGGCCTCGCTACCGAGGCCGGCCTATTCATAAATAATATATTTTCAAAAGTCCCTTTATTTAACCAAAAAAACTGTTATAATTATATTAGTAATAAAATACCCTGATCGATAATAGCAAACCTTTCGAAAGAAAGGGACGCAAAACCATGGGTCTATAGCCCTCGGCGGGTTTAGATCGCCAGGTTGCCGAAGCCGGGTTTTTCTTTATCTAACAGAAATGTCTCCTTGGGCGACGGATCACCTGTTAAGCGACCCATTGATAGTGAATGTAATCACAGCCCACGGTAACTGTGGGCCTTAATTCACCCTTACCGGTTGTTACAGGGGCGCCTCGGTGGGGCAACGGTCCGGGAATCCAGGGGTTAACCGGATAAAATGGGGGTTAGGGTGTAACATGAATAAGTTAAAAATCCCCGGGGGAGACGACCGATCGGGGATCAGTATCCGTACACTTCAGGATATTACCGACATTTTTCCCGATGCCACCTTTGCGGTCGATCAAAAAAAAGAGGTAATTATATGGAACCAGGCCATGGAGGAGATGACCGGGGTTCCGGCTGCCGAAATTCTCGGAAAGGGCAACTATGCCTACGCCGTCCCTTTTTATGGCGAAGCCAGGGCGATTATTGTTGATTTAATTGATGCAGATGATCCGGATACCGCCGGCCGTTATCAAAACTTTAGAAAAGTCGGTTCAAAGGTGTACGGTGAGATCTACGCCCCGATGGTCTACCGGGGAACGGGGGCATATCTTTGGGCCATGGCCGCTCCCTTTTTTGATATGCAGGGGGAACGCCTGGGAGTTATTCAGACCATCCGCGATATTACCCACCATAAGAAAATTGAACAAGATTTAAAGGAATCGCAAGAGAGGTACCGCCAGATTATTTCCTCCATCCAGGAGGGGTACTACGAGGTAGATTTGGCCGGTAATATTATCTTTTCCAACCAGGCCGGGGGCCGTCTGCTGGGCTATCCCATGAGCAAGCTGATCGGCTTAAATTACCGGGAAATATTTAAAAAGCCGGCAGCAGCCCATCGGGTTTTCCACCGGGTCTTCCTCTCCGGCAAACCCCGGCGGCAGGTAGAACTGGAGGTAATCCGGCAGGACGGCACCGTTCGGGTGAGTGAACTCTCAATTTCGCTTGTCCGGGACAAACGGGACCGGATTAGCGGCTTCCGGATAGTGGCTCGAGATAATACGGAGCGGATAAACCTGGAACAGAGGTTAAGGTATCTTGGCCTTCACGATCAGCTCACCGGGCTCTATAATCGGGCCTACTTTGACGAAGAGCTCCAGCGGCTGGAGAAGGGGCGCAGCTATCCGATTACTGTAATCTCCATCGATGTGGACAACTTGAAGCTCACCAACGATTTATTGGGACACCGGTACGGCGACGAACTTCTAAGGGCCTGTGCCCGGTTTTTAAGGAAACCGCTCCGCCGCTCCGATGTCTTGGCCCGAGTCGGCGGCGATGAATTCGCCCTTATCTTACCCCGGACCGACCAAAAAAAGGCCGCGACTGTAATCGGGCGGATCCGCAAAGCGGAGGAAAAACACAACTGCAGGCATCCCGACCTGCAGATCAGTATATCTTTGGGCAGCGCTACCAGTTCCGGGCCGGAGGAGCCTTTACAGCGGATTCTAATCGAATCCGATGACTGCATGTACCGGGAAAAGCTTTCCCGGGGCGTGGGGCCACTTAATCAAATTTTATCGGCCCTGTTAACGACCATGGAGAGCCGGGACTATTTTTCCCGGGGGCATGCGGTTCGCCTGCAGCGCTATTGCCGCAAGCTGGGCCAGATTGCGGGTCTGTCCCCGGGGGATTTAAGTAAACTAATCCTCCTATCTCAGGTACATGATCTGGGTAAGGTAACCGTTCCCGAGAATATCTTGCATAAACCCGGCCCCCTTACCAAAGAAGAATGGAAAAACATTAAAAACCATTCGGAAAAAGGATATCGCATTGCCCGTATCTCGCCGGAACTCCTAGGGGTGGCTACCTTTATTTTGCACCACCATGAGCGTTGGGACGGGAGCGGCTACCCCCTAGGCCTGGCCGGGGAAAAGATTCCCCTGGAATGCCGGATCTTTGCCATCGCCGAGGCTTTTGAAGTCATGACCGGCGGGCGTCCCTATTGTCCGGCCCGCCCCGTCCAGGAGGCTATCGCCGAATTAAAGGCCTGTGCCGGCACCCAATTTGATCCGCACCTAGTAGAGCTTTTCATCCCCTGGCTAGAGAAGGAAGCCGAAGCTAAAATCCCTTAAATCGAACCCCAAAACTGCCAAAAAACTGGAAAACTGCCGGCGGCGGTTGCAATAAGCGCCGGGCAAAGGTTAAAATAGGAAGAGCAATGAAAAACTATAAACTAATCTTATTTGACTTGGATGGTACTTTAACCGATACTCAGGCAGGAATTGTTAACTCTCTCCGCCATGCTCTCAAACGGCTAGATCTCCCCCCCCGGGAAACCCACGAATTGATCCCGTTTATAGGGCCGCCACTGCTGGATTCTTTTATGAAGTATTGCGGTCTCGATGAACCGCTGGCCCGGAAGGCAATTACAATCTACCGGGAATACTATTCCCGGCGGGGGGTCTACGAGGCCACCGTTTATGCCGGCCTACCGGAGCTGTTGGAACGGCTAAACAGGCAGGGAAAGAAACTGGTTGTCGCCACCGCCAAGGCAACCTATTTTGCTGAAAAATTGCTGGCCCACTTCAAGCTGGATCACCATTTTTCACTGATCATGGGCAGCAACCTGGATGGTACCCGGGCAAACAAAGCCGAGGTTATTGCCTGTGCTCTCCAGGCGGCGGGTAACGGAAGGGAAAGCGGGCCGGCGATCATGGTCGGAGACCGGAAGTATGATATCCGGGGGGCGAAGGCCAACGGCATTAGCGCGGCGGCGGTTACCTACGGTTTTGGTAGCCGGGAGGAGCTGGCGGCAGCCGACCCGGATTTTATCGCCTCTACTATTCCAGAGCTGGCGGCGATCTTGTTGGAAAGGGGCTAGCAAGGAAAAAAGGGATATTTAGCTGCCCTGTCGAACAATAGCGATTAATATTGCCGGGGGGGGATTGGGAATCGGTAAAAAATGGCGATGGTTTACAATTATGTTTGTTCCCCATTATGAAGGCTCTACGGTTAGTATCCGTCTTCCGCTGGTGGCGGTACAGGTCGGGGTATCCTTACTGATCGTTGCCTTTATTATCCTGTTAAGCTTTATCAATACCTATCGCCAGCGTCTTCATGATGCCCACGAGGCCCGGGTGCTGCGGGAGGTAAACCGGGTTCAGCAAGAGGAGATCGAGCGGTTCGAGTCGCAAACCCTGATTTTAAAAGAGCAGGTTGATGAAATGGAACAGGTGGTCGATACCTGGTTAGATAGACTTGGCATCCCTCCGGAAGAAGAAGAGATAACTGCGGAGCAGCCCGATTAAGGTAGAGGGGCTACCCCGCAGTCTTTATTATCCCCGGGGCATGCAGATAATCTCTTTTACTACCGTATCAAAGAAATTGTTAGAGTGGGCCGGGGTTATAACACAGGCGGTATCGGCCCCTTGGGAGGTACCCCCGATCACGATGACCTCTTCATTATATGGGATTAACCCGGCATCAAGGGCCATGACACTGATCTCTACGCACACTTTGAATCCCTGTCCCAGCAGCCGTAAGGCCATTGCTACAATATCGGTGGGATAGACCCCCTTGAACTTTGCGCGCATAGAGCTCTCAATCCCTGACAAGAGGTGGGTGGTGGTAAGAACCTTGACCCCCTGCTCCTGCAAACCTTGCCTAGTCTCCGGCGTTATCTCAACCTCAGAGGGGTTCGGGTAACCGGCATGGTGGGTAACACAGACCAGCTCCTGCCCATCGCTTAGGGATTTTAGAACCTTCTTGGCGGTAGCGCCGGTATGGGATGCCACCACCAGGTGTCTCAGGTTTAGCTCCCGGGCTCTCTCCAGGGCCAGTGCTATAGTCTTGTCGGTATTTTGTGATCCTTTCTCGGTCCAGTACAACTTTCCATTCCTCCCAGATTAGTTGTGTGAAATATACAGCGCCATCACTTTATACCATTTTCTCTTCGAATGCAAACCGGGCGCGGGCCCGGCAGGAATTTACTTTTTAGTGTGGTATTCAATGATCAAGAGGAGCCCAGAAGCTAGGCCGCAGAAAGCGGGTGATTAATTCATGCAAAGAGAGGAAGGCCCGCGGGTCCCTGAGTACCTGCAGGATATAATAGCGATCCTCCCCGTCGGGGTGATCGCGGCCGATGGGGAAGGGACTATCTTTCTATATAACCGGAAGATGGGAGAACTGGAGGGACGGAAGCCCGGGCAGATGATCGGGAAGACGATAGCCGAGCTTTTTTCCCCTGGACATCCAGCGCGGGGGATATTAACCGTTCTACAGTGGGGTCGGCCGGTTAAAGGGATCTATCGCCGCTATTTTAATGACCAGGGCCGGGAGGTTAACCTGGTTACCAGTATCTATCCCTTAACCAGGGAGGACCGGGTAGTGGCCTCGGTAGCAATAACCGGGGAGGATAAGCTATTAAACTATCTCATGGCGAAGGAGCTGCAACAGCCGGAACGGCTTTTTAGCCATGGGCCAGCCATGGATCCGGGGAGCTTCTATTCCACCTTTATCTTCCAGGGGGCCAGTGTTGCGGCAAAACTGATCCGGGAACAGGTAATGAAGGCCGCCGCCGGCTCCATGCCTGTACTGCTCTCGGGGGAACCGGGAACCGGCAAGGGAGTTATTGCCCGGGCAATACATGGTGCCGGCCCCCGGCGGGATAAACCTTTCCGGGAGGTAAACTGTGCCCTCTTCCCCGCGGGTCACCTGGAAGAGATTCTATTCGGATCCCCCGGTATCGGAGGGGAGGGGGGCAGGGCCGGGCTATTGGAAGAGGCCCGCCAGGGTACCCTTTTCCTGGACCAGGTGCAAGCCATGGAGCTGCCGGTACAGGCCCGGTTACTACGGGCTATGCAGGAAAAACAGTTTGGGCGGCCCGGTGAAAACCGGGGTAAAGAGTTAGACTGCCGCCTGATCGGTGCCGTCGACGATGAACCGGTGAGACTGGTTGAAAAAGGGCTGTTGCGCAAGGATCTCTACCTGAAGCTGGCCGGGAAGAGCATCCCTATCCCCCCCCTACGGCAAAGGAAGAGCGACCTGGGAGGCCTGGCCGGGTACTACCTGAATAGCTACCGGGAGCGGCATGGCCATGGACCAGCCCGGCTATCAGCGGCGCTGGCTACCTTTCTGGAGGCCTACTCCTGGCCAGGCAATATCCGGGAGCTGGCCTATGTGTTAGAGGCGGCGTTAAGCCTGGCCGAAGGGGAATCGGAGTTAGGGGTAGAACAGCTACCGCCTTACCTTCGGGGCCAGCCGGCCGGGGCACCGGCAGGGGCGAGGCCCGCCGGTCGGGTCGAACCGGCCGCAGCGGGGAGTCCCCAAAGCGATGAAGAGCCCCTTTCCTCGGAAGGGCGGCCGCCGGTGCCCGCCCTAAAAATCACCGGTGGCGATCTTAATTCCATGTTACGGGAGTTTGAAAAAGGGGTTATCATGCAAGCCCTCACTGAAAACGAGGGCAATATCACCCGGACTGCCCGTCGCCTAGGCCTGGCTCGCCAGAGCCTACAATACCGGATCCGGAAGCTAAACATCAGCGGTTTCAGGCCCGATTAGACCACCGCATACATTTATTGCCCATGCAAAAACTGTTTGCACCCGTTGAATTCTGCGGTCGTGTAAATTATAGTTAACACCCTTTCACTTTATTTAACCCCCCACCGGGAAGCCTCCCGGTTCACCGCCGGTAACCCGGGTTAAAAGTCCCGGGACCGCTGTCGATGTTCTCCCCCTCGCAAAAAATAACAGGAGCCCCTATCCGGCGCCGGGTCGGTTATTTCCCCCAAGGCAAACTTGTGGCATAGAAATTGCAACTAATAGTCTCCAGTTAAATTTAAGTAAAATTGCAGAAGAGGGGCGCCTATGATTATAAACCAAATATTGGGGCAGGCAAGGGAAGAGAGCAGGCTCGTGTTGACCGAAATCGAAGCCAAGCAGGTGCTCGGTGCCGCCGGTATCAACTGTACGGATACCCGCCTGGCGGCCGACAAGGCTGAAGCGCTCACATTAAGTGAGCAGATCGGTTACCCGGTAGTACTAAAGGTATCCTCGGTCGATATCACCCATAAGAGTGATGCCGGGGGGGTTAAAGTGAACCTGGCGGATCGGGCCGCCGTTGAGAAGGCCTATGATGAAATTATGGCCTCCTGCCGGCGGGCGGTACCCGCTGCGGTTATAGAGGGGGTCTCGGTCCAGCCCATGGCCCGGCCGGGGATCGAAATTATCATGGGCATGATTAAAGATCCCAGCTTTGGACCGGTGCTTATGTTTGGCCTGGGCGGCATCTTCGTGGAGGTTTTACAGGATGTAACCTTCCGCATTGTACCGCTGCAGCCTGGGGATGCAGCCGCCATGATTGATGAAATTAAGGGCAAAAAATTGCTGGAGGGATTCCGCGGTCAAGAGCCGGTAGATACCTCCTCCCTGGTCGATATGTTGTTAAAGCTTTCCGCCTTTGTTGAGAAGAACCCTACGATAAAAGAGATCGATATGAACCCGGTCTTTGCTTACCGGGAGGGAGCCCTAGTGGTCGATGCCCGTATTATCCTGGAATAAGGCTAAAAAGGAGCAATTGGTATGATGGATCTTTTTTTTAAACCCCGCTCGGTAGCCGTAATTGGGGCCAGTAGAAATCCCAAGAAAGACGGCAATATTATCTTGCAAAATATTATTGATAGTGATTTCTCCGGTGATATCTATCCGGTAAATCCATCGGCGGAAGAAATTTTAGGGCTGAAGGTCTATCCCAACGTCAAGGATATCCCGGGGGAGGTAGACCTGGTTGTCCTAATTATCCCTGCCCGGTTCTGCGTGCAGGCCATGGAGGATTGTGCCGCCAAGGGGGTAAAGGCGGTTATCATCGAGGCCATGGGCTTCGCCGAGGTAGGGCCGGAGGGGAAAGCGTTGCAGGATCAGATAGTAAAGATTGCCCGGCGCAGCGGGATCCGGGTGATGGGTCCCAACTGTACCGGGATCGTCTCCCGCGATATTACGACCAGCTTCTTCCCGATTAAGGATGTTCCCCGGGGAGATGTGGTTCTGATCGGCCAATCGGGCCTACTGGCCGCCGGGATGGCCTCCGATATTGTTGTAAACCGGACGCTAAACATCAATAAGATCTGTTCCATCGGCAACAAGTGCGATGTAAATGAAAATGATCTGCTGGAGTATTTTGGCAACGATCCGGATACCGCCGTGATCTCCCTCTACCTGGAGGGGGTCGCCGATGGGAGCCGGTTTGTACCGATCGCCCGGGAGGTGGCCGCCAAAAAACCGGTGCTTCTTCTCAATGGCGGCCGAACCGAGGCCGGGGCCCAGGCAGCCATGAGCCATACCGGCAGTATCGCCAGTAACCAGCGGATCGTGGAGGCAGCCCTCCGCCAGACCGGCTGTATCAAGATTGATGATTTCACGGAGATAAAGGATATTGCCAAGGTTTTCTCTACCCAGCCGGTGCCCGGCGGCAACCGGGTGGCCATTGTGACCGCCGCCGGCAGCGTCGGGGTGGTGGTCTCCGATCTCTGTGCCGAACATGGCCTGGAGATGCCCCGGTTAAGCTCGCCGATTGTTGAATCGTTAAGGGAGGTCTTCCCACCCAACATGGAGCCGGCGAACCCAATTGATCTTTGGTATACCATCGAGCAGCTGGGGCTGGTGAAAACCCTGGAGGTTACCCTGGCTGCACCGCTGCAGGATCCGGGGATCGATGCGGTAGTCCTAATCCTGGCCGGTTTTGACTACACTATCCCGGTTTTGGAACAGAGGACCGTCCAGAAGATCACTGCGAAATATGGCAAGCCGGTCATCATCTGCATGATTGTCGGTTACAACGACTATAAGAACCGGATCATGGAGGAGTTGGGCCAGGATTTACCCGTATTTACCTCCCTGGATTCGGGTGTCAAAGCCTTAAGTAAGCTCTGCGCCTACGGGATGCGTAAGAGACAACAAATTTAATCGGGAGGAGAAGATGGACCTTAAAAACATAATTTTAGAGAAAGAAGAAGGGATAGCCAAGATTACCTTCAACCGACCGGAGGCCCTGAATGCCCTCAACGATCCGGCCCGCGCCGAATTCCGGAGGGCGATGGCCGATGTAATCGCCGATGAAGAGATCAAGGTTATAATTTTAACCGGTTCCGGGAGGGCCTTTATCGCCGGCTCCGATATCAAGGAGCTTAAGGAGACCACCCCGCTCAATGCCCACAAGATCCTCCGCCTGGGCGAAATTATCGAGAACTGCCCCAAGCCGGTGATCGCCGCCGTCAACGGCCTAGCCCTCGGCGGCGGCTGTGAAATAGCGATGGCCTGTGACCTTATTATTGCCAGTGAGAAGGCCAAGTTGGGGCAACCGGAAATTAATTTAGGTATTATCCCGGGGGGCGGCGCCACCCAACGGCTACCTCACCTAGTAGGGCTCCTAAAGGCGAAAGAGCTGATCTTGACCGGGGATATTATCGATGCGGTGGAGGCGGAGCGTATTGGGCTGGTTAACCGGGTCGTCCCTGCCGGCGAGCTGGAGGAGGCGGTGGAGATCCTGGCCAAAAAAATAGCCCGGAAGAGCACCGCCGCACTGCAGATCGCCAAGGCGGCAATTAACCGGGGTTTGCGAACCGGGCTCGACTCGGGCCTGGCCTACGAGCGGGAGATGTATAGCCTTTCCCTCTCCACCGAGGATAAGGTTGAGGGGGTTGAGGCTTTTATCGAAAAACGGAGACCCACCTTCAAAGGTTGTTAAGCTATTCTATCCAATATTAATGTTACCTAGGGGAGGTACGGTTGAGCATGGAGATCATGGAGACCATGGAAGGAAAAATCCCCCGGCTGCCCGATCTATTCGTCTGGACTGCCGAAGGGGTCAAGATCCGGAGTGCGGTCTGCCGGGATTGTAATACCTATTTTTTCCCCGAGTATCATGCCCAGCACCGGCCCGGCTGCCCGCGGCAGAACGTAGAAAGGGTCCTGTTAAATAACCGGGGCCGGTTGGCCAGCTATACGATCCAGCATTATATGTGCCCGCCCCCATTTAAAACCACCGGGGATATTACCCCTTACGGAATCGGGCTGGTCGAGTTCCCCGAAGGGATCTGTATCGCCGGGTTGATCATGGAGAGCGACCTGGAATCGCTGAAAATCGGGCTACCGATGGAGACTATCGACTATACCCTTTACCAGGACGAGGCGGGTAACGATGTGGTTACCTGGGCCTTCCGGGTAATTAAGTAGCCGGCCCAGGAAGAGCGCAAGACCTGAAAATTTTCAGATACGAGGTGTCTATAATGAGAGAGGTTTATATTATCGGTAGCGGCTTACACCCCTGGGGCAAATTCCCCGAGAAAAACTTTGTCGAGATGGGGGCGGTAGCGGTAGATCGGGCCCTTCAGGATGCGGGAGTTAGGTGGGAGGAGATTCAGGCCATCATGTCCGGGATCCTGATCTACGGCGGTAACGCCGGCCACCTCTCCGGCCAATATATAGAGAGCGTATTCGGTGAAACGGGGGTACCGGTAGTTAACGTTTACAACGCCTGTGCCACCGGCTCGGCGGCGGTAAGAATGGCTTACAACAGTGTTGCCGCCGGGGAGGTCGATACAGCGATCGCCATCGGGGTCGATTTCTCTCCCAAGGGGTTCCTGAGCGCTAAGTCGGATGATCCGCGGCAGGACCGGGATGTTCTACGCTGGTATATGGCTGGTATGCCTAACCCGGTCTACTGGGCCCTGGAGTGTCGCAAGCGGTTTGAAAATTACGGTGATACCCCGGAGGACCTGGCTCGGGTAAAGGTACTCCTCAGCCAGTACGGGGCGGAAAATCCCAATGCCCGTTACAAAAAAAGATTTACCCTAGAGGAGGTCCTGCACTCCAACATGGTCTGTGATCCGCTGCGCCTCTTTGAGATCTGTGCCACCAGCGATGGGGCGGCGATAGTGATCATCTCGGCTGACCGGCAAAAAATTAAGGCCGCCGATAAACCGGTAAAAATTGCTGCCACCACCATGGGCAGCGCCATCTACGGGGATCCCACCATCCGGATCTCGGCTCTCTCCTCCCCGGCCGTGGCGGAGGCGCCCCTGCTCAGCGAAAGCTACTCCGCCTCCCGCCAGGCCTATGAAAAGGCGGGGCTCGGACCGGAGGATATCGATCTGCTGGAGCTCCCCGATAACAGTTCCTGGCACTACCTGCAGTACCTGGAGACCTGCGGCTTCTGTGGGGAGGGGGAGGCGGCCGCCCTACTACGCAGCGGGGAGACGGAGATTGACGGCAAAATTGCGGTCTGCCCCAGCGGCGGCTTCTCCTCCTTCGGTGAAGCGATCGGGGCCCAGGCGATCTGGCAGATTGTGGAGGTAGCCAATCAGCTCCGCGGTCGCGCCGGCACCCGCCAGGTTAAGAATGCCCGGGTAGGCATGGCCCAGACCTACGGGCTGATGGGTAATAGCGGGACCACTATCCTGACGATTTAAATTAGTTGCCGCGGCCCGGCGGCCCTACTCTCCCGGCGGCAGGATCGGCGAGCCTGGGAAGGGGCAGGGGTGGCTCACCGCTCTATTTTTAAGCGGCGCTTCGGCGGTGAGCTATTTCGACTTCCTTCGACAACAATTTCACCATCGATCATCACCAGGGCGATAGCCGGTATATCTCCGGCGGCGATCGCCCCCAAGGTATCCGGGGCCGCCGAACCGGCGGGAGCATCGGCCAGGATCAGATCGGCGGCGGAGCCCTCCCGGATAAAGCCGCTTCCCAGCCCATAAAATCTCGCCGTATTACCGGTTGCCAGGCAGATAGCCACCTCCGGCTTTAAATCACTAAAGCCGGTTAAAAGATTGATCAGCTGCCACATCCCTAGAGGGATGATACCGCTCCCTGTTGGCGTATCGGTCCCCAGGATCACCCGCTCTAGCTGGTCCTCCCGGAGAACCTTTGCGATGATGGCGATCGCCGCCCGGGGATTGCCGCAGAGGACCAGCTCGATCATCCCCCTGGTCTCGTCAATCAGGGTATTAATCGCCTCCGGCGGCATAGCGGTCGGCCCGCCGTTTAGATGGGCCAGCACATGGGGCCTGATTTTTAACACCTGTTCCGGAGTGGTGCTTAGCCCCCCGGGAACGGAGGTGCCGCCACAATGCATCAATAACTTTAGATCATGGTTACGGGCCCAGCTGGCATAGCGGGCCCCTATCTCCGGCTTGATCTCATAAAGGAGTTTCCCCCGTCTAACCCCCAGGCGGGAGAGCTCGGCAAAATCTTCTTCCGAGAACCCTTCTCTTAAAAGGAGGGTCCCACCCCGCACCTTTACCCCCGACGGCCGATAATTTTGATAAGATTGGGCGGCAAAAATCGCCAGGGCCTTTAACCCGTCCACCCCCCGGGGCTGGCCGGGGAGCAAAACCTCACCGTTGGAGATCATGGTGGTGGTGCCCCCATGAAGATAGCTACCGATATAGCCGATCATGTTTTGCATGGGTGTATATTCACCGATAGCCGGATGAATATGGGAATCAATTAGCCCCGGCAGGAGGGTCATCCCGGCGGCGTCGATTACCCGCTCGTACTCGGAACTCTCCAGGTTGCCTGTCATCCCGACATAACTGATATGGGAGCCCTCAATAAGGATCGCATCGGCTTCGGCCAGGGGGCTGCCGATATCACCGGTTACCAATGTGCCTACATTCTTGATTAATGTCCGCTCCATTCCGCGCACCCCCGTCTAAATATTGTCATATTTCATCCATAATACTTGATGATTCCCCTCCCTTCAACCGCTGTGATCGC
>JAAZLS010000066.1 GCA_012799185.1 Bacillota bacterium | reverse complement strand
TAACATTATCTATTCCATGATGGCCGCCTCCCTCGGCTCTCTGGCTATCGCCGCCCATCAAATTCTTCATAATGCCTATATGATGACCTTTCTTCCCGGCATTGGTTTTACTGTGGCTGGTATAACCCTGGTCGGGCAATTTTTAGGAGCCGAGAAGAAAGAAAAGGCTTTAAAAAGTGGCATGGAGACCGCCCGCCTGGCCCTCCTGGTCATGTCGGCGGTCGGCCTGGTATTTTTATTCTTCCCCGGGATGATTATCGGTATTTTTACCCGGGATGCCCATGTGATCAGCCTGGGCAAGGCCTCGCTGATGTTACTTGCCCTTGGCCAGCCGGCGATCGCCTACATCTCCGCCTTAACTGGCGGTCTGCGGGGGGCCGGTGATACCCGCTGGACCATGTATCTAACCCTCTTCTCCATGCTCTGCCTGCGTCTCCTACTAACCTTTCTCTTCATGGGGATCGGTTGGGGGTTAACGGGGATCTGGCTGGCCCTGCTAGTGGAGCTCTGTTTCCGGGCCCTATTTATCCTCCGCCGGTTCCGGGTCATAATTCCCCGGGTGACCTCCCTATTTGAGCCCCACCCCCCCGAAGGGACTCCGGATATTTAACCGGAACAATATTTCACCCCATCAGTCTCCCATGATAAAATAAGAGCGGTAGGGATGGAGGTAATAGTTAATGTACCCCTTCTTTCGGCTTATCTGTCGGATCATTGTTAAGCTGATCGGTGAACCGGAGCTGATCGGGGGAGAACATATTCCCCGGGAGGGGCCTTTTGTACTGGCGGCCAATCACCAGAGCATCCTCGATCCCCTGGTCTTAATCGCCTGTATTCCGCGGAAAATAACCTTCCTGGCCGCCGCCTATATATTCAGGATTCCCCTGGTCGGTCTCCTGATTCGGGCCGCCGGAGCCTTGCCGGTAAACGGTGAAGGAAGTATGAAAAGTATAAAAACCGGTCTCGCCCGCCTCTCCCAAGGAGAGGTGCTCGGACTTTTTCCCGAAGGCGGAGTCAGCCTCGATGGGGCGATAAAACCCTTCCGTTCCGGGTGGGCCTATTTTGCCTTAAAGACCGGGGCCCCGGCCCTACCGGTAGTCCTGACCGGCAGCCGGGAGGTATTGCCGGTAGGGCGGTATATCCCCCGGCGAGGCCAGATCCGCATCACCATCGGGGAGCCGCTGCCGGTCAAGAAGGGGGTAAGGGTGCACCGGGAGGAGTTGGACCGGTTGAACCGGGAGCTGGTAACAGCCATTGGTCGCCTGGTTTAAGGTTGCTGTTCCCGCTCGCTGGCGGTATCCTGCCAATCCCCGGGTTTTAAGAGCAGGGAGATCATTAAGGCGGCCAGGGCCAGGCCGAGGAAAATAATAAATGCCTCCCTGTAGCCGCCGGTAAGATCAAAAAGGTACCCGGTTAGCGCCGGTCCGATGGCGCCACCGCAGGTATAAAGAAACATGATTGCCGCCGTAATTGTCCCCAGCGAGAGCAGCCCAAACATCTGGGCAGAGATTAAGACCGCCAGGCCCAGCAGTGCGCCGTAGGAGGCACCAAACAGGAGGGCAAAGAGGTAGAGTCCCCGGAGATCGGCGGCGTACGGCAACCAGAGGAAGGCTATAAACCAGGTTACCAGGGTCAGGATCGTGGAACCCCTAACCTGGATCCGATCGCTTAATATTCCCATCCCAAGGCGACCGAGAATACTCCCTACCCCGATCAGAAAGATGACGGTGGCGGCCCGGGCAGGGTTAATCCCGCTCTCAAGGGCATGGGGAACCACGTGGACCATTACCCCCTGGGTACAATAGCCGATGGTAAAATAGAGGGCACCGGCCGCCCGGAAACGGTTGCTAAGAATTGCTTTCCCGAGGGGGGTGCCGGCGTCCTCCAGGCCGATTTTCTCCCCCTGCGGTTGAACCGCACCATCGGGGAGGCAGCCGATTACGGCTGGATCCCTTTTAAGAAAGAGGGCGGCGGTAACGGCTAGGATCAGCACCGCCCCGCTCATTAATCTTAGGGAGAGCCGCCAATCAAATTGGAGCAAAAGCCGGCTGGCTACCAGGGGGATGATCATGGTGCCTACCCCGGTCCCGGCGGCCACGATACTGGTCATCGCGCCCCGCCGGATCCGAAACCAGCGCGATACGGTGGCCATCAGGGAGGGAAAACCGCTGCCGATACCGATACCGACAAGGAGGCCAAAGTAGAGATAGAGCTGCCCCAGGGAGTGCATATAGGTCATAAGAAAGCAACCGGAGGCCAGGCAGAGGCCGCCGACCAGGTTAACGGGCCGCGGACCGAGGGCATCGGTAATTTTTCCAGCTCCAATGCCCAAGAAACCCGATAACACCGTAGCGAGAGCGAAGGCCAGCGATATCTCCGCCCGGTTCCAGCCAAATTCGCTAATAAAGGGGTCGAAAAAGATACCAAAGCTGTAGTTAACGCCGAAGGTGACCGCAGTAATAAGGAAACAGCTTAGGACAATAGTGTAACCATAGAAAGGCTTACCCTTTTTAATCGGGGAGGCGCCCTTAACCGGCATTCTCTTTCGCTCCCTTGGCCCAATAGTTAAACTATACCATCAAATCGGGCCCGAAGGTGACCAATTTGTTACTATTAACCCTTGACAGGGCGATTTAAGTTTGCTATCTTTTTCATGGTTAGCTGACCCTAACTTTGTTAGGTTAGGCTAATTTAGGAGGTGAGAATAGTGACCGGTTATTCCCAATCAGAAGAAGACTATCTAGAGGCCCTATATATGATTCAGCTTAAGAATAAGGTGACCCGGGTAAAAGATGTGGCTCTGGCCCTGGATGTGAAGATGCCTTCGGTCGTAGCCGCGGTGCGTTCCCTATCGGAGAAAGGCCTGGTGGAGCAAGAGAAATACGGCCATATCGAACTGACCGAAGAGGGGGAGAAGGTGGCCAGGGATGTTTACAAAAGGCACCAGTTGCTATGCGCTTTTTTCCACGAGGTGCTGGGCCTCGATCCTCGGATCGCGGAGGAGGATGCCTGCCGCATGGAGCACCATCTCTCCCCCGAGACCCGGGAACGCCTGCTAAGGATAGTGGAATATATCCGGGCCTGCAAGGATGAAGAGGTCTTTTTCCTCAAAAGGTTTATGTCCTTTGTCAATACCGGCAAGATGCCGGAGCCCTGCCCCGGTTGTAAAAGATACTAGTAAAATATTACCCGGTCTCTTCATCCGCCGGTATTATGATACGAACTTCGGCCCCACCCCAGCCTATTATAGGGAAAATTAACCAAAGGGCTATCCGTTTTTATCCGATGAAGGTGTAATAAGGCTACTGAATCAAAATATCGCCGCTATCAGTCGGGTCTTTACCGATATTTTTAACCAGTCGGTCGCATTACGCTGGCCCCGGGAACTGCTCTTTTATCCTCGGGAAACAGCAGAGTATTACCAGGAGCGGCTCTATGTGAGCCGGTCAACCCTGCTTCGTCATTTGATGGTAATCAATCGGTTTTTAGCAAGGAAGGGGATGTCAGTTCAATGCAAGAATAACCGTTACCGCCTCTGAGCGGAGGACGAACAGTACCCGCGGGATTTCGCCGCCTGCTTTCTGTTAGAGCTGTACGGACTGGATCTTGAAAAGTATGATCTGGAGATTGAGCCGGCGGTTATGCAGGATCTAATTATCTCATCGCCTAGGAATTATATGGAGCCGCGTGAGTATGCCTAGATCCAGCGGAATTTGCGGCTCGTCCCGCAATAAGGTAAGATATCCAATGACTGACTGCGGTGGATGCGACTTTTTAAAAGCAACTCCCGGGGATCAGACGCAGGATAAAATACGAATTGAAAGCGATGCAATACTGGCTATTTTATCAAAATGTATGCAGGGTCAATGGCACCTGTTGTCAAGCGAAGTGATTGATATTGAAATCGGGAAAATCCCTGATGAATGGAAAAAAATTAAGGTCTACAAACTTTACTCGTTGGCAAAAGAAAATGTAATGTTAAATAAAATAATCATAAAACGTGCATATGAACTTCAAGATTTTGGTCTAAAAGCATTCGATGGTCTACATGTGGCCTCCGCAGAAAAACGCCAAAGCGGATGTGTTTTTAACAACGGATAAAAACTTACTAAAAGTAG
>JAAZLS010000065.1 GCA_012799185.1 Bacillota bacterium | reverse complement strand
CCCTAGAGCTAAACATAGAACTAAATGCCGAGGCAGCAGTATTGATCGAGGCCCGCACCGGCAAAGTTTTATATGCCAAGGAGGCTGTGAAGCCGCTACCTCCGGCCAGCCTAACCAAGATAATGACCATGCTACTAACGATGGAAGATCTGGAACAGGGAATAATAAACCTAGATACCAAGGTTACTACCAGTAGCAAGGCCTGGAAAACCGGCGGGTCAACCATGTTTCTAAATGTTGGCCAGCAGGCTACCGTCGAGGATTTACTTAAGGGAATCGCCATAGTCTCCGCCAATGACGCCTGTGTGGCGATCGCAGAACACCTATCGGGTTCGGAGTCCGTTTTTGTTCAACGGATGAATCGGCGGGCCGCTGAACTAGGGCTTGAAAACAGCCATTTTATGAATAGTCACGGTATGCATCATGCCGATCATTACATGAGTGCCCAGGATATAGCCCGGCTGGCGGCGTACCTGGAGGAGACTCACCCAGAGGCAGCCGTCCTGCATACCGAGGCGGAATTTACTTTTAACGAGATACGGCAATTCAACCGCAACCCCCTGTTAGGCCGGTTCCCTGGTGCCGATGGGATTAAAACTGGCAGCACCCCAGAGGCCGGACTTTGCCTGGCCGGTAGCAGTACCCAGGATAACATGCAACTGATCTCTGTTGTTATGAACTGTCCCAGCGAGGAAACCCGGCTGGAAGATAGCGAAGTACTCTTGAACTATGGGTTCCGCCAATATGAACTGGCCAAGATCGCCACGGAGGACGATGTTTTAGCCACTGCTCAAGTTCATAAAGGGAAGTCACGGACGGTGAACCTGGTAGCTGCCAAACCGGTACAGGCCGTAATTCCCCGGGGAGAGGCCAACCGATTGAAAAAAGAGATCACCATTACCAACCCCTTGGAGGCACCGGTAGAAAAGGGAACCCGGGCCGGCACGCTGGTAATAAAATTAAACGGGGAGGACCTGGCCTCGGTGGAACTTGTTACCGAGGGAGAGGTAGGGCGATTAAATTGCGTAGCCTCCCTGTGGCGCTCAATCGGGGATTGGTTTATCGGCCTTTGGAACAAAATCTTTCATTAATCTTGCCCCCAGGAGCCCACTAATAAAGGTGGGGTGCTTTTTCATAATAAGCACAGCACCCCACCCTTTTACCCTGGATGACCAGCCACGGTAGTCATCCTTTTCACAGTACAGCCAGGTGAAGACTATCCTCCGAATAGATTAAGCAGACAATCTATTATTTGTTGTGTTTCTAGCTCCTTTAGGGTCCCTACCTTATATAGCACTGCCCTCTTGTCCACGGTAAAAAGCTTGTTAAGCCTAACATTACCCGGTACCATTAACCCTCCGTTTTCAAAATCATCATCTGTTATTTCAATAGCATATCCATCTTCCAAGGCGTTACTGGTAATTTGGCATAGAATTAAATCATCGTCAGATAAAATATCAATAACAAAAGCCGGTCTTTTTTTAGCCGAATCTGGATCAGAGAACGGGAAACGGATTACAACTACATCTCCCTTTACAAATTTTCCCACGCTTTATCCTCCTCGGGCTTTAGCCAGTCTTTAGCGAGAACCTCCTCTTGCACCATTGGTATTCCAATAATCTCCACTGTTTCATTACCTATTTTGTGTCTATTTTTTACATATGCTATGTAATCGGCTACTTTCTCCAATATTGCCGGGGGCAAATTGTCAATTTCCCTCATAATATAGTTAATTTCATCCATTTTAGACACCCCTTTCTAATTTTTGTAAAATTATACCATAGAACGGTTATAATCGCAACCACTTTTTTATCAAAATCATCTCATAAATTAGTTTTACCTGACCACCGTTGTAAAACTATACTATAAGGGCGCGATAATTCCAGCTATTTCGTCATCAAGGGCTCATCTTCAATCTTTTTTAGCATGGATAATTAATATCATGGAAAAGTAAGGGTGCTGCCGCAAACGGCAGCACCCTTACATAGGTAATCAACGGTAGCTATCATCAAGCTCACCGACCTGGTAGAACCGATATAAGACAGTAGAAACGTCCCCGTGTCTTGCTACTTTTTCTGTTTTTTTATCGCCGCCTGAGCGGCAGCTAGGCGGGCAACCGGCAGGCGGTAAGGAGAGCAGCTAACATAATCAAGACCAACCTGGTGGAAAAATTCGATGGAGTGGGGATCTCCCCCATGCTCTCCGCAAACCCCCAGTTCAATGTCAGGACGGACCCGGCGGGCCTTCTCTATCGCCATATTTACCAATGCCCCTACCCCCTCGCGATCGATCTCCATAAAGGGATTTTGGGGTAATATTTTTTGCTGAAGGTAGAAAGGCAAAAATTTTGCCTCCGCATCGTCCCGGCTGTATCCCAAGGTAGTCTGGGTTAGATCATTGGTACCAAAGGAGAAAAACCCGGCCTGGGTAGCCAGCTGATCAGCGATCAGGCAGGCCCGGGGCAGCTCCACCATGGTACCGATAAGATAATCGAGATGATAGCCGTTACTTTCCAATATCTCCTTAGCCGTTTGCTCAATTAGCGCTCTCAACCCGATAAGTTCCGGCAGATGACCTACCAGGGGGATCATGACCTCCAGCCTAATTTTATCCGGCGGAAATCCCTCTGCCAATAGTTCGGCCGCGGCACTAAAAATCGCCCGGATTTGCATTCGGTAAATTTCCGGGTAGGCCAACCCCAAGCGGCAACCCCGGTGGCCAAGCATCGGGTTTAACTCTGCCAGGGAGCGAGCCTTTTGCAATAGGGTTTCCTTTGGATGAATTTTACCCCGGTCAGCCCCCTGCCATTTTAGCCGGTTAACCTCCAGCGCTAAATCCTCCCGGTTAGGCAAAAATTCGTGGAGAGGGGGATCCAGAAGACGGATCGTTACTGGGAAACCGGCCATTTCCTTTAGGATCCCCTTAAAATCTTCCCGCTGCCGGGGAAGTAATTTCTCCAGGGCTAGATTTCGCTCCCGGCTATTGGCAGCCAAGATCATCTGCTGAACTAAGGGCAGACTCTCCGGGGAGGTAAACATATGCTCGGTCCGACAAAGTCCAATCCCTTCCGCTCCCAGCTCTAATGCCTTACGGGCATCCGATGGGTTGTCCGCATTAGCCCGTACCGCCAGCCGCCGCCGCTGGTCGGCCCAGCCCAACAGTTCTCTAAATTCCGACGTGAGCGAAGGTTCAATCAATGGGGTCTCCCCTAAAATTACCTTGCCGGTGCTACCGTCAATCGAGATTAGCTCCCCTTCCGGGAACTCTCGCTCCCCGAGCACCATTACCCGCCTGGTAAGATCAATATTTACCTGTTCACAGCCGCAGACACAGGGCTTACCCATACCCCGGGCCACTACCGCCGCGTGACTGGTCATTCCACCTCGGCTGGTAAGTATCCCCTGCGCAGCAATAATGCCGTGAATATCGTCGGGAGTAGTCTCCGGTCGCACCAACAGCACCCTTTCCCCCTCCCCAGCCGCCGCCTGGGCCCGATCGGCACTAAATACTATTTTCCCGGTAGCCGCCCCCGGGGAGGCAGGCAGGCCGCGGGCCAATACATTTAAAACCACCCGGGGGTCGATCCGCTGGTGTAGGAGTTGCTCCAACTGGGCGGGTTCAATCCGCAACAGGGCCTCCTCCCGGGATATTAGGTCTTCCTTGACCAGGTCCACGGCGATCTTTACAGCCGCAGTAGCGGTACGCTTGCCGGTCCGGGTCTGTAACAGGTACAGTTTTCCCCGTTCGATCGTAAATTCGATATCCTGCATATCCCGGTAGTGTTCTTCTAAGGTTCGACAAGCCTCCTGAAATTGCTTGTATATATCGGGCATCTCCTGTGCCAGCCTCTCCAGGGACTGGGGAGTGCGTACCCCAGCTACTACATCTTCCCCCTGGGCATTCAAGAGATATTCCCCGTAAAGACGATTTTCCCCGGTAGAAGGGTTGCGGGTAAAGGCCACACCGGTACCGCTATCGGCACTTAAATTCCCAAACACCATTACCTGAACATTTACCGCTGTCCCCAGGTCATCGGGGATGCGGTTTACCTGGCGATATACCTTCGCCCGGGGGGTATTCCAAGATTCAAATACCGCTTTAATAGCATAAATTAGCTGTTCAACCGGGCTGGAGGGGAATCCCTGGCCAGTCTCCTGTTCAACCAGGGCCAGGTAGCTTTCCACCACCTGTTGTAAAGATTGTTCATCGAGTTCACTATCCAGGGAGACTTTTTGCCTTTTTTTAGCTTCCTCCAATATACTCTCAAACCGGTGGTGCTCAATTTTTAGCACCACCTCGGCAAACATCTGAATAAAACGCCGATAACAATCAAGGGCAAACCGCCGGTTGGCAGTTTCCGCTGCCAGTGACTCCACCGAAAGATGGTTTAATCCTAAATTTAGGATAGTATCCATCATCCCGGGCATGGAGATCACCGCCCCGGAACGCACCGACAATAAAAGCGGTATGCCGGTGTCGTCCCCAAATTTGCGCCCGGTTTGTCGTTCAAGGGCGGCTAAAGCCGCCCGGATCTCATGTTCCAACTCGGGCCAGATCCGGTTCCCAGACTCAAAATATTTTCGGCAGGCCGCGGTAGTAATAATGAATCCGGGGGGCACGGGCAACCCCAACCGGGTAATCTCCGCCAACCCCGCTCCTTTACCGCCTAAAAGACTTTTTAGCTCCCCGCTACCCTCAGAGAACGCATAGACTATTTTTTCAGTTTTCAACATAATCACCTTCTTTAACTACCTGCAGGATTTGAGTAGCCGCTTCCTCCACCGCCATATTGGAAACGTCAAATACGATACACCCGACCTGTTTCATCACCCGGCGGGCATACTCGATCTCTTCTACTATTCTTTTCAGGGAGGCGTAGTTGGCATGAACATCCAGCCCCAGGGAATTTAGCCGCTCCCGGCGGATCTTTTGCAACTGGTGGGGATCCACCGTTAGACCGATTATCTTGGCAGAAGAGGCCCAAAACAGCTCCTCGGGGGGCTCTACCTCGGGAACCAGCGGCAAGTTGGCCACCAGCAGCCTGCGGTTAGCCAGGTACATGCTCAACGGCGTTTTAGAGGTCCGGGAGACACCGATTAATACCACATCGGCCATCAAAATCCCCCGGGGATCTTTGCCATCATCATACTTAACCGCGAACTCCACCGCAGCAATCCGCCGAAAATAGTCTTCATCCAGACGACGCACTCTTCCCGGTTCCAGGTGGGGCGCCTTCCCCAGGATGCGGGCAAAAGAGCCCATGGCCGGCCCCATTATATCGGCGACCGGTATATCCCGCCGCTCTGCCTCCTGTTCCATGGTTTTCCTAAGCTCGGGCAGCACCAGGGTATAGGCTACCATACAGTTCTCATGCTCGGCTTCCCTCATTATTTCTACGATTCTTTCCGTCTCGCTAACATAAGGAACCCGGCGAATCTCCACGTTGCCGGAGTTATACTGGCTGGCCACGGCTTTAACCACCAGTTCCGCCGTTTCCCCAACGGAATCGGAAACTATATAGACCACGGGTTTTTGGTGAGAATGGTTCATCAGGCGGATCTTCCTCCTAGTTGCTTGCTTCCGCCAGCTGGCGGACCAAGGTAGTCTTGGTAATTTTACCGATAACCTTCAATTTTCCCGGGGATACCTCCCGAACCACCGGTAGGGCATCAACCTGGTAATCCACGATTTTCTTAGCCGCCGCGAGGATATTATCCTCCGGATCGGCGGTAAAAACATTGGGCATACGGGTCATAATCACCGCCACCGGAACACGAGAGAGATCGGGGGTGCCGATAGCAGCTTTCAGCAGATCCTTGCGCGAGACCACCCCCTGTAGATAGCCCTCTTCATCTACAACAAAGAGGGTCCCCACATCCTCGACAAAAAGGGTTACTATGGCATCATAGACCGAGGTTTTATCCCGGACCATCACCGGAATAGATTTGACATCATTTACCGTCAGGTTCCTTAGAGAATCGAAAAGTAAACCGGTGGCCCCTTTCCCTGAATAGGAATATCCTACCCGGGGGCGGCCATCGAGAAGCCCGGACATGGTTAGTACCGCCAGGTAAGGGCGCAGGGCTGCCCGAGAAACCTTTAACCGGGAAGCAATCTCCTCACCCGAAATTGGCCCGGAAGATTTAACAATCTCTAATATTTCCTTTTGCCTCTCGTTAAGACCAATTATTTCCTTCCACCCCCCGCATTAGGCTACCCTATATCTATGTTCGAGACATATGGTATATACTATTTTAGCTGTTATTGTTCCTGCCGACTACCCCGGTTAACAAAGAAAAGTTTGCCACCCGTAGAAAAAGCCCTTGCACGGCTGCCAGTAAATTGAGCCGGTTTTCCCTTAGCTGCCGCTCTTCGGCCATGACCAGAACCTCATCAAAAAAATAGTCCACCGGCCCCTTTAAGCCCTGCAGAAGCCGTAAACAGGCTTCAAAATCCCGGGCAGGCAACTTCTTATCCAGGCTCTCCTTAACCTGTTGCCAGGCCTGGTAGAGCCGGTGTTCAGCCTTCTCCTCGAACCGGGAGGGATTTACCTTTCCCCCGTCAGCACTTTTAGCCAGATTGGCTACCCGGTGATGGGCGGCAACTAGATCCTGCAAGAGGGGCGAGCCCAGGGCCCCCTCCAAAATAGAGGCTAGCCCATAAAGATCCGCCACCACCGCCACCGGGGAAGCGGTAACTGCCGCAATAACTTCGGCGGAGAGCCCCTTCTCCCGGAAAAGATGATTAATCCGGGCCTTTACGAAATTTTCCAGGCTATCAAGCACTGCCTCCTGTTGCTCCCCGGTAAGACCGGCCCGGGAGGCCGGCTCATTTAATGCCTCCCGCAGCAAGGTTTGCCAGGGTAGATCAATTTTATGAGCTACTAAAATAGCAGCCATCCCCAGGGCCTTCCTTCTTAACCCATAAGGATCCTGGGAACCGGTAGGTTGAATCCCGGTGGCGAAACACCCGGCTAAGGTATCCAGCCGATCAGCCAGGGATACTAAGGCCCCCTCCAGGGAACGGGGAAGTTCATCTCCACTATAACGGGGCAGGTAGTGTTCATAAATTCCCCGGGCTACCGCCTCCGGCTCCCCGCTTAAACGGGCATACTCCCGTCCCATTACCCCCTGCAACTCCGGGAACTCTCTTACCATTAGCGTTACCAGATCCGCCTTGCATAGGTGGGCTATCCGCTCCACGATCTGTCGCCGGGAAGGGGAAAGCCCCAGTCCCCGACAGAGATAGCCTGCCAGGTGAAGCAGGCGGCCCCTTTTTTCATCCAGGCTACCCAAGGACTCCTGAAAGACCACCGAAGAGAGACTATTAACATGGGCCTCCAGGGGCACCTTCTGGTCCTCGTCAAAGAAAAAACGAGCATCGCTTAAACGGGCCTGGAGCACCTTTTCATAGCCTGACCGGGTATTTCTTAAAAACCGGTGGTTGCTGACACCGATGAAGGAGGGGAGCAACTTTTCTCCCGCCGGATCCATCACCGGAAAATAACGCTGGTGCACCTTCATGGAGGTAACCAGGACCTCCGGGGGCAACAACAGGTGCTCCGGGTTGAAGGACCCGCCGACCGCTACCGGATATTCCACCAGGTAACATATCTCCTCCAGGAGTTCTTCATCCATTACTACGTTTCCTCCCCGGCTTCGGGCCGCCTCCTGGACCTGCTGCCGGATCATTTCCCGGCGTCGTTCTTGATCTAAAATTACATAGCTCTCCTCTAAACAGCGAAAATAAGCCTGCGGTGTATCTATAGTAAAGGGGCCTGCCGCAAGGTAGCGATGGCCAAAGGTGCACCGACCCGAATTTACCCCCCCGAAAGAAAAGGGGATAACCTCAGGGCCATAGAGGGCTAGCAGCCACCGTACCGGGCGGGCAAACCGCATCTCCCGGGTGTGCCAGTACATGGTACGGGGAAAGGTTAGTCCCGTCAGTGCCTTTAGCAATAACTCCGGTAGGATCTGCTGAACCGCTTTTCCCTTTATCCTTTTATTAATCATAATATAATCGGCGCCCTTGATGCTTTCTACCTCTACCTGTTCCAAAGATACCTTTTGGCTGCGGGCAAAACCCTGCAGGGCGGCGGTAGGGAGGCCCTGTTCATCGTAAGACCGGTTATAGGGGGGGCCCTTAACCTTTACCGTTAAATCCTGTTGACAAGATTCCAGGGAACCGATCAGCACTACCAGGCGGCGGGGTGTCCCCCAGGTATTCACCGGGCCAGCCTGGAGCCGGTACTCCCCTAGTAAACTGCTGATCAGCTCCTTCAACTGTTGTAGGGCCCCGGGTATATAGCGGGAAGGAATCTCTTCGCAACCGATCTCTAATAAAAAATCACTGGTCACTAGGCTCACCCCCGTTTAGCAGCGGATAGCCGGCGGCCTCTCTCTGTTGTAAATATCGCTGTGCACAATCCCGGGCCAGCTTGCGAACCCGCCCGATATAGCCGGTCCGTTCGGTAACACTGATCGCTCCCCGGGCCTCTAGCAGGTTGAAGCAGTGGGAACATTTCAAAATATAGTCGTACCCGGGCAGGACCAGGTCCAAGGCTAACATGCGCCCCGCCTCCCGCTCATAAAGTTCAAACAGCTGGAAGAGAAGTTCCCGATCCGAACGATCAAAACTATAGCTGGAATGTTCCCATTCCGCCCGCTTAAAAACCTCACCGTAACTAATCCCCTTCGTCCAGATTAAATCAAATACATTTTCGCAACCCTGGACATACATGGCGATGCGCTCCAGCCCGTAGGTTAGCTCTACCGGCACCAATTCCACCTCGAAGCCACCAACCTGTTGAAAATAGGTAAACTGGGTAATCTCCATCCCATCCAGCCAAACCTCCCAGCCCAGCCCCCATGCACCCAGGGTCGGCGACTCCCAGTTATCTTCCACAAATCGAATATCATGGTGCAGGGGATCTAGACCCAGGTGAGCCAGGCTGCTAATATAAAGATCCTGTATATTTTTCGGTGCCGGTTTGATTAGCACCTGATACTGAAGATGTTGATAAAGGCGATTGGGATTCTCGCCGTACCGAGCATCGGCCGGGCGGCGAGAAGGCTCCGTATAAGATACCGCCCACGGCTCCGGCCCAAGGGCTCTAAGAAAGGTTGCCGGGTTCATCGTTCCCGCCCCTTTCTCCACATCATAAGGCTGCCAAACCAGGCACCCCTTGGAGGCCCAGTATTCTTGAAGCCTAAGCATTATTTCCTGCAGCTCCATCTAATCCATCCCCCCAGACTATAAAAATAAAAAACCCTCCACCCCACCAGGTTAGTTCACCCTTAGGGACGGAAGGTTCTCTCCCGCGGTTCCACCCTAGTTGGCCTAAAAGCTAAAACGGCCCCCTTAAAAAACGAATTGCTCCAGATCGCCTTCGCCGGCTATTTAGCCGGGCTCCCACCATCCCCGGCTCGCTTCCGATCCACCTGTTTCTAGTTGCCGACTACTTGTTTCCTTCACTGCATCCTATATAAAGTGCTCCATTACATCCATCCTGTGGCTAAATATTAGCAGATTATTTATTTATCTGTCAAGCGCCCTTTGCGACCAGGCCGGGTCTACCTATTATT
>JAAZLS010000064.1 GCA_012799185.1 Bacillota bacterium | reverse complement strand
GATTCTGGGTCTCGGCACCAGGCATGCGGAAGTGGCTCAGTGGTAGAGCATCGCCTTGCCAAGGCGAGGGTCGCGGGTTCGAATCCCGTCTTCCGCTCCATTTCTTAGATGTTGGCGACATAGCCAAGTGGTAAGGCAGAGGACTGCAAATCCTTTACCCCCGGTTCGAATCCGGGTGTCGCCTCCATTTTTTTTGCCGGGATGGCGGAACAGGCAGACGCAAGGGACTTAAAATCCCTCGGACATTTTTTGTCCGTACCGGTTCGATTCCGGTTCCCGGCACCAATAATTGAAACCAATCGGTATTGAATCGGGGAATAATATTCAGCCAACTTGGGGAAGATGTAAAAAACATCTTCCCCTTTGGACATCCCCTCTATCTCGCACCCCACCCACTAGTCCAGGGAATTCGTGAAGATCTTTTCGGACATGATATGAAATCAACCTCCGCCGAGACCTTTCTCTATCTTTTGTCTTTTCTCCGCTCCTGCATCCCCCGCTGGATGAAAAAGAGGAGACCCCCCCCAAGGAGGACATCGCCCACGCTAACTAAACGGTGGTCCCCATAGGGCAACCGTAATATATCCCCCAACAGGGGTAGACGGGTTGTCTTATCAAGGGGTTCATGGAAAGGGCTTTTCGCTCCGCTAAGGAGTCCCTCCTGCGCCGGTGGAGCCAGCTGGCTTCCATCCACCGGCATGGCCCCGCCATTGGCGGCAATCACCAGCAGGTTAAGGAGCAACCCCAGGCCGATGATAAGTAAACCCGGCTGGCGCCGGTTAAACAATATAAAGGCCAGTAGGAACAGGTATGAAAGCAGGTGCAGGTAGGGCCCCCACTCCCCCGTATAAACCCGGCGACCGCCGAAATCAATCCAGAGGAGGGTCTGAAGGAGCAGGGCCGCCAGCGCCAGGGGCCACCCGCGGAAGTCGATCCGCCCCAGGCGGTTCAACCGGCCTCCCCGCAGAAAACCAATTATTACTCCCAGTACGGCCGACTCTAGAAACAAGGTTATCCCACCTTTAGCGCCGGTTAGTCCGGGGGGCGCCACAGGCGGTCGCCTCTTCCCCGTAGGGGGTATCCCCGGGTCGCTCTGGCAAATTTAAACCCAACCTTTCGGCGGCTACCCGGCAAAATAGTTTCGCCATTCGGGGATCAAACTGGGTACCGGCGTTATTTTTAATCTCCTGTAGTGCCGCAAAGGGCCGCATACCCCGCCGGTACGGACGGTTGCTAACCATGGCATCAAAGGCATCGGCTATGGCCAGGATCCGGGCCCCCTCGGGAATCTCCTTGCCTTTCAGGCCGGAGGGATAGCCGGCTCCATCCCATCTTTCATGGTGGTGGTTTACAATCAGGGCCCCTTCTTCAAGCAACTTGATGTTCTGTATGATTTTACAGCCGATCGTGGTATGGGCCTCCATCACCGCCAGTTCAGCGGCGGTCAGTTCCCCTTTTTTCTGCAGGATATTATCAGGGACCGCAATTTTACCCACATCATGGATCGCTGCCACATGCATTAACAGCTCCACCTTATCCCCAGGCCACTTCAGCTCCCGGGCCAAGGCACCGGCATAATCCGCAACCCGCTGGGAGTGGCCCCGAGTGTAGCTGTCCTTGGCATCGATGGCGATGGAAAGGCTTTTAATCGTATCGAGGAAGGCCTGCCGCATATCGATGTAAGACTGGAAGGAATGCCGGGCCAGGGCCAGGGGGATCAGGAACATCACCAATCCCCAAAACCCGATATGAATATAGATCAGGGTGATTAACATCCCCAGGGGAGCCATGCTTAAATAGTTGGGGGTAGTCCATTTGGCGTTGGTAAGCCACAGAGAGTAAGGATTTTCGTTTTGAATAAAGGCAAGTATTAAGGTTACAAAAGTGATGTTTAGAAAAAAACAGGTGAAGAGTGCTACCAGGCAGGAGACGAAAAAGGTTGTACTAATACTGAGACCCGCCGGATTTAGTTGCCGGTAGAAGAAGGCGGCCGCCCCCAGGGCCAGGGCCAGCTGGGAGGCGTTAAATATATATTTGGGCATGGTCCTCCCCCTGCGATAGGAGAACAGGTCGCCCAGGACGGCAATAGCAACCACGACCAGGGGATCAAAGAGCAGGATCGAGGCAAAAAGCGAGGCAAATCCGACCGATACCTTTCCTCCCCGGGGCATCTCTACCGGGAATGAATCGGAGATAGCGGTTAACAGGAAAAATATTAAGAAGGAGAGCCAGTGAAAGTTAGCCCAGTCGGCGACCCGGTAAAGATAAAATATGAAAGCCAGTGCCGTTAAGGCCAAAGTTGCAATATAGATCTTTGCTTTTAAGGGTAATGTTGATTTTCCCATACCCAACTCCGATTCCGATTAGATTGAACTAATAAAATTGAAGCCGGTCCGCAGCTTAATCTAGTTTACCACTTGTAGGTGGCCCCGCCGGCCAGGATCAGGCAGGCCAGGGCGATGAGAACCCGGATAAAGGTAGTTTTCATCGGAATAAAAACCTCCCGGTCAGGTTCTCAGCAGTATCCGCTAGCGCCGCTGGTTCTAACTCCGCTCAAATTTTCCGCTTGGTCCAATCTTACTTCCTGCCAACCGGCTTCAATTTTTAACCTGATCTACAATCAAGAGTCTCCGGTTAATGGCGTCCAGGGTTGCCCGAGCCGCCGCCTTCTGATCATCTCCTTTTACCAGGGCGGCCCCCAGGAGTACCTCTTCCCCCGATTCTAAAATCAGAGATACCCCCGCCAGTACCGCCTCATGACCGGGTAACGGTACCTTTTCAACATGATCCACCTCCAGCCGAAAAGAGATACCGTAACATTCCTCTACCGCCGCTATCGTCGCCTTTGCAGCCAGGTAGATCCGGTTTTTTGTAATATTCGGCCCGGAGAAGGAAGCCTTAAATGTTTTATCCCCCAGCCCGATAGTAACGGTAACCACCAGCTTGTTGCGGCCGGAGGCACTGGTTATACCCAGCAATTTTAGGCGGGGCCCTACCGGCAGCAGCCCCTGCTCTTCACCCAGTTGGGCGATACTGATACACTTATAATCGATCGACTGCCCCAATTTAACCAGGATCGCCGATTCTATATCCCGCACCAACTGCTTGGGTCCCCGGGAGGTATCGGTGAGAACGTGAATTTCTACAATCTCTTCCCCCTGTCGCACTACCCGGGAGGAGATTACTCCCTGAACCAGGTTAATAAGTTGCTCAATTTCTTTTACAGTTCGATTGATCCCGGTTACAGTCTCCATCTCCTTACAGGAGCACCCAAAGATGGGCTTATCTATAAACTAGGCCTTAAACTGGTAATTGGCATCATCTATTTCTTTATTCTACCTTTATACCCTTTTCCCTTGTTATAGATAATTTTTGTCAAGGAGTGACTCTTTTTTTGTAAGAAAAGATGATATAATAAGGCACGGTAGGATAACGCTCCCGGCCCGGTGGGCTAGCGGGGTAAGAAATACCTGTAAAGGAGGCGACAAACCTGTCCAAGAAAGTTTTAAGCAGTAAGCAACTTAAAAGACGACGGAAGAAACGGAGAAGGGCCAAAAAAAGGAAACGATTGAAGGGTAGAACTTAGGGTAAAATCTTGTCTTGTTCTCCTATTAATAGCAGGAGGTGGCAATCTGCCAGCATAGGAGCCCAAACTAGAGCAGGGCCTGGTAAAGGGGGGCGACTATCCGTAACCTTGAGGTTACGGTTTGCCTTTTACAGGCTGATTAGCCCCTCTGGCCTATGTTGTTAGCTATTTGGGAAGTTAAGCCGCTGCACGGTTGCAGGAGGTGACCAAATGAAAATATTAGTAAGCGATCCCCTTTCGGATAAAGGAATCTCCAGGCTGGAACAGTACGCCCGGGTAGATCTAAAAACCGGGTTAAACGAACAAGAATTAATAAAAATTATCGATAACTACGTGGCACTAGTGGTTCGCAGCGGCACCAAGGTTACCGCCCCTGTAATTAAAGCCGCCAAAAAGTTAAAGGTAATCGGCCGGGCGGGAGTGGGAGTAGATAATATCGATGTAGAGCAGGCTACGGCCAGCGGGGTGATGGTGATCAACGCTCCCGAAGGCAATACTATCTCTACCGCCGAACATGCCATAGCCATGCTAACCTCCCTGGCCCGCAATATCCCCCAGGCCCATCATTCCCTTAAAACTGGTCGCTGGGAGAGAAGCAATTTTATGGGGGTGGAGCTTAACCAGAAAGTGCTCGGTGTAATCGGCCTCGGCCGTATCGGCAGCGAGGTGGCCCGGAGAGCCCGGGCCATGGGGATGTCGATTCTGGCTTACGACCCTTATATCTCTCCCGAACGGGCAGACAAGATAGGAGCCCGGCTGGTTCCCCTGGAAGAGCTGCTGAAAAATGCGGATTTTATCACCTTGCACCTGCCGCGGAGCGAGTCGAGCTACCATCTAATCGGTCCGTTGGAGCTGGATCTGATGAAAAAAGGGGTGCGCCTGATCAACTGTGCACGGGGGGGATTGGTCGATGAAAAGGCCCTTTACCAGGCGCTGGTGGAAGAAAAAATCGCCGGGGCAGCGCTCGATGTCTTTGAAACCGAGCCGCCCCTGGAGAGCCCGCTCCTGGCCCTCCCCAACGTCATCGCTACCCCCCACCTGGGTGCCTCTACCCGGGAGGCCCAGGTCAATGTAGCGGTACAGGTGGCCGACCAGGTTATCTCCGCCCTGAAAGGAGAGGCGGTAACCTCGGCGGTTAATGTGCCGGCCATGTTACCCGAGGTAATGAAAGAGGTAACTCCTTACCTGCCATTGATGAGGATGATGGGCAGCTTCTATATCCAGAATTTTGGCGGGCAGATTGAAGAGATCGAGCTTCATTACCGAGGGGCGATCGCCGCATTCCCCACTACGCCGCTAACCACCTTTTGCCTGATCGGCTTGCTCTCCTATATCTTAGGTGATGAACAG
>JAAZLS010000063.1 GCA_012799185.1 Bacillota bacterium | reverse complement strand
AATTGGTGGGGTGCTAGCTCCGGGCCCTATCACCCGGTGGAAAACCCGGGGGGTACCGGGAACCCGGTCAGTGATAATATTGATTTTAAACCCTGGAAACTGGTCCCCCCTCTACCACCCCCCACAGGGGTTAACTGCATCAAGGCTAGGAAAGTTTTTTGGGGATGCAAAATAACCCGGGTTGGCGAAGAGTTAGTAGATCTTTCGGCAATTGCTACCGGGGGAGTAGTAGAGACGAAATGCCACCGGGTGGAGCTTATCACAGCTCCGGAGTATCCGCTTACAATTAAGAAAATACCGGGGGGAAACCAGGTCTTGGTTAGTTTTCATTTTATCTATTTACTCTTGTTCAAGGACAATTCGGGGTGGAGAACGCAAACGAGCCCGCCAATTTATTACCGGGAAGCTTTTACCCTCCCTCCCTTGGTACAGGATAAGCATATTGACGTCACTGCGGATATTCACCTGGAGTGCCTGGAATGTTTCGTTTCCGGTGAACAACAGGTTACCTGCTGCCTGGGAAAATTTATATTGTTACTACTTGTCTCCCCGGTACAGCTCTTAATACCTGCTTACGGTTTCCCGGCGGAACCGGATCACTGCCAACAGAATGAGTCAAAGTCACCGTCCCCGGAACTCATGATTCATAGGCCGCCGGTTGGTCGGCCTCAAAGAGGGCTGCCTCCAGGGTGGGGTTAAGGAGGATCTGTTCAAAACAGGTTACCTGGCGCAGGCAGAGATTAACGTCGTAACTTTCAATCCGGACCGGTAACAGGCTCTCGGTTTCCAACCAGATCCGGTCTAAACAGCGGTGGCGGTAAGATTCCTTGGGTACTACCTCCACCAGGTAGTAACTGTGCCGGGTTTTATCCTCTCGCCCCAATAATTTAAAATGAGCAGCCTCGACAATATTGTGGCCATAATCCTCCAGGGTTAATACGGGCATGTTCTCCGCCATGGCCCCCTTTACCGGATAAAATTTCTTCAAGGAGGAATCAAAATAATAGAGTCCCGAGTCGTCCCGCACTACTACCTGTAACCTTTCCCCGTTACCCTCCTCCAGGGAGGTAGCCTCTGCCCGTAACTGTTCCCGGGGACTGCTCCAAATTTCCAACCGGTGGGAGGCAACCGACCCCCCACCGACCGCAGTAGAGGTTAACCGGAGGTAGTAGCTATCGATTTGAGCCAGATTTTCTTTAAGCTGCCGCCGGAGCTGCTCCGTGGGAGCGGGCGCAACATACTGGTGGTAAAGGCCCCAGCCTCCAACACCTAAGCCGAACAGGGTCAACGCCAGCAGCGCAACCAGGGAGGTGATCCGGAGAACCAAAAATTTAATGTTGAACATTGAGCTACCTACCTCTCCCGGGTAACATTAGGCTAGATTAGGACGGACCCGGCGGTGATTGGGACCGTAGGGTGAGCATTCCAGTTCAGCCTTCTCTACCAATTGGAAAGCCCGGGCAAATTTGCCCAATAGATCCCCGGCCATCGCCCCCCGGGCCGGAAGCAGATCCCCGGCTAACCCATGTAGATAGACACCGGCCCGGGCCGCCTTTTCAGCGGTCATCCCCTGGGCTACCAGCGCGGCCACTAGGCCGGTCAGGAGGTCGCCAGCACCGGCGGTAGCCAGTGCCGGGCTGCCGGTAGGGTTAAAATAAACTTTACCGGCGGGGGTGGCCACAATTGTTCGCGCCCCTTTTAGAATCAGCGTGCAGTGCCAATCCCTCGCCCGGTGGCGGGCCAGCTCCAGGCGGGAACCCTGTACTCCGGCGGTCGTCAACCTGGTCAACCGAGCCATCTCCCCCGGGTGAGGGGTGATAATTACCGGCTGACCGCACTCCCTTAACGATTCCGGGTTGCCGGAAAGCATCGCCAGCGCCCCCGCATCTAAAACCAGGGGCACCGGGCTTTCCCGGAGGATCTTTTCTAATAGCCGATCACTCCCGGGAAAAGGGTCTAACCCGGGGCCGATGGCAAATACCTGGCAGCCCCCGGCCAGCTGCAATAACTCTTCAACCGCCCCCGGCCCGATCTCCCCCGGCTCTAGCTCCGGGATATCTTTAATAATAACCTCCTCCAGTTT
>JAAZLS010000062.1 GCA_012799185.1 Bacillota bacterium | reverse complement strand
TCCGGCCTGGGTTTCGATAATGGGCAAGGCGGTTAATGAACCGCCGCCTAAATCGTCATGCATGCGGACCGCTCTCTCCAAAAGGCGGGAGTGAAGATAGAAGATATCGCCGGGATAGGCCTCCCGCCCAGGGGGCCTTCTTAAAAGTAGTGAAAGTTCACGGTAGGCCACGGCATGCTTGGAAAGGTCATCGTAAATGATTAGCACATCCCGGTTTTGTTCGTACATGAAATATTCGCCGATGGCACAGCCGGAATAGGGGGAAATAAAGAGCAGGGGTGCCGGTTCACCGGCATTGGCAGCAACTATGGTCGTATATTCCATGGCCCCGGTCTCTTCTAGCTTTTGAATAACGCCGGCCACGGTAGAGGCTTTCTGGCCGATGGCCACGTAGATACAGATTACATCCTGATCTTTTTGGTTGATAATAGTATCGACGGCGATAGCCGTTTTTCCAATTTGGCGGTCGCCGATAATAAGCTCCCGTTGTCCGCGCCCGATGGGGAGCATGGTATCGATGGCCTTGATTCCCGTCTGTAGCGGGGTGTCTACCGGTTGGCGCTGGACCACACCGGGTGCAGGGAATTCGGTGGGGCGAAATTTATCGGTTTCAATAGGTCCCTTACCGTCCAAGGGTTCTCCGACCGGGTTAACGACTCTTCCGCAAAGGGCTTCTCCCACTGGAACCTCCATAATGCGGAAAGTCCGCTTTACCTCGTCCCCCTCCTTGATATGCTGGTATGGCCCTAAAATTACTGCACCCACGCTCTCTTCCTCCAGGTTTAAGGCCATGCCGTAAACCCCCCCTGGAAATTCCAGGAGCTCGCTGGCCATGACCCGGTTTAAGCGAACCCGGGCAATTCCGTCACCAACATAGGTAACGATCCCCTTGCTCGCTACCTCGGCCTTTAACTCTAGGCTCTCAATCTGATCCATTAAAATATCAGTAATCTTATCCAGTTTAAAATCCAAGTAAACATCACCCTTTTTTTAACATCCGACCGTGCAGCTGGTCAGATTGTCTTTAAATGGGCACCGATGGATTCCAGTTTTCTCTTCACGCTGGCGTCTACTACCTGGTCTCCCCAGTGTATTACCAGCCCCCCTACTATCTTCGGATCAATTTTAATCTGTATACGGATTTTCTTTCCAATTAACTCGCCCAGCCTGGTTTCCAATTCCGATGTCAAGGAGGGGGAGAGGGGGGCGGCAGCGGTTATCTCCACCAGTTCCCTGTTTTTTGCCTTATCAAGAAGGGTTTGATATTCCTCGATCGTGGCAATAATTGTATCTTCCACCGTTCTATTCAACAGCTGTGGGATCAGGGTTTTTAGAGCTTTCTCCTTTTCTTCGGGGGTAAGCAGCTTATGGTGAAGGATGCGACGCCATTCGGCATCTTCCTTTAGCCTCTGTTTTAAGGAGGTCAATTTTAACCCGATCTCATTTTCTTGCCCCAGTTTTTGGGCCGTTGAAAAGATAGCCTCGGCATAAGAACGGGCGGTTCTGCTTTGACTCATTGTATCCGCTCCACCTCCGTAAGGGCCGCGCGGACTAGTTCTTCCTGATCAACCGGGGTTAGGGTACGGGCCAGGACCCGGCTAGTCGCCGTAAGAATAAGATCGGCGGCCTGGCTGCGGAGGCTGGCGACGGCTGCCCTCTTTTCTCTTTCGATATCGAGGCGGGCCTGCTCTAAAATACGGGCGGCCTCCTGCTTGGCCTGGTTGATTATCTCTTGGCGGGTTTCCTCGCCCAACCTAGTGGCTTTTTCCAAGATAGCCCGGGTTTCCTGGTGGGCCTGGTCTATTTTTTCCTCGTAGGAGGCCAGTACCTCTTCCGCTTTTTCCCGGGCCAGGGCCGCTTCTTTAATATTGCCCTCTATTTTTTCCTGTCTTTCGATGAGGGTTTTGATCAGAAGCTTCCAAAATATGAAATAGAGGCCGGCCAGTATGATTAATACATTAATGGCCTGCCAGAAAACAGTCCAAAAATTAATACCCAAGGCATCAATAATAGCTCCCATTTCGCCATCCTCCCTCATTTACAAAATAACGACGAATAAAGGGTGTATTTAGATTTATTCGCCCCCGTTCTGCTATATTTTCGTCCATAAAAGGATGGCAACTACAAAGGAAAACAGGGTTAAGGTTTCCATAAAGGCCATGGCCAGGATAAGGGTAGTCCGAATATCCCCGCTGGCCTCCGGTTGCCTGGCCATTCCCTCCATGGCAGCTTTAGCGGCTATACCTTGTGAAAAGGCCGACCCGAGGGCAGCTATACAGACAGCCAACGCGACACTTAGATATTCCATCTCTTTTCCTCCTTAGTGATAGCGGTTAATTTATTGTTCTCCCACAAAACTTGCGATGTAGATCACGGTTAGTAAAGAAAATACCAGGGCCTGGACTAAACCCATGATTATCCCTAGCAGCATCACCGGTACCGGTGATAAGAAAGGTATCATTAGAAAGAGCACGGTAACAACCGTCTTTTCACCAAACATGTTGGCATAGAGACGGAGGGAAAGGGAGACCGGCTTGACCAGCTCCGAGAGCATGTTTAAGGGAAACAGGGCCGGGTTGGGTTGAAAAAAATGCATAATATATCCTTTAATTCCGCCGCCATCTTTAACCCCGATCAATTGAACAATAACAATAGTAACTAGCGCAAAGGCCAGGGTAGTCGAAAGGTCGGTCGTGGGCGGCATCATTCCTGGAATAAACCAGGCAAAATTCAGGAAAAGGATAAAGATAAAGAGGGTACCGACCAGCGGCAGATATTTACGCCCTTTTTTGCCCACGGTTTCATCCAGCAGGTTGTTAAAAAAATCTGCTATTAATTCCGGCACATGCTGGGCCCCATGGGGGACAAGGTTTAATCGCTTGGAAATTATGTAAGCCAGGGGAAGTAAAATAGCCATAATGATCCATGTATTGACTACGGTAGAGGTCACCGGAATGGGGCCCAAATAAAACATAACTGTTGGCCTGATGTGCGCTAAAACGTCCTGCAAGGCTTGCAAATCCAATTATGCTTTTCCCCCCTTTTTTATTGTAGTGTAAAAGGCTTGCCCGGTATAGGCAATAACTTGAAGGAGAAAACCGGTTAATACCCCAAAAAGAAAAGCTGTTCCCGCCAGCATGGAAAGCCCTAATAGGATTAATTGGATAATTAATCGAAGCATGGAGCGGGCCAAAAGAATAGAAGTTGATTTGCGTTGTGCCGGTCCCCGCAAATTGGCCATGGCCGATATTTGCCACCGGTAAAGAGCCCAGGCGACAGGGGTTGCAAGGGCTACCCCCAGAGCGTAAGTCGGGTAACGCAATAATAGGGCGATAATGATGGTGCCTAATCCCACAAAGGCCATGGTTATCTCAACAACGGAAAATCTTTTATTGCCGACGGTTATCACTTCGGTATTATTTCCTTTCTCCTACCGGCGCCTATTACCTATAGAGATCCTTATAATAACTATAATTCTTCAAAAAGGGAGAAGTTCCTACCGAAATTATAAAAATATTTGTAATCAACAGGGGGAGAAAGCCGGGAGTAAAACACGGACCGCTGCCGGTCTTGACCACCGGTTACAGAATTGCTATAGTTGTCTTAATTGTTAGCATATAGAATCGTGTGCTTAATGAAAGGGGGAAACAGATAAGATGGAACAGAGAAGGATAATCGATTTCCATGCCCACGTCGGTGATATCTTTCACGAAAATAAAAATATCACCTTTAAAACCAACGTCAGGAGCTTTAAATACGTGGATCCATTCTTGGCCTTGGAGGAGTCTGGTTATAATAGACCATTGATCGTAGAAGATGAAGAGCAACACGCAGTTTTAATCAGGGCGGGGCAATATCGGGTATGGGAATGTACGCTGGATAGGCTATCAAGGGATTTAAACGAGGCCCAAATAGATTACATTTGCCTACTTCCTATTGTCCCCAACACTACCTTTGAGGAGTACCTGGCTGCCTCCCGGTTGGAAAAAAAAATCATCCCCTTTACCTCGGCTGATTTTACCCTTACAGAAGGGGAGATGGTAGCAAAATTAAAGAGGGATATTGAAAGAGGGGCCCGGGGTTTAAAGCTTCACCCCATCTTGCAAAATATAAGCTTAAGCGATCCCCGGACCCATGCCGCCGTTGAAGTCTTGGGAGAGGCGGGACTTCCGATTACCAGCCATTGTGGGATCAATGAATACTACCTGCCAGATTCGCCTTACCGCAAAGAGACAAATGCTGAATTTGGCGATGTTAAATATGTGATCGAGCTATGTCATACCTTCCCCGATTATAATATTGTGGCCGCCCATGGGGGCGGGACTGTGGGAGGGGAGATGGAGATCCTAGCCCGGGAAACGAGAGGACTCAAAAATGTGTATACCGACACCAGTTTTCGCAATGCGGAATATATGGTCAAGGCGGTAGAGTTATTTGGCGAAGATCGGGTAGTATTTGGTACCGATTATCCTTTTGCTTCAATTAAATATTCGCTGCTGGAATGTAAAAAAGCCTTTGCCGGGGAGCCGGAGGTGGCGGCGAAGGTGTTCTTTAAAAATTCGGCCCGTCTCTTACAGTGGACCTAAGAGTTTAGCTTTTCTAAGTTGAGGAGATAACTTTTCCTTTCCAGGCCGCCACCGTAGCCGACTAGTCTCCCGTCGGCGCCGATTACCCGGTGGCAGGGGATGATGATGGAGAGGGGGTTTTTGCTATTAGCCATGCCAACGGCCCGGGAGGCTCTCATGTTACCGATAGCGTGGGCAATTTGACCGTAGCTTCTAGTCTGGCCGTAAGGGATATCCTGGAGGGCTTCCCATACCTTTAATTGAAAGGGGGTGCCCTCCAGCAACAGGGGCAATTCAAACCGTCTGCGCCTCCCGGCAAAGTACTCGTCGAGCTGGGCGGCAGCTTCCTTCAATAGAGGAGTATCCTTTAATTTTGCATCTGGTGAGCCGGCTTTCTTGGTATCGGCAAAGCAGAGCTTTATCAGGGCGGAGCCGTTCTCTACAATTAAAATCCGGCCCGGTGCCGCATCATAGAAATACATGCTATCCTTCATCAAGTCCACTCCTAAAATTAGCCTGGGGATCGATTGCAAGTAGTAAGTGAGTAAAAGTCACCGTCCCCTAAACTCGAGTGAGTAAAAGTCACCGTCCCCTAAACTCATTCGCAGAGGGCTTTTGCCAGATCAACCGCCTTGTTAAAGTGATCTTCCCCCGGGTTCCAATGGGATTTGATCTCCGGCTCAACTACTTTAAAGCCGGCATTTTCAAGCTGCTCCCGCAGCACCTGATTACCTTCGCCGCTCCAGCCGTAGCATCCAAATACGGCTGCTTTTTTGTTTTTAAATTTAAGTGCCTCCAGGAAGGCTAGCCAGCCGCTCACCGAAGAGAGGATATTATTACCCACCGTGGGGGAACCGACCGCGATTGCCTTCGATTTAAAAACCTCGGTCATAATATCGTTTTTATCGGTTTTTGCGATGTTGAAAATTTTAACCCGGGTTTGGGGATGGAGGGTGGCTATCTCTTCACCGATCCGGTTGGCCAGCTGGAGAGTCCCTTCCCACATGGTATCATAGGCGATCGTTACCTGATCTTCTTGGTAGTCTTGGGCCCATTCATAATATTTTTCTATAATTTGCAGGGGGTTCTCCCGCCAGATAGCACCATGGCTCGGGGCGATAATATCGATTGGTAGATTAAGCGATTTAATCTCCTCGATTTTCCTTTTTACCAGCGGGGAGAAGGGGTTGAGGATATTTGCATAGTATTTTATTGCTTCGCTCCAGAGCAGGTAGTGATCAGCCCTGTCGTTATAAAGTTCCTCAACGGCCAGATGTTGCCCGAAGGCATCGTTAGAGAAGAGAATATTATCACCGGTCATATAGGTAGCCATGCTGTCCGGCCAGTGGAGCATCGGCATCTCAACAAATACAAGTTTTTTACCGTTGCCGATATCGACCGCATCGCCGGTTTTAACCACTTTAAAATTCCACTCCGGGTGATGGAACTGCCCCGTCAGCGACTTAACGCCGTTAGCAGTGCAATAAATTGGGGTTTCGGGGATCGCCCTCATCAGGTCCAACAGGGCGCCGCTATGATCAATCTCACCGTGATTGGCTACAATGAAATCTATTTTGTTTAGATCAATTATCCCGGCCAGATTATCTACAAATTCGGTAGAGTGGGGTCTCCAGACGGTATCAATTAACACTGTTTTTTCTTCTTCTATTAAATAGGCGTTCTGGCTTGAGCCATTATTAATGGAGTAGTCGTCGCCATGAAAGGAATCCATCTCCCAATCAATTTTGCCAACCCAGTAAACATTATTCTTAACCTTCCGCTTCATCTTTTCAGCCCCCATTACATGTATTTTAATTACCGTTAAATCCCGGCTCCGCATCGGGTACGCTTACTATACCATGGATTGATTACCGCTACAACGGGATTGAATCGGGGATGATCTTGATATTTTATAAAACATATGTTTAAATGAGACAAGGGTGTCCTATTACAAATTTGCATAGAACATGCCCTTCAGGTGATTAATAAGGCCAAAGGAGGTAACAAAAATTATGAGTTGTGAAGAGATCCAGGTTCGCGCGGGAGTAGGAAAAAAGGCCCCGGATTTTACGGCAAATGCGTTTGTCGATGGGGGTTTTAAGCGGGTTAAGCTCTCCGATTATCATGGAAAATGGGTGGTGCTCTGTTTCTATCCCGGCGACTTTACCTTTGTCTGACCAACAGAATTGGCGTCAGTTGCCGCCAGGTATGATGATCTGAAGGAATTGGGAGCAGAGGTTTTATCTTGCAGTGTAGATAGTCAATTTACCCACAAGATCTGGCAGGAAGAAGAGCTATCTAAGATGGTTCCCGGTGGGGTGCCCTATCCAATGCTATCGGACACAGGGGGTGCGATTGGCCGGCTTTACGGTGTCTATAGCGAAGAAGAGGGGGTTAATATTCGGGGTAGATTTTTGATCGATCCCGATGGGATAATCCAGGCTATGGAGGTTTTAACACCACCGGTAGGCCGTAATTTCGAAGAATTGGTCCGCCAGCTTAAAGCATTCCAGCATGTGCGCAAGACCGGTGAACCGACCCCGGCCGGTTGGCAGCCCGGTAAAAAATCACTAAAACCCGGCCCCGATCTCGTAGGTAAAGTATGGAAGGTATGGAAGATAGGCGAATAGTAATCGTTAAAGCTTCGGGGCGGGGGGCGAGTAATAACCCCGCCCCTAAAGTATTACCCTTCGAAATCCCACAATACCTCAAAGGATAAGAATATAAATCGGACCAAAGAAGGTAAACGGCTGTTAACAGTCGAATAAATGTAAAATATTGGTCGGCATGTATATCCGATAGAACTGGTTCTTAATGGAGGATCGGGTTCTTTGATCAAGATTATCTTTTCCAATAAAACTGAACGCCTGCTAAGGGAACTATCCAAGGGTATCCGGGAGAGGCGCGAGCGCGGAACCCATCCCCTGGAGCCGGTTCGGGTGGTGGTACCCAACCGGAATATGGAGACTTGGACCCGCTTGGGCCTGGCCCAGCTAACCGGTGTCGCTGCCAACCTGCGTTTTAGCTGGCTGAACCGCTTTCTAGAGGATCTAGTTGCCGGGGCCTGCCCGGGTGAATTAAAGTTGGTCGATTTAGATACTGCAGAGGCGGCCTTGTTGGCGGTACTGATGGATGAGGATCTAATGCAAATACCGGAGTTACGACCGGTAAAGGGCTATCTTAATCGGACCATGGGGGGGGGCACTGTCCCGATAAACTCCGGTTTTGATGCCCACCTGGGCCCCGATGGGGTGGATCTGCGCCGGGTGCAGCTGGCCGCCCGCATGGCTTTCCTGTTTCAAGAATATAGTCTCTCTCGTCCGGAAATGATTGCCGCCTGGCGGGGGACCGGTAACCGGGGAGATAGCGGGGCCGGTGTACTCCCCTTTGCCGACCCGGTGGCCTTTAATTCTTCTATTGCCGGCACCGTGACCTGGCAGCGGGCTCTCTGGCGGGCGGTATTTGGCCGCAGCGGCATTCTTGAGCAGAATCCGCCCGCCGAGGGCGGCCGCTGGGTAACTATGGATCTGCTACCCTTTGAAGAGAGCCTATTTAAAAAGATCAAGGCGGCCGGACTGCCGCCAATCCATATCTTTGGAATATCTTACATGGCCCGGATTTTTCAACACCTTTTGGCCCGCCTGGGGGAGATTACTGATCTTATAATTTATGCTTTAAACCCCTGTGCTGAATATTGGGAGGATGTGGAGACCCTGCGTGGATATTATCTGCGTCTGGATCGGGAGTTGGAGCGGCAGGCACGGCTTTTCCGCCTAGGGGAAGGAAAGGGGGAAAGGGAAGATCTGGCCCGGGATCCCTTCGGTCTTTATACCCGGGATAACCCGGCCCTTCTTTATTGGGGACGTCCCGGCAGTGAATATATGCGGCTATTGGGGGAGTTAACCGAGTGTGATTTTACCGATGCCTTTGAGAATCCCCTGGAGGAGGGAGGTGGGCTGCTACAGCGTTTACAGTTAGATATTCTACTTCGCAACCAGGAAGAGCAGGGTCCCGGTGGCGGCTCGGCGGAGGTGCAATCGGGAGACGAGACCATCAGGCTGGTGGCCGCACCATCGGTGCGTCGGGAGGTGGAATGGGTGGCCGATGAGATCTGGAGGCTGGTGGAAGAGGAGAGGGGACCCCTGGGTGGACCGCCCCTTCGGTTTAGCGATATGGCCATTATTGTAAACAATACCGAACGGGATCGTTATCTGCCGATGATCGAGGCTGTATTTGCAGCCGCCCACGATCTGCCCTGTAGTATATCCGATCTTCCCGGCAGTTCCGGTAGCCGGTTAATCGAGGCGATGAACCTGTTGTTAAAATTACCCTTCGGCCGGTTTTCCCGTTCCGAGATGTTGGCCCTGATGGGACACCCGGCAATTCTCGACGGCTTTGATGAGCTGACAGCGGAGGATTTGGCTGCTATAGCGGAACGATTGGGCATAATTTTTGGTGCTGATCACCAGGACCACCGGGGCACCTACATTGACGAGGATATCTACAACTGGGACCAGGGGCTCCGGCGCCTAGCCTTGGGCGTTTTTATGACCGGTGAAAAGAGCGGTGACTCGCGTATTTATGAGTCCAACAAGGGAAGATGGTTGGTGGAAGAGGCTTTAGGGTCTTCGAGCACCGCCGCTCGCTTTGGACTACTGGCCCGTTCCCTGCTCTCCGATGCCCGTTTTGTTCGCGAAAAAAAGATGACCTTGACCAATTGGTCCAAGTTCTATTTATCTCAGGTTGACTGTTATTTTCATGAAGAAGCGGGGGAAGGCGGAGCCGATCGGCTTCTTTTGCGGCGAGCCCTAGCCAGGTTGGAAGCTATGGATTTGGGCCAAGAGGTTAGCGGCAAGGTAGCGGCGGAGATTGCCGGCCGGACCCTGGAGTCGTTGACGGGCAGCCGGGGCCAATATTTAGCGGAAGGGGTGGCGGTATCGACCTTTATGCCCATGCGGGCGATACCCTTCCGTGTTATATTCCTGCTTGGGCTAGGGGAGGGACTCTTTCCGGCCTCGGCTCAAAGGGATGCCCTTGATCTACGCTCGGTGCGACGCCGGGAGGGGGATGTGGATCCCTCAGAGCGCGATCGTTACATGTTCTTAGAGACGCTACTTTGTACCAGGGAACGGCTCTACCTCTCCTATGTAAATAGGGATGAACATACCGGCGATGTCCGGCAGCCTTCGGCGGTGGTACAGGAGTTACTACATATACTGGAGAGCGATTACCTGGGCTCCGATGGAATCCGGCGGATCGAGTTGGCACCGCCCCTGCCCCTTCGCCGTTACGATGAACAGTTTGAGCGGAGGGATACCTTCCTCGACGAGGCCCGGGCGGAGGCGCAGGTACAAGAGCTGGCCCGGGAGTGGCACGCCCGTACCGGACCGGAGGAGAGGGGGCACCCTGCCGCCAAGGTATTAACCCGGCATCTTGATAACCGGGAGCAGCGGGATCGGCTTTTGAATATGCTGGGCTTTCCCGGGGAACCGCCGGTTACCGCTGCCGTCCGATTTACCGGCAACGGGGAGGAGGAGATACTAGAGGCGCCGGTCTCTATATCGCTGCCGGTGATCCGGCGTTTTTTAGAGTGCCCTATGCAGGGTTGGGCCTCGGCCCTATTGGGACTTACCGAGGTAGAGGAAGATTTTTCCGATCGGGAGGAAGAAGATTTTGAAATTAACCGGCTGGTCGAAATAAATTTATTAAATGATATTTTCTACCGGCTCGAAGCTGGGGAAAGAGGAAGCTCTTTGGAAGATATTTATAAACACGAGCTCACCCGGCTAATCTTGGCGGGGCGGGCCCCGGCCGGAAAATTTGGAAAGGTAATGCAGAAACGGCACCTACAGATTTTGAGGGGATGGCAGACCCTGTTAGAGCAGTTGAAGAGTGAAGGCAGCTTTGCCCCCAACTTAACCTCTGATTCTTCCGGGCTTCACCGGATTTGCCTAGGCCACTCCAGCCGGCCGGCGGTTGGCGGGGCGGTGTTGGACCCGTTGCTGTTGGAGGTACTGCTTCGCGAGCCGGGCGGAGAGAGGCGGACGGTTCCGGTACGGGTTAGCGGGCTTACCGAAGGTCTAGCGGCCAATCGCCTGTTGACCGTATCCCTCCAGGCCCGGAAACCGCCAAAAGGGGCTGGCATGCAAACCTGGGTTGGTAATTTTCGGTACTTTTTGCGGGGGGCAATTACCGATGCCGTTTTAACCGCCACCGGTACCGCCGGCGAAGGTGAGCGGCAGAGTGTGATTTTATTTGCGGGGGGCGACAATGAACCCGGTGGGTTGCGGTTGCGGCTGGAGCCCTTCTCCCGGGAGGAGGCCCGTTCCTGGTTAACAGGCCTGGTAGCTGATCTGCTGGCCGGTCCCCACGCTTACCTCTTACCCTGCGACGCCGTCTTTAGAGAGTATTGGGAACGGAAGGGGGAGGGCGCTGTAGATGGTGCTCAACTGGCTGCCTTGACCATTAGGATGGCCGAAAATGAGTGGCTTAGTTTTTCCAGCCTTTGGGGTCCGGTGCCCTCACCGCGCCTTTATGAACCGCCTTCCGCCGGGAGGGCGGCAGAGATGGTTACCCGGCGTTTCGAACCATTTTTTAGCCGGATTATCAGCCGGGAGGTCTTTTGATGGCTATTACCTATTACCCCCGTCCGGAAATTTTGGCCCATCCCGGTTTCGAACAGGGCCACGTGGTTATTGAGGCTTCGGCCGGTACAGGCAAAACCTATACCCTGGAGCACCTGGTGTTGGACCTAGTTATCCATGGGCGGGCCGATATTGAACAAATTTTAGTGGTTACCTTTACCGATGCGGCTACCCGGGAACTACGGGAACGGATCCGGGCGCTGATCCGTAAGGTCTGCGATGGGGGCACCCCGGATAAACCGGCCGAGCGGGATAGGGAACTTTACTGGAAGGTCGACGCTGTTATTCGCAACCGCCTTCAGGAGGCCCTCTTTCGTTTCGACGGGGCTGCAATTTTTACCATTCATGGTTTTTGCCAACGGATTTTAGCGGAGCAGGCTTTTTTAGGGGGGAGACTCTTCAACCAGGAGCATGGGGACGGGCGGGAACTTTTTGGACTTGCTTTCCGCGAAGAGGTACGACGGGTCCTGGCCGAGGAGAGCCCAACCGGTGATGCCCTCCGCAGCTGGATTGAGGAAGAGAACTCCCTTCGGGAGCTTCAGGAGTTGCTTTACAACTGTCACCGGGAGGGGTGTCCCGAGCGTTCTCTACTTACCCCCCGCTGGGATCCGCCAGGATTTAGGGCGGCAATAAAAAGCCTTCCCCGAAAAGAGGAGCTGCATACCAGTATTGAATCCTTCTTCATCAATGCCCATCAAAAAAAGGGGTACAGGCGGCTAATTAACCGGCTTTTCGATATCCTGGAACCGGGATCGAATTTTACTGAAACAGTCTTGCTAATCCAGGAATGGGCCGGTAAAGAATGCAGCATAAACAAAATAAGGGATAACCAAAGCAGTCATATCCGGCGGGCCGCCATGATGAAGGGGGCGCCGGATTCTTTTAAAAAGCTGGCCGGTGCCCTCGATAAAATGATGCAGCGGGCCGCCACCGGCAGCAGCTTTTTTGTTTACTTCCTGCTGCCGCGGGTTCAGGCGCGGCTCAGGGCCAGGAAGCTCTCCCTGGGTCTGATCGATTACGATGATATGCTTTTAGGTGTGCAGGAGGCTTTAAACGGGGAAAACGCCCGACCCCTATTAGCCCTTCTTCGGCAACGCTGGAAATATGCCCTGGTTGATGAGTTCCAGGATACGGATCCGGTTCAGTGGGAAATATTCCGGCGAATTTTTGTAGACGGGGAAGATGATCACCATCTTTATATTATCGGAGATCCTAAGCAGGCCATCTATGGCTTTCGGGGTGCCGATGTTTATACCTATGAGCTGGCAAAAAACCATCTCTTAAAAGAATGCCACGCCACCCGGATGCCACTAAGGAAAAACTATCGTTCGACCCAGGAGCTGATAACAGCGGTTAATACGCTCCTAACCGCCACCGGTGAAGGCAAGGACGGGGGCGGCTTTTTCAGTGGTCTTAACCGTTATGACGAACCGGTAGGGTGGGGCAAGGCCGGCCCCGCCTTTGAAAATGGAAAGCCAGCGGTACCGGTACACCTGGTTCACCTCTACGGGGAGGGGGAACCCCTTACCGCTGACTCTATTCGGAAAGGGCTGGCCCATTTTATCGCCCGTGAAATCGAACGGTTGCTGGAACCGCGGACGGGGCTGATGGTGCTGGAGAAGGGGAGGCAGCGGCCGCTTCGATTAAGCGATATCTATATTCTTACCCGTAGCGGCCGGGAGGGCCGGCGGATCGGAGAGATCTTACGCCGCCATGGGATCCACCATGCTTTCTACAAGTCGGAGGGACTCTTTAAAACCGATGAGGCAGAGGCTCTTTACCGGCTGTTGGCGGCTATCGAGTCGCCCCATGATCCGGCGTGCCGAATGGCTGCCTGGCTGACCCCTTTTTTTGAGGTACCTTTAAAGGAGCTAATGGACTGGAAAGAGGTGGAGGAACATCACCCCCTGATTGCCCACCTCTTTCGGTGGAAAAGAATGGCTGCCGGTCAGGAGTGGACCCGCCTCTTCGATGATATTCTTAACAGTTCCGGACTGATCCGGCGATTAATCTTTTTTGATCGGGAACGGGAATTGACTAATTATTTGCACCTGTTCGAGTTGCTCCTGGCAGAGGCCCATACCCGCCCGGTGACCCTCTCCGATTTGGCCCGCGGATTAAGGGCTCTGATCGATGGACGAAAATTACCGGAGGGGCGGGAAGGAGATATGCAGCGGCTGGAGACTGACAAAGAGGCGGTGCAGATTTTGACCATGCACAAGGCCAAGGGGTTGGAGGCGGAGGTAATTTTCGTGGCCGGGGGATTTACCAATCCTAAGAGTGGTGTCATGGATACCCAGATCTATCACTTAAATGGCCGACGCTGCCTACATATTGGGCCGGCTTACGGGGAGATCGCCGTCGCTATAGAGAAAGAGATCCAAGAGGAAGACCAGCGGCTGGCCTACGTGGCCATGACCCGGGCCCGCTCCCGCCTCTACCTGCCCTATTTTGGCAGCATTCCTGCCGGTGAAGTGGCTAATGGGCGAAGCTATGGATTTAGAGTGGGTAAATTTTATCGTGTTTTGCAGGATCAGCTGGAACGATTACACCGGCAGGGTCGTTTTAATGACCAGCGACTATTTCTTCGCAGGGAGGTTTCTGTGGCAGCCCGTTTCTGGCCGCGGAAGCGGGAGGAGGCTCCATTGGGTGATTGGCCGTTGGAGCGGTTGCTGGTACCCCTCCCCTCTGCTGCCGGCAAGGCAGGGAAGATTAAATCGGGCCGCCGGGGCGTAATTTTAACCAGCTATACCCGTATGAGCCGGGGAAAAGGTTGGCGGCCGCCGGTCCAGGGGGAGGAGGCGGCGGACTGGCGTAGCGAGGAAGTGGCGGCCGAGGTTGAGGATACACTCGCCGGGCCGGCCTTGCCGGGCAGCGCCCTTATAAATGACGGCCCGGTACTGCCCCCCGGGCGGGAAAGTGGGATCTTTTTACACGCCCTTTTGGAGGAAATAGCCCTCCAGGATCTGACCAAATGTACCTTTGAACAATGGTTTTCCCAGCCGGCAGTTCAGCGCCGGGCGGCGATCTGCGCCCGGCACCATGGTTTTTCGGAAGAATACCTACCGGTTGTTTTACCCATGCTCTACCGGGCTTTCCGAACCCCCCTGCGGGTAAAAAACCAGGAAAATAGTTTAACTTTGGAAATGGAGGAGGGGGTTGCCGCCGGCGAGCGGATGCAGGCAGAGCTCTCTTTTGTTTATCCCATCCCGGAAGGTTTTCACCCCCTGCTCTCGGCGGACAAAGAGACCTTGCCGGCCGGAGCCGATGATTTGCCTTTTAGGGCCCACCGCGGATATATCCGCGGCCTGATCGACCTGGTTTTTGAGCATGAGGGTAAAATATATTTGTTAGATTGGAAGAGCGATCTGCTCCCCTCCTATGACCAGGCCCGTCTAAATAGCCATGTGGAGTATAACTACCGTCTGCAGGCGCAGCTCTATCGCCTGGCTGTTCTTCGCCTCCTTGCTGTTGGTTCCGAAGAAGAATATGAAGATCGTTTTGGGGGCGTCCTTTACCTGTTTATCCGGGGCCTGGAGCCCCCCGGCAGCGGTAACTGTTTCAGCCGCGGTGCCTGGTTTTCCCGCCCCTCCTGGAACCGGGTAGTTGAAGAGGAAGAGATGCTTGTTACCCGCCGGGAATGGGGAGGCGAAGTAATAAAATAAGACACGGGGACGTTTCCAATGTCTCCTGGCCACGTTAGTCTAGACCGCGCTTAGCATCGGAAAAGAGTAAGGGTGGAGGCGAAGGCAATGAAATCAAACTTAAACTATTCCCCGCTGGGCTGTGGCCCTTACCAGGGGCAGGAGCCGGTATTTCCCGATGATTTTCCACCCCGCCTTAAACAGCTGGACCTGGGACCGGAGGAACTTTATCTTGCCTGGGAACTGGTCCGCCTGACCGGCTGCGCTTTAGATACCCGGCAACAGCGGGCGTTGATGTTGCTGGTGTTGGCCACCCGGGTGGCCGCCGCTGAAGGCAGCACTCGCCTGCCCTTGATTTCTGGCGGCTACCTTGACCGGATTCTAGAAGAGCTGGCTACTAGCGCCGAGGAAAGGGCTGTTATCCATGATCTATTAGCTGGGGCCCGTCCGGGGGATAGCGGCCCGGCAAACAGGGCCCTGGCTGCCCTATTTGGTGCACCCGGGGATTACCGGCCGTTTATCTTTGATCACGGCTCCCTTTATATTCAAAAGTTGCACGTCCTGGAGGCCCGGGTCGGTGAGAATTTGCGTGCCCTTTTGAACCTGAAGCCGGTAACCGCCCCTGGTGGGGCGATAAGGGTGCAGCCGAAGCGGGTCCGGGAAGAGGCCCTGGAGGAGGTGCTTAATAATCCTCCGGTTGGACCCGAGGGAAAGATCGTCCTGGATAAAGAACAGGTGGAAGCGGTTCGGGCGGCCCTGGATGGCCGTCTGACGATTATTAGTGGACGACCGGGTAGCGGCAAAACCTCCATTGTAGCCAGTATTCTGCGGGTGCTGGTCCGGCTCAATGAACCGCCGTTGGAGTCGATGGTCCTGGCGGCACCGACTGGGAGGGCGGCTGATCGCCTGCGACAGGCGACCATGAATCATTTAATTGCTATTCCCCAACCGGGAGCGGCTGATCGAAGGTTGGCTGATGCCTGTCCCCCTGCTTTAACTCTACACCGGTTGTTGGGATACTCGCCCGATGCGGATCGATTTTGGCATAATGAATATAACCTACTTCCGGAGCAATTAGTTATTGTTGATGAGAGCTCCATGATCGACCTGGTGATGATGGATCAGCTACTACGCGCCTTGCAGCCGGAGTCGCGGATAGTATTTTTAGGTGACGCTGATCAGCTACCGGCGGTCGGGGTGGGGACAGTTCTGCGGGATCTTTGCCGATCGGAGAGGGCAGTCCGGAGGGGGTGCGCAGTGGTCTTGAAACATAGCTACCGAGCCCGGGAAGAGGACACGGACGGTAAAAAAATCCTGGAGATAGCCGCTGCCGTTAATGCCGGCCGCTTATCGGTAACTGCCGCCGGCGAATCTTTTCGAACGGTTAACCGGGCTACAGAGCTTTGCTTCCGGGGAGTAGAACATCTAGAGGCGGTAAATGAGAAAGAGTTCAGGGCATTTTGGGCCGGATGGGAGAACCTCTTTTGGAGCGGGCTTCCGGATTTAAAGAAATACCTACTGCGAGAATATGCCTCCGGACCGGCCGGTTTCGATGAAGAAACTACCGCAATTTTGCGGCTCGTCCTTGATTATTATGATCGTTTCCGCCTGCTTACTGTAACCCGGGTAGCCGCCGGTGGAACCGGGGCCGAGGTCGTAAACAGCTGGTTTCACTACCGGTGGCGGGAAAAATTAAAAGCCTCCGGTGAAGTATCTGTCCAATCCTCCCTTCTAGTTGGTGAACCGGTGTTGGTTACTCGCAACGATTATTATCTGCGCCTTTTTAACGGGGATGCGGGGCTATTGCTGAAGATTCGGCCATTTTCTGAAACCGGGTCCCGGCCAGCCGAACTGATGGCTGTCTTTCCCCGGGGAGGCAGTTTCTTTGCTTATCCCCTGCCGGCGCTGCGCGGCGGGCTGGAGCTGGCCTGGGCTACTACCGTGCATAAGGCCCAGGGGTCTGAATTTGATCACGTGGCGATCCTTTTGCCGACGGTACCGGTGCGACCTTTGACAAGAGAACTTCTTTACACCGCTATTACCCGCGCCAGGCAATCGGTGACCTTTGTTGGTTCCCGGGAACTTCTTGAGCTGGGGGTAACGCGCAAAATGGAGCGGGCCTCCGGCCTGGTCGATATGCTATAATCCCTTCTTTGCTAAGCCCGCAAACTTTTTATCGGGGCAATGGGGCAATTATTTCTTGACAAGGTATTTTATATGGGGTATAAAAAAGTTAGGCATGACTAACAAAATAGGGTGAACCGGGTGGCCCTACCAACCGCTATCTCCCCTATTATTAATTAAACAAACTTACTTTTATTGATCGCGCTACGAAACGGGGTGTATGTTTTGAAATTACTATCGCTGGCAGAGATGGAACCCGGACAATCAGGTCTAGTGAAATCTATTGGCGGGGGGCCTGGAATGACAGCCAGGTTGCAATCATTAGGTCTCTATCCCGGACAAAAAATAACGAAGATAAGTTCTGTTTTTCAGAAAGGACCGGTGGTGATAGAGGTTAACCGTTCCCAGGTCGCACTGGGTTATGGGCGGGCCAGCCGTATCTATATCGAGTTGGTGAGACAAACCGGGGACAGGCAGGATAGCTGAGATGAAGATGGGGAGAATTGTTCTCGTTGGAAATCCTAACGTTGGTAAAAGTGTGGTCTTTTCCCAGCTTACCGGGGCCCGGGTGGTTGTCTCCAATTACCCGGGAACAACGGTGGAGTTAACCCGCGGCCAAATGAATGTTAGAGATCGGGAATATGAGCTGCTGGATTCTCCGGGGACCTATAGCCTGGATCCAACCAACCGGGCGGAAGAGGTTACGGCTAATCTGGTCGGTACGGCCAATGTAGTGGTAAATGTGGTTGATGCTACCAACCTGGAGCGCAATCTTTACCTGACCCGCCAGTTACTGGAGAAACCGGTTCCCCTGGTAGTGGTATTAAACATGGTGGACGAGGCCCTTTCCAAGGGGGTTCATATTGATGTTCGCTCCTTACAGGAACTATTGGGGGTGCCAGTAATACCTACGGTAGCAATAAGCGGTGAGGGCTTATCGCAACTGGTTGCCAATTTAAGCCGGGCTCAACCGGGCCAGGCTGACCCGTTATCCCCCGATGAGCGCTGGGCCTGGATCGGGGCTGTAACGAGAAAGGTTCAGAAGATTACCCGCCGCCATCCCACCTGGCTGGAGGCCTTGGCGTTGGCCAGTATAAAGCCCCTGACGGGGATACCCCTGGCGGCCGCCATCTTATTTTTCTTGGTCAAATTTGTCTCCGGGGTAGGGGAAATGATCGAGGATCTCCTGCTGAACGTTTTTTTTGAACCGGTCTATTTGCCGGCCATGTATTATTTAAGTGATCTGTTGGGGGAGGGAAGTTTCCTTCACGGGCTGCTCATCGGCGACCTTCACCAGGGGCAAATCTTACTTGAAGAATCAATGGGATTGCTTACAACCGGTGTATTTATTGTGTTTGGCATCGTTTTGCCGTTTCTAGTGCTCTTTTATCTGGGGCTGGGCTTCTTAGAAGATTGTGGTTACCTGCCTCGCCTGGCGGTTATGACCGATCGGCTAATGCATCGCCTGGGGCTTCACGGATTTGCAATTATTCCTATGATCCTGGGGTTGGGATGCAATGTTCCGGCCATAATGTCCGCCCGCAGTTTAGAGAGCCGGCGGGAAAGATTTTTAGCCTGTACTCTAATTGCGATCACTATTCCCTGTGCTGCTCAAATGTCAATGGTTGTAGGGCTGGTGGCCCGGTACGGCACCGCATACCTGGCTGTGATCTTTGCTACCCTCTTTTTTATCTGGGCTGTGCTAGGTTTACTCTTGGACAAGGTTTTACCCGGGTACACCCCCTCCATGATTATGGAGATACCGCCCTACCGGTGGCCCCACCTTAAGAGTCAACTTCAAAAGTTACAGATGCGGCTCAGTCATTTTTTGCTGGAGGCCCTACCGTTTATATTTTTAGGTATTCTTATTATTAATCTGTTCTATATCTCCGGAGTGATCAAATTCCTAGCAGGGGCCCTATCACCGGTGGTTAAAGGTCTCCTGGGGTTGCCCGGGGAGGCGGTCTCTACCCTGCTGGTCGGCGTGCTCCGGAAAGATGTGGCAGTGGCCATGTTGGTCCCCTTGGGTCTTACTGCCAGCCAGTTTGTAACCGGGGCTACTGTGCTGGCCACCTATTTCCCCTGTGCCGCCACCTTCATTATTCTTTATAAAGAATTGGGTGCCAGGGATTTACTGGCGTCCGTATTTCTAATGATTATCACCTCCCTCTCCGCCGGTACTATGATAAACTTATTGCTGGATACGGTGCTACCGCCAGCATTATTGGCCTTGCTGTTGGTTGGGTTGGGTATAATGATAATAGTGTTTTTTGGTGGCACCTCGGATCGGAGGGAGGATCTGGCCATTTCAAAATCAAATATTTCTACCTGGAAAAGAGGGATTTAGATGAAAGAAACTGCATCCCGTCCCGATACTGAAAATCGCAAATCCCCGTTGGAGAAGTTGGGCCAGCCGGATCAGAGCCGGATTGAACATGTTATTGCCGTGATGAGTGGAAAAGGGGGGGTTGGAAAATCCTCGATCTCAGCCCTGCTGGCAGCTAGTCTAAGCCGGGAGGGTTATAAGGTTGGCCTGCTGGATGCCGATATAACTGGTCCCAGTATCCCTACTTTATTTGGCCTTCATGAGCATCCGGTACTGAAAGAAAGCAAAATTGTTCCCCCCTCCAGTAAACTGGGAATAAAAATCATGTCCCTTAATTTACTATTGAAACAGGAAGAAGACCCGGTGATTTGGAGGGGTCCGTTAATCGGCGGGGCCGTGAAACAGTTTTGGACCGATGTGCTCTGGGGTGAGTTGGACTACTTAGTAGTGGATCTACCCCCCGGTACCGGCGATTCGCCCTTAACCGTGCTTCAATCCCTACCCTTATCCGGTTTGATTATTGTCACCTCGCCCCAGGATTTAGCAGTAATGGTGGTAAAAAAGGCGATCAACATGGCCCGCATGCTCGATGTCCCCATCATCGGTCTCATTGAAAATATGAGCAGCCTACACTGTCCCCATTGTGGGGAAAAATTGGAGCTGTTTGGGGCAAGTCAGGCAGAGGAGGTAGCAGCGGCAACCGGTATCAGGCGGCTGGGGGAAATTCCACTAGATCCGGAAATATCCCGGCTGGGGGACCGGGGAGAGATTGAACAGTACCAGGTTGATTTTTTACGACAGGTTCCCGATTTGTTAAACAGTAAAAATTAAGGTAACCGGTGGTTAAATAATTTAAACATTAATCAGGAGGGGTTTAAGATGAAATTAGCTGTTTGTGCCCAGGGTGAGGGATTAACTGCGCCGGTAGATCAGCGTTTCGGGCGGTGTCCCTACTTTGTGATCCTCGATACGGAGAGGGGAGAGTTAATCAAGTCTATCTCCAATAGCGGCGCCAGGGCGCCCGGCGGTGCCGGAACCCAAACTGCCCGCCTTCTATTTGCCGAGAAAGTTGAAGCGGTGGCGGTTGGTAATATCGGACCCAATGCCGCTACTGCGCTGCGGGCAGCCGACATTAAGGTTTACAGTGGGATAACCGGAACGGTGGAAGAGACTTTAAACCTTTATTCCGAGGGCAAGCTTAACCTGGTCTCGGGGCCTACCGTGGATTCCCACTTTGGTTCGACTCAATAAGAGGAGGTATTTTCATTGAAAATTGCTATCCCTACCGAACAAGGTTGCGTAGCCCAGCATTTTGGGCGTTGTCCCGAATATACCCTGGTTGAGATAGCCGAGGGTAAAGTTGCCTCCCAGGAGGTTATCCCCAGCCCGGGGCACCAACCGGGTTTCTTACCCGGGTACCTAGCCGAAAGGGGAGTGACCTGCATTATTACCGGGGGGGCAGGTCGGAGAGCTATCGACCTGTTTAACCAAAATAATATTGAGGTAATTATCGGCATCACCGGCCCGGTGGAACAGGCAGTAGAAGATTACCTGGCGGGGAAGCTTACCTCGAGGGACAGCCTCTGTGAGCGGGGTCAAGGCCGCGGTAGCGGCGAGCCGGGCCCCGGGGGGCATGGCTGTAATTAAAGTGGGAGCCGACCGATTAAATATTTTGGAACCGGCGGGTTATCAAACCTGGAAAGAAGAGATACCCATGATTGTAAGTGTAATCAGCGGTAAAGGTGGCACGGGTAAAACCTTTATTGCCACCAACCTGGTACAGACTATCGATAACAAATCAAAGGTGCAGTTTTTAGACTGCGATGTAGAGGAACCCAATGCCCACCTTTTTTTAAAGCCCGAGCTTAATTCAAGCCGCCCGGTAACAATACCCGTGCCGGAGGTGGATGAAGAAAAGTGTACCTATTGCGGTCTCTGTGCAGAAGTATGTGCTTTTAATGCCCTCATGGTTGCTGAATCCAAGGTGTTGGTCTTTGAGCAACTTTGCCACGGCTGTGGGGGGTGTGCCTATTTCTGCCCGGAGGGGGCTATTACTGAATTTGATCGTCCTATCGGTGTTCTCGAGACCGGTCGGACCGGGGAGATCCAATTTGGTCACGGGCGGCTGGAACCGGGGGAGGCTCTCTCCCCCCCTTTAATTGAAGCTGTCAAGGAGGAGATTAATCCCAATTATTTAACTATAGTTGATGCCCCCCCGGGCAACTCCTGTTCAGCAGTAGAGACAGTAAAGGGCAGCGATTATTGTCTTCTGGTTACCGAACCAACGCCCTTCGGGTTGCATGATTTAAAACTGGCAGTAGAACTCATAAAAATTATGAAAATCCCCGCCGGGGTAGTAATTAATCGTTACCTTGAAAACAGCGATAATAGATCTATTGAAGAGTACTGCGAACGGGAGGGGTTGCCTGTACTATTAAAGATACCCTTTGATCGGGACCTGGCCTCCTGCTACGCCCGCGGTGAGCTGGTGGTGGAACATTTTACCCCCTGGAGACAGGTATTTGCCGATCTGGGGAAACGAGTTATAGAGG
>JAAZLS010000061.1 GCA_012799185.1 Bacillota bacterium | reverse complement strand
GTTTACAGCCTACCTATGAGGAATTGAAACTTTTCTTTCGCCGAGAGCAGCCGCGGAGTGATACTCCGTTTACAGCCTACCTATGAGGAATTGAAACCAGCCATAATGGCGGATGGTGGCGGCGGTGGGCCCATGGTTTACAGCCTACCTATGAGGAATTGAAACGTAATCAAGATCATATACTCCTGTTTTGTGGTATATAGTTTACAGCCTACCTATGAGGAATTGAAACTAGGAGGTGTGAGTATTGGCTGAACGTAAGATTTACGTTTACAGCCTACCTATGAGGAATTGAAACTTTTCTTTCGCCGAGAGCAGCCGCGGAGTGATACTCCGTTTACAGCCTACCTATGAGGAATTGAAACATGATGGAGTATGGGGTTAATTTAGGCGAAGGGCTTGTTTACAGCCTACCTATGAGGAATTGAAACCGGTCCACGATGGATACTGTGTTCCCCGCCCGCTTTGAGTGCAGCCTCCTTATGGGCCGTTTACAGTCTATCAATGTTTTGGGGTTAAAAGGAAAATATAGCCCGGTCAAGAAAGAATAGTTAAACAAAATGTTGGGGGGAACAACTTGGGTTGGCAAAAATTAACGATTCTTAATCGGCAAGGGTTGAAGCTTTCGGGTTTACTGCGGACTGTACTTTCGGAGGAGGGCAAATCAGAACAATTGCCCGGGGGAACGGAGGCGCCTCCCTTGGTCGTGGTCTGTCACGGGTTTTCGGGAAGTAAAGAGAGTGGCGGTGCAGCGGTAGCCATGGCGGATGAGCTATCTCTTCTCGGTTTTAACACTCTACTTTTTGATTTTACCGGCAGTGGTGAGAGCGAGGGGGTTTGGGGGGAGATTACCCTTTCCCGGCAGGTTGAGGATCTGGGGGCAGCTGTTGATTGGGCTCGTTCAAGGGGTTACCGGCGGATCATTCTCAATGGGAGAAGCTTCGGGGGAACAACTGTTCTAGCTTATGCCGCTGCCGACCGGGATATATGTGCGGTCTGTACCTGGGCTGCTGTAGCCCGACCGTTGGAACTTTTTAGTGCCTATATTGGGGAGGAGATCAATCTTACAGGTCCCGCCGATGGGAAAATAAAATTACCCGGTGAGTCTGATTCATCGGTATATTTGCGCAGGCGTTTTTTTCAAGATTTAAGGCGATACGACCTGCCTGCCTGTGCCGCCCGGGTGGCGCCCCGTTCCCTGCTTCTTTTTCACGGCACCGCTGATCAGGTTGTTCCTATCTCTGATGTACACCTGCTTTTTGCTGCTGCTGGTGAGCCGAAAGAATTGGCTATTATTGAGGGGGCCGATCACCAGTTCTCAGAGCATCGGGAGCAGATATGGAACCATTTTTTTAGGTGGCTTGGCACCTTAAGCCCAGATGACGGTTAATAAAAAAATCAAGTGTTTAGGTAATTGATTACCGTAAACACTTGATTTTTTAGTATTACAAGGGTGGAGGTTATTGGGAAAATATTTGTTTAACCTTTTGTATTTCCTGTGTATCGGCCTGCTCTGCCGGCTTGTAGTACCCCTTTTGCTCTGCCACCTGATAAAGCTGGTACTGGAACTGTTCATCGGAGTTGCGGATCTGTTGCAGGGTTTGCCTTAGGTTTTGGCTGGAACTTTGAGCAATCATACTGGCATAACCGGACAGGCTGCTGTTTACGGTTGACAGGATATCGTTAACCATATCTTTTTCTTGCATTTAACTCAGCTCCTTTACTGTAAAAATGACATTAATTTTTGTTTGGTATTCTGGGCCGACTGGGCCGATTGCTGAAACATCTGTTTGATCTGGGGATCGGTACACTGTTGAGCATATTGTTCTAATTTGATGTGGGCGGTTTCATGGGAGCCGATCAGGTGGCGTAAGTTCTGAAGCTCCTGTTTGTTAATATGCACTCTATTGCTCCTTTCTGGGATTAAGATTTAAGTGGTCTTAGCGTCCCCGGAAAATCCGATTTTATCCATGGTCCAAATTCCACCAGTATATCAATAGTGGTTTAATTGCGTTCCATAGTCGACCTGTTGGTAGGGGTAAAAAGTTTATGGGATCTTTAAAAATGCTGTCGGCCATGGGGAGAGCCCCCTCCCGGTAAATATAATTCACCCGGCCAGGCCACCGGCGGAGGATTGGGCATCGGGGCCGGCCTCCTGCATACCGGGAATAGCCCTGGAATCTAGTTCCGCCCTGGTGGCAATGATGGCCAGGTCATACTCTATCTCTCCATTCTTCGTATAAATGATTCTTTCGTGGCGCCCAATTCTTTCAGCCTGGCTTGTTACTAGCGTGGCTATTTTCAGGGATCGGGAGTCCTTTCATGGAAAAATATATTAACTATAAAGCAAGAGGTAAAGGGCATGACTAAAGAACATATTTAAACAAAAGATAAAAATAGCATCGTGGCCCAACTAGATGGGGGGGATAAGATTTGATTGTAGTCATACTGCGGACCCTGATCCTTTTTATATTGGTGGTAGCAGTAATGCGTCTGATGGGAAAGCGGCAAATCGGCCAATTGCAACCTTACGAACTAGCGGTATTGATCATGGTCTCAGCCCTAGCGGCTATCCCCATGGAGGATATCGGCATCCCGCTAATAAACAGTATTATACCGATTGCCTTGCTGCTTTCATTTCAGATCCTGGTCTCCTACTCCGCGCAAAAGAGTGAACGGGTAAGGGCGGCACTATGCGGGCGACCCAGTGTAGTGATCATGAATGGCAAAATTCAAGAGGCTGAGCTTAAGAATCTACGGGTAAATATCAACGATTTACTGGAACTATTGCGAATAGCCGGTTATCCCAATATCACGGAGGTAGAATTTGCCGTCATGGAGACCAACGGTGAGCTAAGTGTTATCTCAAAATCCCAACATCGTCCAGTTAAACCTAAGGATATGGGACTCGCTACCTCTTACGAAGGACTGCCCTATCCCCTAGTTATCGATGGGAATGTTAACTACGAGAATCTTTCCAAGGTTAAGCTGGATGAACTTTGGTTAAAAGGGGAGCTGGCCGGGTTGGGGATAACCTCCTTCCAAGAGGTACTATTTGCCAGCTTGGATACGGAAGGAAACCTATATTACCAGAGAAAGGATAAGTTTGCATGAAAATGATCTGGGTGGCGTTGGGAATTATAGTGGTAATCAGCCTATCGGCGACCGGGCTTTACATCTATAGTGCCGGGCTCCAACGGGATCTTCAAAGGGAATTGGTAGAACTGGAACAGGCAGCAGAGGCAGAAAACTGGGCGCAGGTGCAACAGGCCTCTGCCCGGTTAAAAAAGGCCTGGAAACAGGCCGATGCCACCTGGTCACCGGTAATGGATCGGCGGGATGTGGATCGGGTAGATGAAGCTGTGGCCCGGGTAGCCCACCTGTCGGCCCACCGGCAGAAAGATGATCTTTTGTTGGAGGTTAGTGTGGCCCGGAGGGTTGTGACCCGGCTCATGCAGAAAGAATCAATTAGTTTCCATAGCCTGTTTTAAGCAAATCCTAGTATCCAGCGAGCCAGCAGGAAATAGATAACCAGGCCGCTGGTATCAACCACGGTTGTAATCAAGGGAGCAGAGATAACCGCCGGGTCTACCCCCCACCGTTTGGCGAGCATCGGTAAAATAGCCCCGATAAAAGAGCTAATAGTGACGATAGCAATCAGGGTGACGGAGACGGTGATCCCGATATAGAGGGAGCCATGGAGGAAACGGACAAAGAGCAGGGAGAACGCAGCCATGGACAGCCCCAGGACCAGCCCCAGGCGGATCTCTCTCCATATTACCTTAAAAAAATCCCCGGCGGTAACTTCCCCCACCGCCATGGCCCGTATCACCAGGGTTGAGGCCTGGGAGCCAGCATTACCACCGGTATCGATAAGAAGCGGTATGAAAAAGGTTAAGGCTACTACCTGGGCCAGCATATGTTCATAATGTTTTAAAATAGATCCGGTTAAAGTCTGTACAACAAAAAGCAGTAATAGCCAGATGATCCGTTTCTGGAAGAGGGAATAAAATCCGGCGTGCAGGTAAGGGCTATCCAGCGGCCGGCTACCACCCAACATCTGGATATCCTCCGTCGCCTCATCTTCAATAACATCCAGGATATCGTCAACGGTAATAATCCCGACCATCTGGTTGCTTATATTGACCACCGGAAGGGCGATCAGATCGTAGCGAGCTAGCAGGCGGGCTGCATCCTCCTGGTCTTCTTCTGCTAGGATAGAGACAACATTAGTGGCCATAATTTCTTTTAAAGAGCTTTCCGGTGGGGCCATTATAAGTTCTCTTAGGGATAAGACTCCCGTTAGCTGTCCCAGTGGGCCTAGAACGTAGATGTAGGCAATAATCTCCGCCTCTTTACCTATCTTCCGGATATGGCTCAGGGTCTGCTTACCGGTCCACCATTCGCGGGCGGCGATATAGTCGATGTTGGCCAAACTGCCGGCGGTATCCTCGGGATAAAGCATTAGCTCACGGATTTTAGATCGGTAAGGATCCTGCAAGGCAGCCATCAGCTGTTCTGCCTGGCGGGGGTGGATGGCGGTAAAGAGTTGAATTATAACGTCACTTGATAGCTGGTTTAAGATCTCTTTTTGGGGGCCCGGCGGGAGGTGATCCAGGAGGCTGTACTGCAGGTAAGGCTCAAGATATTCCAGGATTTCTGCAGCTAGCTCGGTTGGCAACCGACCCAACAATTGTAGCTGTTCTTTGTAATCTAGCTCTTTAAATAAAAGTGAGCGATCGTAGGGCTGAAGTTCTTTTAGCAGCCCAATGATTTGGGTGTTGTTACCTTCAGCTAAAAGAAGGCGCAGGTTATCGGCCAGGGTAGTCGGATGTGTAGCGGGCATGAAAAAGAGTCCCTCCTTTGCAAGTAAGGCTGCGGTAGAGCCTGTTAACGAAGCTTATAGAACCGGTACAACCAGTTATAAGACGACAAAGCCTCCCGGGTTTGGAAGTGTCGTCGCTACCACTCACAGCCCCACCCCCCTTCCCATGCCACTAGAATAAGTATAATACGGGCAAATCATGTTAGCAATAATAAATATAAAGGCTTAAGGCAAAAAAATTACCCTTAGCGTCAAGGGTATAAGTGGTGCGCCCGCAGGGATTCGAACCCCGACTTCAGGCTCCGGAGGCCTGCGTGATATCCCTTTCACTACGGGCGCCAGCACTAATGATCATAGCATCTATAAGAAGCCAAGTCAATAAATAGAGGCCGCTAGATTTTATGAATAGCAATCCGGTTTTTAAGTGCTAAAATCCGGGTATTCTAAAGGGAGGTAGCCCATATTTTCAGGATAGGGCGGATCATCGTAAATGGGGGCTTGGTTGTTGCGTTGTAAAAAAAATAGTTCGGGAGGTTTACATAATGGGGGCGGGACCCTGTACCGTTTACCGGTGGCGTTATTCTCTCTTCTCATCCTGGTAGCAGCCTGGGTTACGCCTGCCGCTTCCGCCCCGGTTTCCCAAGAACCGGAACGGGAGGAGAAGCGGGTGATATTGCTGGTGGTGGATCGGCTAAGTTACCCGCTCATGCGTGAAAAATGCGGGCCGGTCCTCCACTCTATTCTTTCCCGGGGCGCAATAGGATTGATGAATGCCCGGGCCGGGAGCGCTACCAGTGAAGGTAGCTATTTAAGTATCGGTGCTGGGGCGCGGGCGATGGCCGGGCCGGAAGGGGGGCAGGCTTACCAGCGGGAAGAGGAGGGGCGGGGAATACCGGCCGGCCTCGAATATTTAAGAAATACCGGTCGGTATCCTGCGGGGCGGGTATGTCACCCGCAGATTAATACCCTACTTAAAAGAAATAGTGACCTGGGCTACCCGGTTAATGTCGGATACCTGGGGCAACAGCTGGCAGACAGGGGGCTGGCGGTGGCGGTATTTGGCAATGGTGACCATGAGTTACCCGACCGCAGTGCGGTTTTGATTGCCATGGATCGGCAGGGGGAGGTACCGCAGGGGCAGATCGGCTCGGGAATTTTAAAAGAAGATCCGCTTTTCCCGTACGGATGGCGGACCGATATTAGCAAGCTGTTTCAGTTGGTAACGGAGGCGCTCCCTACCACCGCCTTAATCGTGCTGGATTTCGGTGATTTTGCCCGGCTGGATCAGTACTGGGAGCGGCTATCCCCTGTAAGGCAACAGAACCTGTTGGAAGAGACCATGGGCGAGTTGGAGCTCTTGCTGGCGGATTTGGAGTCCCGGGTAGGGGGGGGGACCGCACTGATCTTGGTTGCCCCTACCCCGCCCAAAAACCTCCCCGGGGAGGGGGAGAGCCTGGTTCCCTGTTTACTTCTCGAGGCTCCGGCCTATCCGGGGCTTTTAACCGGTAATGGTACCCGCCGGCTAGGCCTGCTGACTAATACCGACCTGGCGCCGGTATTAATCTCGTACCTGGCCGGGGACGTCAATCAGATCGGCACCGGCCCCGACCTAACTATCTCTTCCCACCCGGACCCCTTAAACTACCTGGATCAATTTTACAACCGCTCTAACCTGGTCTACCGGCAGCGTCCCCCTCTACTGAGGGGATATATCCTGGCGCTAATCGGATGGCTGCTACTATCCCTAGGGGGGCTCTCCCTGGGGATACCGGCGGTAGCCCGGCTCAATGGGGGTTTTAAATTGATTATGCTGTTCCCCTTGGCCGCCCTACTTTTAGGTTGGTGGCCCGGCTTCCCCACCGGTTCGGTCTACCTCTCCGCCCTGTTGCTAGCCGGGCTTACAGGGATCCTACTATTTTTATTGACCCGAATCAGGCTAAAAAATAGTAGGGGGTCCTGGGTTCTTCTGGGGTTAATTACGGTGCTGGCCCTATTGTTGGATACCCTGAGCGGTTCAAACCTTCAGAAATTTTCCCTCTTGGGCTACGATCCAATAGTCGGAGCCCGCTACTATGGTCTAGGCAATGAGTACATGGGGGTGCTTATAGGATCAGCCCTGCTGGGCAGCCTAACCATGGTGGAAGGGATCCCGGCAAAAATTTTACCCGCTACCGGGGTGGAGGGTAAGAAGGGAAGGGCGACAGCCCTGGCAGTATTCTTTATCTACCTGTTCGTCGTATTCCTGCTCTCTTCCCCCCAATTTGGGGCAAACTTTGGAGGAACACTGACTGCGGCGGTAACCTTCGGGGCGGCCTGGGCCGGCCTGGGGGGTTCACCGGGACGGAAGGCCGATCTGCCGGTCACCATTGGTTATTTTTTGCTGGTAGCCCTTCTTCTACTAGTGGCCCTAAACTATTGGGGATGGAGCGGCCTAGCCTCCCATGTGGGTCGCTTGGGGGAGGCGGTGGCGGGGGGAAACCTGGGTACCTTCTGGGAGACGGTGGGACGAAAGGCGGCCATGAACTGGCGCTTAATCCGTTATTCCATCTGGAGCCGGGCGCTGGTGGTGCTCTTGGGGGTAATGGTGGTGCTCTGTTTCTACCCGGTAGGGGTGTTGAAACGCCTTTACCGGCGACAGCCAGTCCTCTTGCGGGTCTCGGCCGCCGGGGTGCTTGGAGCTCTGGTTGCCCTGCTGACTAATGACTCGGGAGTGGTGGCGGCGGCACTGGTGCTGCTCTATACAGTTCCGCCGTTATGGATTGGCGTAGTCAACGAAACAGTCGCTAAAAGAAACTGGCCCCGGGCAGGAATATCCAGCCGGGCCAAGAAATAGGTGAAAATACTGCGTGTCTCAAATAAATGTTAGGGGGGGATAATTTGAACAAGGAGATCTATGCGAAGGAACTTCCCAACGGGATCCGGGTAGTATTTTTACCTACCAGGAAGTTTAAAACGGTCAGCCTGGGTTTTTTTATCCATCAGGAACTAAGAGAAGACCTGGCCAGCAGTCACGCCTTGCTTGGGGAGGTGCTCCGGCGGGGTAGCCGGCGTTTTCCCGATAATATTGCGGTCCGGCGAGAGCTGGAGCGGCTCTACGGGGCCGAACTGGCTACCGATGTTCTAAAAAAAGGAGAGCGGCATCTGCTCTCGTTCTCTTTAAGCATGGTCCATGATCAGTATGGCCCGGAGATACCGGACCTGTTTCACCGGGGAATGGCCCTTTTGGGCAGCTTGGTAGCCGAGCCGCTACAGGAGGGGGAGGGGTTTAAACCCGACTATCTGGACCAGGAGAAGGAACAGCTGGAAAGGGAGATCCGGGGCCTGATCAATGATAAGACGCTATATGCTATGCAGCGCTGCCTGAGCACTATGTGTGCCGGCGAAAGATTCGGGATCTACAAATTGGGGGAACTGGAGGGATTGGCCACCGTTACCCCCGTATCGCTTTGGCGCTACTACCAGGAGGTACTATCCTCCAACCCCCTGGAACTGTACGTAGTCGGGGAGGTGGAGCCCGAGCGGGTATTTGACACGGCGGAGCGGGTCTTTTCCTTTGACCGCCGGCCCCGGGAGGAGCCCCTTCCTGCTACCGTAGTTAATAAGGCAGTGGAAGAGGTAAAATTTAAGCAAGAGGAGCTGCCGGTTAACCAGGCCAAGCTTATCCTGGGCTACCGCACCAATATCCGCCCCGGAGAGCGGCTCTTTTATCCCCTGCTGGTTTATAATGGCGTACTGGGTGGCTTTCCCCATTCCAAGCTTTTTCTCAATGTCCGCGAGAGAGCCAGTCTGGCCTATTATGTCCACTCACGGATCGAGCGTCACAAGGGGATCATGGTTATCTCTTCAGGTATCGAAGGGGCCAACTATGAACAGGCCCGGGGTATCATCGAAGAACAGGTAAGGGCAATAGCCCGGGGAGAGATTAGTCGCCAGGAGATGGAAAATACCCGGCGAGGCTTGATCAATCAGCTTCGTACCGGGGAGGATAATCCCTTCCAGAAGATCAATTTAATGTTGGATCAGGCGATCGGGGGACAGGGGGAAAACACTGAAGAGATGGTTGAAAAGATCAATGAAGTTACCGCCGGACAGGTGGCGGAGGTTGCCGCCGGGATCCAGCTCGATACGGTCTATCTATTGCAGGGCCGGGAAGGGGGAAGTTCCAGTTGAAACCACCAGAACAGGTAATTCAAAGGAACCGTTTGCTGGGCGAGGAGGTATATCGGTACAATCTTGATCCCGGGATGGAGCTATACGTGCTACCCAAGCCCGGTTACATAAAAAAGTATGCCATCTTTTCCACCCGTTTTGGTTCGATTGATAATCGCTACCGGGTGGAGGGGGGGGAGGGGATCCAAGAGTTACCCGATGGGGTGGCCCATTTCCTCGAACATAAACTGTTTGAAGATGAGAGGGGCAATGTTTTTGATCGCTTCGCCTCCCTGGGAGCCTCCGCCAATGCCTTTACCTCCTTTACCAATACTACCTATCTCTTCTCCTGTACCAGTTTTTTTGAAGAGAACCTGGAGCTACTTCTCGATTTTGTCCAGGAACCATATTTTACTGAGGAGACGGTTCAAAAGGAGCAGGGGATAATCGGGCAAGAGATCCAGATGTATGCGGATCATCCCCGGTGGAAGGTATTTACCAATTTACTAGGTGCCCTCTACCAGGAACATCCAGTGCGCCGGGATATTGCTGGCAGCCTGGAGAGTATTGCGCAGATCAATCCGGAGCTGCTCTATCGCTGCTACCAGACCTATTATCACCCCAGTAACATGGCTGTCTTTGTCGTTGGGGATCTGGAGCCGGGGCGGGTAGCGGAACAGGTTCAAGAAAATTTAAGCCGCCGTCCCTACCGGCCCCTGGGTGAGATCGAGCGGTTTTATCCGGAGGAGCCCCCCGAGATTAAAGAACGGCGGGTGACCGCCGAGTTAACGGTCTCCAACCCGATCATTTACATCGGCTTTAAAGATCCGGAGGTAGATAAATTAGGGGGAGAGGAGCTATTCCGGCAAGAGATAATCATGGAGCTGTTGATGGAGATTTTGTTTGGCCATAGTGAGCCGTTGTATAACCAGCTTTACCAGGAGGGCCTGATCGATGCTCAATTCGAAGCCGGCTACACGGCCGAGCAGACCTACGGCTACGCCCTGATTGGCGGCGAGAGCCGGGATCCGGAGGAGCTGTACCGGCGGATCCTGGAGGCGATAGAGGAGATGCAAAAGAAAGGCATCTCCAGGGAACAGTTTGAACGCCACCGACGCAATATTTTGGGGGGCTTTATTCGGCGCTTTAACTCCCTGGAATTTATCGCCTATAATTTCCTGGGATACCGGTTTAAAGGCATCGATTTATTCCGCTTTCCCGAACTGTTACAGCAGGTAACGCTAGGGCAGGTAACGGCAGCCCTGGAGAAGAACCTGGCGGAGAGGTATCACGCCGTCTCCATCATTAATCCCCGGACCGGCTAGGGTTTCTGTTGCTGGCCAATTTCCAGAGCTCACCCCCTGCCAGGGGTAAAAGGCTAAGCCCCAAGATCACGAGCCAGTCGGCGGCGGCCAGGCTAACTGTATGGAAGACGGTCCTTAGAAAAGGTACTAACAATACCGCCAGCTGAGCTGTACCCGATACCAGGAAGGCTACCACCAGGGAGGGGTTCCCGGCCGGGCCTTGCTTCAAGAAGGGGACCTTTAAGGAGCGGAAATTAAAAGCATAGCAGAGCTGGCCCAAGGCCAGGGTAGCGAAAGCCATGGTTTGACCCTTAATCGGGGATTGGTTTAAACCGAGACGGAAGGCGATCAGGGCGGTTAGGGCGATTAAGAGGCTGAAGGCTACGATGGTCTGCCTGGAGCGGGGCCCGAAAATCCCCTCCGCCGGATCCCGGGGAGGCCTTTTCATCACCTCCGGGTCGGCGGCCTCTATCCCCAGCGCCAGGGCTGGCAGGCTGTCGGTAACCAGGTTAATCCATAGGATCTGGATTGGCAGCAGGGGGAGGGGCCAGCGGAAAAGGATGGCGGCCAGGATTGTTAATATCTCGCCGCCGTTACACGAGAGTAAAAAATAGATTGTCTTCCTGATATTTTCAAAGATAACCCGCCCCTCCCGGACCGCCCCGACGATGGTGGCAAAATTGTCATCGGCCAGGATCATTTCAGCCGCCCCCCGGGCCACATCGGTCCCAGTCTTGCCCATGGCGATACCGATATCGGCTCGCTTCAGAGCCGGTGCGTCGTTTACACCGTCCCCGGTCATTGCCACTATTTCGCCCCTTGCCTTCAGTGCATCGACAATCTGGACCTTATGTTCCGGGGAGACCCGAGCGAAAATATTAAAGCCGTCTACCTTATGTTTTAGCTTCTCCCGGTTAATTTGGGCCAGCTCTTCACCGGTAATCACCTGCCGCCGGTCGGTGGCCAGCTGCAGATCCCGGCCGATAGCCAGTGCCGTATCGCGGTGATCACCGGTAATCATCTTCACCCGGATCCCCGCCTGCCGGCACTCTTCCAGGGCCCGGTGGGCCTCCGGGCGGATGGGATCCATCATTCCCACCAGCCCAAGCAGGTAGAGCCCGGTCTCCGCCCCGGCGGCCGTGGTAGGTAAAGTCGCCACCGGCCGAAGGGCCAGAGCCAGTACCCGCAGGCCCTTTTCGGCCATCCTAGAGTTATGTTCCTTAAAAAAGGTTTTCCAATCCGGGGTAAGTAGCCGGGGACCCTCCTGGCTAAGCCAGTAGTGGCAGTGTTCGATTACCAAATCCGGTGCCCCCTTGGTCAGGACCCAGCAGTCAACCCCGTTTTCACCCCTCCACCCGGGGATAGTTCCCCGGCAGACCGTGCTCATTCTTTTGCGGACCGGATCAAAGGGAAACTCCTTTACCCGTGGCCACCGGTCCATTACCCCCTCCCGGGTTAAGCCGGCCTTGGCAGCGGCTACTACCAGGGCCCCCTCGGAGGGATCCCCCGCTATCTGCGGCCGGCCCTCCTCGTGGATTAACCGGGCATCGTTACAAAGCAGGCCCGCCCTAAGGACCATCGTCAGCAGGAAATCTGTAGCGGGCTCTACCCGGCGCTCCCCTTCCCAAAAGTCGCCCCGGGTTTCGTACCCCTCGCCAGTAACCCGGTAAATCTTTTCCCCGGTTACGATTTGCCGCAGGGTCATGGCATTTTGGGTCAGGGTACCGGTTTTATCCGAGCAGATTACGGTGGCTGCCCCCAGGGTCTCCACCGCTGGCAACTTGCGAATAATGGCCTGCCGGCGGGCCATTCCCCGGACGCCGGTGGCTAAAACGATGGTGACAATAACCGGTAGACCCTCCGGGATAGCGGCCACCGCCAGACTAACCGCGGTTAGAAACATTTGAAAAAGATCGTTCCCGGCTGCTGTCCCCAGTATAAATATTAAGAGGCAGATCCCGATGGCCAGGAGCCCCAGCCGGCGGCTAAGCCCGTCAAGCTTTTGCTGTAGGGGGGTCTTTTCACTTTTAACGGTTTGCAGGAGGGTGGCGATCCGTCCGATCTCCGTCTCCAGGCCAGTGGAGATAACCAGGGCTTTTCCCCGGCCGGAGCTAACCATTGTCCCCATGAAGACCAGGTTTGCCTTTTCAGCCAGGGGCGGCGGCTCGTCGGTGGGAAATTGCGCCTGCGCATCTTTAATTGCGGGCACCGACTCTCCGCTCAGGGCCGATTCATCAACTTTCAGGTTGGCCGCTTCGAGTAGCCGGGCATCGGCGGGGATAAAATCGCCGGCACTTAAGAGGATAAGGTCGCCGGGAACCAGCTCAGCGGCCGGTATCTCGGCAACGGCGCCCCCCCGGATAACTCGGGCCAGGGGCGGGGAGAGCTCTTTTAAGGCCGCTAGCGATTTTTCCGCCTTAAATTCCTGGGTGACGCCGAGGACTGCGTTCACCGCGACCACGATTAAGATCACCAGCGCATCGGTAGTTTCTTTCAGAAACAGGGAGACGATAGCTGCACCGATCAAGAGCAGGACCAGGAACTCCTGGAACTGGGCCAGCAGCATCTGTACCGGGGAGCGGCCGCCCTTCTCCGGGAGCCGATTGGGCCCGTGCCGTTTGAGCCTCAAAGCTGCCTCGCCGGCGGCCAGCCCCCTTTGGGGGTCGGTCTTAAGCCGTTGAATAGTGTTAGTTTTCGAGATAGAGGACCATTCGGTCACCTGTCATCACCCTTTATCGATCTTAGTTTTTGTTAACCCGGTCTGTAATAATTCAAAAAGTCCTGGTAAAAAGAAAAAACCTTGTCATGCCTTAAGCATGTCCAAGGTCTTGCTGCATAAGCGGTGGGCCAGGTATATATACCGTGATGTTGACCCTAACCCGGCAGGATAAGCTGCCAGCTACTCCCCTTTTCGTGCCTATTATACCGGAATTTACCGGTTGGATCAACTGGGATGGGGTTATTTGGCAAGCCTTCCGGGGGCCGGGGTAGCGGGGTCGAACCGCTAAAAGGTTGTCGCCGGGGCAGGAATCAAGGGCCAATTGTGGAATAAATGATAGAAAGGCTCACCGCCGCCGGCATTAAACATACCGGGTAGGCTATATTAATATGGGTAGCCTTAACCCGGCGAGTGCCGGCCTTATTGATTGTAATGGGGATTAAGTTTATCGATGCGGTAGCAGGGCAGTATCAATACCGGCCCGGCTTATGGTCCGGTGGCAGGAGGCGTAAGCTATTGAAGAAATCCTATGTAAAAGAGATTACCCCCCGGTCAGAAAACTATTCCCAGTGGTACAGTGATGTGGTGCTAAAGGCGGAGTTGATGGATTACGCTCCGGTAAAGGGTTGCATGGCGATTCGCCCCTACGGTTATGCTATCTGGGAAAAATTACAAGAACGGTTGGACCGGCGAATTAAGGAGACTGGGCACCAAAATGCCTATTTCCCCCTCTTTATCCCGCAGAATTTACTGCAAAAAGAGGCGGATCACGTGGCCGGCTTTGCGCCGGAGGTGGCCTTGGTTACAAAGGGGGGCGATGAGGTTCTAGGTGAACCACTGGTGATCCGGCCGACCTCGGAGGCCATTATCTGTGATTTTTATTCGCGCTGGATCCAGTCCTGGCGGGATCTGCCGGTCTTGATTAACCAATGGTGTAACGTAGTCCGCTGGGAAAAGTCTACCCGGCCCTTTTTAAGAACCTCGGAGTTTCTCTGGCAGGAGGGACATACCTGCCACCGCACCTCTGAAGAGGCAGAGGAGGAGGCCCGGAAAATGCTGGCGGTCTACAAGGAGTTTATCGAAACAGAGCTGGCTATCCCGGTGCTAGACGGTCAAAAAACCGAGAGAGAAAAATTTGCCGGGGCGTTGCGCACCTATACGGTGGAGGCCTTGATGAGCGATGGGCGGGCCCTACAGGCCGGCACATCCCATAATTTAGGCCAGCATTTTGCCCGGGTTTTCGATATTACATTTCTTGATCGGGACGATCAACTTAAGCATGTTTGGCAGACCTCCTGGGGGGTATCGACCCGGCTGATCGGGGCGCTAATCATGGTTCATGGTGATGACCGGGGGTTGATTATACCGCCCCGGGTCGCTCCTACCCAAGTGGTAGTGGTGCCTATCATTTCCAAAAAGCGACGGGCGGAGGTGCTGGAGGCGGCTAAAGGGGTGGAAGCCGAACTGTCCCGGCAGGGGATCCGGGTTCATTTAGATGATCGGGAGGAGTATTCACCGGGGTGGAAATTTAACCAGTGGGAGATGAAGGGTGTTCCGATCCGCCTGGAGCTGGGCCCCCGGGATCTGGATAACAGGCAGGTTCTCCTGGTCCGCCGTCACGATGATTTCCGGGAAGCCCTCCCTCTCCATGAGCTGGCCGCCCGGTTGCCCCGATTGCTGGAGGAGGCTCAGCAATCCTTATTTGATAAAGCAAAACGCTTTTTAGAACAAAATAGCTATCATTGTACTGATTACCAAGAGTTCACCGGGAAGGTAGAGGAGAAGCGAGGTCTATTTCTCAGTCCCTGGTGCGGTGATCCGGAGTGCGAACTAAGGGTAAAAGATGATACCCGGGCAACGATACGCTGTATCCCGTTTGACGGGCCTCCAGCTGAAGGAAGATGCCTGGTCTGTGACCGGCCGGCGAAATACCAGGTATACTTTGGCCGATCCTACTAGGGGGATTTAATAAATAACCCTTCGTAGATCATATTGGTAATAAAGGTGCCCAGGTACTGGATATCAGTTTCGTTTTCCCGTACCACCTCCCAGAAGCAGCATTCTAGCAGGAGCACATTGATTTTAGCGGCCTTAACCGGGTCGAAATCCGGCTTGGCTATCTTCTGTTGCTGGGCCTGCTGGATTATCCCGGCGATGCTTTTGATAAAGTTGTTCTTAATGTTATCCCAGTATTCAACGATCGGTTCTGAATGTTCCAGGGCCTCATGCAGGGCCATCATTAGCGGGCGGTGTTTTTCGGCCAGGTTCAGGAAGGTTTTAACGAGTTCCCGGTAATTATCCCAGGCTTCCTGGTAGCCGCTGAAGGTGGGGGGGACCAGTAATAGGGTATTAAATACATCGAAAAAGCCGTCTAATATTTTTATTAATAGATCGTCTTTTCCTTTAAAATGGCTATATACGGTTCCGTAACCGACGTTGGCTTGCTTACTGATCATGGTTATGGTGGTCTTTTTATAACCATCCGCCAGGAATAGCTTTAATGCGGTCTCTAGAATTAGCTTACGGGTTATACGGCTACGTAGGTAGCGGCGGGGTCTTCTCACTCTAGATTTTTCCATTTTGAGAAACCTCCTATGCTAGGTTTATAATGGAATGCTTGTAAACATTATATCTACTTTCTGAGAATATACAAATTATATTTTTAGGGATATATAGATTAATTTCTGTAAATATATTATTTATCCTGAAAGTGGGTAACATTTAGGGGTGCTGAGGTGAAGTAATGGCTATATTTGCCCTGGGGGATCTTCATCTATCCCAATCAGGGGAGAAACCGATGGATATATTTGGGCCGGAGTGGAAAGATCACCCCGGAAAAATCAAGAAAAACTGGGAGCGCCTAGTCTCCGAAGATGATCTGGTTATCGTGCCCGGTGATATATCCTGGGCCATGCGGCCGGAGGAGGCGGTAGTAGATCTTAATTGGCTGGCTACTTTGCCGGGCCAAAAATTACTTGTGCGGGGTAACCATGATTACTGGTGGGGCGCCATCGGCAAGGTTCGCCGGATGTTGCCCCCGGGAATTTATGCCCTTCAAAACGATTCTTTTAGCTGGGGCGACTGGACTATTTGCGGAACCCGGGGCTGGCTTTATCCCGGGGATGAGGGCTTTGACCCGGAATACGATCAGAGAATATACCAGCGGGAGATACACCGCCTGCGTCTATCCCTGGAGAGCAGCCGTTCACAGGCGGGGACCGATCTTATCTGCGCCCTTCATTTCCCCCCCTTTAACAAGTTTAACGGGTCGAGCGGATTCAGCGATTTGATGGAGGAGTGGGGCGTAAAAATATGCCTGTATGGTCATGTACATAGCCTGGGACGGGAGAAGGTGTTCCAGGGCCGGCAGCGGGGGATTGAATATTATTACGTGGCTGCGGATGGGGTAGACTTTAGCCCGGTTGTTATTGTTCCCTGAACCGGCCGCGGCGGTCGCCGTAGTATCCCGTCAAGGGCAGGGGGTTAAGCATATCTTTTCTTTCTAACCCTTATACCCAGCGCTATCCCGAGGAGAAAACCCCCGATATGGGCCCACCAGGCGACCGGTTGCTGTATCCCCGGGGCCATACCGATGGTAAATGCATTGGCTAGCTGCAGTAAAAACCAAAGGGCCAGGAATATTACCGCCGGGATGCGGATCAGGGTGATAAAGAAGCCCAGGGGAACCAGTGTTACCACCCGGGAATGGGGATATAAAATAAGGTAAGCACCCAAAATTCCGGCAATGGCACCGCTGGCCCCGATCAGCGGAACCGGTGAGAGGGGGGCGCTAAGCAGGTGGAGCAACTGGCTGCCTGCGCCCAGGAGGAGGTAAATTATTAGGTAGCCTGGATGCCCCAGGCATCCCTCAATATTGTCCCCAAATACCCACAGGTAGAGCATGTTACCGAGGAGGTGCAACCATCCGCCGTGAAGAAAATTGGCGGAAATAAGGGGGAAGAGGGCCGGCCACAGCAGGGACCACTGGAAGCCGGTAGCGATAAACATCTGTAGCCCCTCGACAAGCTGCCGGGGCACGGTGCCGTAGCGGTATAGAAAATCGTAAAGCTCCTGGGGGGGCAGGGTTTGCTGGTATAAAAAGATCAAAATGTTAGTTATAATAAAAGCAATAGTTATTACCGGGAACCTTTTGCTGGGGATAGTATCCTTTAAAGGAATCATTTTTTACCTCCTTTGCCTCTGCTCTCTAATATTGTATTATACCTTCATGGGTAGTTTTGTTCCAATCGGTAGGGAGGAGGTTAGTAGGGATAAATAACTCCCCCCGGCAGGATTACATTAAACATAAGAGAATAACTATTTATAATATTCGGATCTGCTTAACATTTTAACATATAGTAAATATAATCAAAGAAGGAGGTGGAGTGATGGTGGAGGCAGGGTCGGATCAAAAATTCGATCTTGATCTGGTTGATTCCTTGGTAGCACCTTATCTGGGACGGAAAGAGATGGCCATCCCCATTCTCCAGGCGACCCAGGAACAGTTTGGTTATCTACCGCGGCCGGCACTGGAACGTATAGCCTATAAGATGAATATCCCGGTCAGTAGGCTGTTCGGGCTGGCTACTTTTTATGCCCAGTTTAAATTGCAACCTCGGGGGCGGAATATTATCCGGGTCTGCATGGGTACGGCCTGTCACATTCAGGGGGGGCAGAAGATCGGCGATCGAATCCAGGAGATATTGGAGATAAAGGTTGGACAGACCACCCCCGATCTGCGTTTTACCTTGGAGGAGGTGGCCTGTATCGGTGCCTGTGCGTTGGCCCCGGTAATGATGATCAATGATGAACCTTTTGGACGTCTGACACCGGACCGGATCAAAAAGATATTGGATCAATATTCTTGATGGAGGTTTTTAAGGAGGTGGCCTAGTGGAGCGGTTTGTTGACCCCTGTTGTGAAAAATGTACTCATACCAAGATTACTCCTTGTAAAGATTTCGTCGAATGTTGCCTGGAAGGTCCGATATGCCACAAGGATCAATCCTGCAAAGAGAAAAGGATGGAGCTGGTTAATAAGGTCCGGTTGCATGAAAACTTCGTGGTCTATTAAGTAACGAGTGGGAGGTAACAAAACTTGTTTGAGAAACACTTATTAATTTGTGGCGCCACCGGCTGCCTATCCTCCGGCTCGGCAAAGGTCCGGGAAGCCCTGGAACAGGAATTAAGCCGGCGGGGGCTTGCCGGTAGATTCCGCCTGGTCATGTCCGGTTGCCCCGGATTCTGCGAGGTGGGGCCGATCCTGATTGTCTATCCGGATCGGGTTTTTTACTGCCGGATTAAACCGGAGGATATCCCGGAAATAATAGAGGACCACCTGGTAGGCGGCAAGGCGGTAGAGCGCCTGCTCTATACCGGACCCGACGTGGATGCGCCGGCCCGGTTTTACGAAGAGATTCCTTTTTATCAAAAACAACAGTTTAATGTTCTACGTAACTGTGGGGTAATCGATCCTGAAAATATCGATGAATATATCATGCGCGGCGGTTACCGCTCTCTCTCCCGGATTCTTAAGATGGAACCGGAGGAGATTATTGGAGAGGTAAAGAAATCCGGCTTGCGGGGTCGCGGCGGCGCCGGGTTCCCCACCGGTTTAAAATGG
>JAAZLS010000060.1 GCA_012799185.1 Bacillota bacterium | reverse complement strand
CCGGCCGTTACCGGCACCCGAGAGCGACCCATCTTTAAACCTTTCGAGACCCTGAACCGGGCTGGCTGACCGCCGGCTTCTTGACCCTTTCGATATCGGCCCCCAGGAGAACCAGGACCCGGGGTAGATCATCGTAACCCCGATCGATATAGCGGATCCCCTTGATCACCGTCTCTCCCCGGGCGGCCAGGCCCGCCAGCACCAGTGCCGCCCCCGCCCGCAGGTCGGTCGCCTCCACCCCGGCCCCGGTCAGGTGGGGGACCCCCACGATCGCGACATGGCTGTTTTTCTGGGAGATGCGGGCACCCATCTTCTGCAGTTCGGGGATATGGCGGAAACGCTTTTTAAATACCTTCTCCACGATCAGGCTGCGTCCATTGGCCACCGTCATCAGGGCGGTAAGCGGTGCCTGCAGGTCGGTAGGAAACCCGGGGTAGGGACTGGTGCAGGCCAGCCGGATCGCTGCAATCTCTCCCCCCCGGATCGAGATCTGATCGGCCCCGATCTCCATCGCGGCGCCCGACTCCCGGAGCAGGTTGGTTACCGCCGTTAAATGGCCGGGAATAATATCTTCTAGGGTTAACTCCCCCCCGGTAATGGCCGCCGCCATCAAGTAGGTCCCGGATACAATCCGATCCGGGAAAACCCGGTAACTGGTTCGATGAAGCTCTTTCACCCCCCTTATGACCACGGTGGAGCTGCCCGCTCCCGATACCCGGGCCCCGCCCTTGTTCAAAAAATTCTGCAAATCGACGATCTCCGGTTCCCGGGCCGCATTATAAATAACCGTCTCCCCCTCGGCCATCACCGCCGCCAACATTAAATTCTCGGTAGCCCCCACGCTGGGGTAATCGAGCCCGGTGCGGGTACCCTTCAGCCGGCCGCTCAGGGTGATAAAACCGTTACTCTCCTCCACCCGGGCTCCCAGAGCCTGCAACCCCCCTAGGTGAAGATTTATCGGGCGGGGCCCGATGGCACAGCCCCCCGGGTAACAGACCCGGACCTTCCCCAGGCGACTAAGCAGGGGACCCAACAAAAAGATTCCCGATCTCATCTCCCGCATCAGGTAATCGGGAACATGATACTCCTTCACCCCCGCCGTATCGAGCACGACCTCGTCGCCGCTGAAGTTCACCTCCGCCCCCAGGCTGGACAGGATTGCCAGCATATTCCGAACATCATCGAGGTCCGGTACCCTCTGCAGGTGGACACCCTGGCAATTGAGGAGCGATGCCGCCAAGATCGGCAATATGGAATTCTTGGCTCCCTGCACCACTAGCCGGCCGCTTAGCCGGCGGCCTCCCCGGATAAGAATAGATTCCAATAGCTAGCCACCCCTTTTAGACTTCTTCTCCGATAATCTGTACCTCCGGTTGGAGTTCCAGGTTAAATTTTTCCTTTACCAGCCCCTGTACTTTAGCCATCAGCGCCAGGATATCTCCGGCGGTGGCCCCTCCCCGGTTAACAATAAAGTTTGCATGTTGCGGCGATACCTGGGCCCCCCCCACCTGTAACCCCTTTCCCCCGGCGGCTTCGATAAGCCGGCCGGCGGGCGAACCGGGAGGATTTTTAAATACGCTGCCGGCGCTGGGCTGCCGGGGATGGCGCCGGAGACGCTCCTCCTGGTATTCCCGGGCCCTCCTCCCCAGGCTAACCGGATCCCCCTCCCTTAGCTGCAGTAGAACCTCGCTGATTATTCCCTGCCGAGCAAGATTGCTTTGCCGATATTTGAATCCGCACTCTTCCCGGGTCAACAGCCTTAGTTCCCCCGCCTCGCCGGCGGTATCAACCAGCATCACCTCTTCGACCAGCTCCCCAATATAGGTGCCGAAGGCGCCAGCGTTCATGATCAAAGCTCCCCCTACGGTCCCCGGGATCCCGCCCAACGGCTCCAGGCCAGCCAGGCCCCCGGCGACGGCCCCGCTCACCAGGTGGGGCAGGGAGGTCCCGGCTCCCACCCGTAACTTTAATCCTTCCCGATCAATATATTGGAAGGCCGGGCCAAGCTTGATAACCAGACCCCGCAGGCCGCCCTCCCGAACCAGCAGGTTGGTGCCGTTACCGATAACCGTTAACGGCACTTCATATTCTTTGCAAAGGCTGGCCAGGGCTGGAAGCTGCTCCCGCTTCCGGGGGACTAGGAAATAGTCGGCCGCCCCCCCGACCTTCCAGGAGGTATGTCGGGCCATCGGCTCATCTTTTTTAATCTCCGGCCCCCCTAACAGACCTATTAATTCTTGCTCAAAATTCAACTCGCGCTCCCCCGTCAGGATAATATATATTATGCCCGGCCGGCATGCCCTGTTAACTCCCGGAGGGATTTATAGCCTGCACCAGGCAGCGATAAACCCGTTCCGCCGCGTCTACTCTCCCCAGGCGACGGCCGGCCCGCCCCATCTCTTTTAGTTCTTCCCCCGCGGAAAGCAACCGGGTCAGCTCTCTCCGCAACCGGTAGGCGGTAAACTCCCGCTCCTCGATTAGGATGGCTGCCCCCCGGTCGGCCATCACCCGGGCATTATAGTACTGGTGGTTGTCCACCACGTTGGGAGAGGGAACCAGGAGGGCCGGGAGCCCCAGCGCGGTCAGCTCGGCTATGGTGGTAGCCCCGCTGCGGGTAATCGCTAGGTCGGCCGCCGCCAACAGTGCCGGCAGCTCCGGGAGGTAGGGATAGATAGTAACCCCCGGGGGCAACGATTTTAACCGCTCTCGGATCTGTTGGTAATAGATCTCCCCGGTAATATAGACTAGCTGCCCCCCCGGCGGCCACCAGCCCTCTTCCAGGTAGCGGGTCATTACCCGGTTGATCTTTAGCGCCCCCCGGCTTCCACCGAAGACCGCCACCAGGGGCCGATCCGGATCCAGGTTAAAGCGCCGCCGGCCCTCCTCCCGGCTGTAAGAGGCTGCCTCGCTGGAGCGGGGGTTCCCGGTTACCACCGTCCGCGCCCGCGCCGATGGCCGAAAATACTCCCGGGAGGATTCAAACGATAGGCAGATTCGGCGGGCCAGGAAAGCCAGGTAGCGGTTGGCCAGTCCCGGGATAGCATTCTGTTCGTGAATCACCGCCGGCACCCGGCTCACCGCCGCTGCCAGGACCACCGGAGCAGAGACATAGCCCCCGGTTCCCAACACGACCCCGGGTTTAAACTCCCGTATAATTTTTCGCACCCGGAGGCTACCGGAGATAAAATCTTTCGCTGCGGGCAGCAGGCCGGAGAGACGCCGGGAGTAGCCTCGGGCGGGAATTGTCGCCAGCGGGAACCCAGCGGCCGGGACAATTTTGCTCTCCAATCCCCGGTCGGTACCGACAAAGAGCAGCTCCGAGTCGGGCTCGCAATCGATCACGTGCCGGGCCAGGGCCAACGCCGGATAGATATGACCACCTGTCCCCCCGCCGCTCACCAATAACCTCACTTTAGCCCCCCACCTCCTGTAGATGCCTGGAGATATTTAACAATATGCCAAACCCGCACAGGGTAAAAAATAGCGAGCTGCCACCGGCGCTGATCAGGGGCAGGGTCACCCCGGTCACCGGGATAGAGCCGGTTACTACCGCGATATTCATCATCACCTGGATCGCCAGCAGGGAGGTAATCCCCGCCGCCAGCAGGCTGCCAAAGCTATCGGGGGCCAGCATGGCGATCCGAATCCCCCGCCAGAAAAGAATAAAGAAGAGCAAGAGGACCATTACCGCCCCCACAAACCCCAACTCCTCACCGATGATGGCAAAGATGAAATCGCTATGGGGAAGCGGCAGGTAATATAGTTTTTGCCGGCTCCGCCCCAGGCCCACCCCGAAGATATGCCCCGGCCCCAGCGCGAAAAGCGATTGAATTATCTGGTGACCCGAATCGCCAGGATCGGCCCAGGGGTCCAGGAAGGAGGTCAATCGCTGCAGGCGGTAGGGCTCCTTTATCGCTAGAATAATCATTGCCGGTAGTGAGACCAGAAATATACCGGCAGCCTGTTTAAACGGCAGGCCCGCCAAGAAGATCACTGTCACCGTAGCCGCCGCCAGGAGAAGCGATGTCCCATAGTCGGGCTGTTTAAGAATCAGGAAAAAGGCCACCCCCATTAGGGCCAGGGGGACAAAGCTGCTAGACCAGAATTTTTCAAGGCGGATACTACGACTGCTCATATAGGCGGCCGTAAAGATCATGAAGGCCAGCTTGCAGAACTCCGCCGGCTGGACAGTAATCGGACCCAGCCCGATCCAGCGGCGGGCATCGTAGATCTCGACCCCGATCCCCGGGATATAGACCAACACCAGCAGGATAAAGCTTACGAGCAGTAAAAAGGGCGACATCCGCCGCAGGCGATGGTACGGGAAGCGGGAGAGAGCCAGCATTCCGACCAGCCCCAGCCCGATCCAGACCGCCTGGCGCCGTAGGAAAAAATAGGGATCCCCCCGGCTACTCTCGGCCGAAATTATGTAACTGGCACTAAAGACCATGATCAGGCTGAGCCCCAGCAGCAGCAAAACAGTTAGGATAAATGCATAATCCGGATCCCGGCGCTGCTCTTTTCCCATCCTACCTGCCAACCTCCTAAGGGCGAATCTGAAGCGACTCTACCAGCTGCTTGAACTGCCGACCCCTCTCTTCAAAATCCGCAAACATATCCCAGCTGGCACAGGCCGGGGAGAGGAGGACCATCTCCCCCGGTTGAGCCTTCTGCCGGGCCTCCGCCACCGCCTCTTCCAATCCCTTCACCTTTTGATACCCCTTGAACCCGGCCTCCTCCAGCTCCCGAGCAATCTGGTCGGCGGTCTCCCCCATTAAGATTACCCATTTGACCTCTTCTTTGATTACGCCGACCAAGGATTTAAAGCTGCCTCCCTTATCCTTACCCCCGGCAATTAAGATCTTTTTTCGACCGGGGTACGCCCTTAAGGCATTGATCGCCGCCCCCGGGTTGGTTCCCTTGGAATCATTAATATATTCCACCCCTCCCAAGGAACCTACCGGCTCCAGGCGATGCTCCACCCCCGGGAAGCGCCGGAGCACCTTTGCCACCGCGGTAAGATCCGCCCCGGCAGCCCAGGCGGCGGCAGCGGCGGCCAGGGCATTTTCCAGGTTATGTTCCCCGGGAAGGGCAATCTCCGCCAGCCTACAGATGGGCTGTACTTCACCGGGGCGAAAGAGTACCATCTGCTCCCCTTGCACCCCGAAACCACGCTCCAGGAGGCCCCGCTTAAACCAGACCAGGTTCCCCCGCACCCGCCCCGCCAGGGAGGCAACTCGGGGATCACCGGCGTTTAATACGGCGTAATCGACGGCGGTCTGGTTCTTTAAAATATTGCTTTTTGCCTCGAAATAGCGCTCCAGGCTGCCATGGTAATCTAAATGATCTTCCTCAAAATTAAGATAGACCGCCACCAGGGGGCGAAACCTGTTAATGGTCGAGAGCTGAAAGCTACTGAGCTCGGCTACTACCACTCCGGCAGCTCCGACCCGGTCCGCCACCTCGCTTAAGGGGACCCCGATATTACCGGCCGCCTTGACCCCGCCATAGCGGGCCTCTTCCATCATCGCCGCGATAAGCATGGTCGTTGTTGTCTTGCCGTTGGTACCGGTAACCCCGATCAGCGGGGCCTTCATAACAGCATATGCGATCTCAATTTCCGATAATACCGGAATCCCCAACTTTTCCGCCCGGGCAAGGAGTTCCAGGTGGGGCGGTACCCCGGGGCTCTTGATTACCAGGGATATCTCCGGGTCGACCAGCTCCGGCGGTGTGCCGCCGGTTACCGGCACCGCCGCCGGTAGCCCGGCCAGGACGACCAGCTGGCGGGATAGCTCCCGGGTACTTTTCCGATCGGCTACCGTAACCTGGCGAGCCCCCAACCGCCCAACCAGCCGCGCCGCCGCCAGCCCGCTGCGGGCCATACCCACGATAAGAATTTTTTGATCCTTAACCTGTTCGATCATTTTTAACTACCACCTGTCCCTTTTATCCCCAACCCAGGTCAATAAGGGCAATCACGGTAAAGAGAAAGGTGAGCCCCCAGAAACCGGTTACCACCTGCCATTCCGACCAGCCTTTCATCTCGAAATGATGGTGCAGGGGAGCCATTAAAAAAATTCTTTTTCCCGTTAACTGAAAGCTGGCTACCTGTAAAATTACCGAGAGGGTTTCAATCACAAATACCCCACCGATAATTACCAGGTAGAGCTCGGTCTTCGTCAAAATTGCCGCCACCGCCAGGGCACCCCCCAGGGCCAGTGAGCCGGTATCCCCCATAAAGATCCGGGCCGGGTGCATATTATAGACCAGGAACCCGAAGCATCCCCCGACCAGGGTTCCGCAAAAAAGGGCAACCTCGGGCAGGCCGGCGGTTAGGGCGATATAGAGAAAACCCAGGAGGGCAATAATCGCCGTCCCCGTGGCCAGCCCATCGATCCCGTCGGTTAGATTAACCCCGTTAGTAGTAGCAATAATAATTATCGGTACCAGCAGTGGGTAAAGGAGACCTGGCTGGAGCTCAACACCGGCAAAAGGAATCATAATCCCGGTAGAAAATCCGGCCTTGAATAGGACCAGGATTAAAATCAGGGCGATAATTAGCTGCCCGAACAGCTTATCTCGGGCCCGCAGGCCCAGGGAGCGGGAAAGGGAGACATTGGCATAATCGTCCAGCCAGCCGATCAGGGCGTTGCCCAGGGTAACAAAGAGGGCGATCAACAGGAGGGGGGAGCGGGGGGCCACCAGTAACAGGCTCACCACCGACGAAAAGAGAAAGACGATCCCGCCCATGGTGGGGGTGCCGGCTTTTGAAAGGTGGCGCCGGGGGCCGTCCGCCCGGATCTGCTGCCCCAGCTGCAGCCGCCGGATCAGGAGAATAAAAAGGGGACAGATAGCGACACTGATTGCAAAGGAGAGCAACATGGCTAAAAAAATCTTCAACGGCGGCATAGCGGATCCCCCTAACTCTTAAGCTCCAATAGCGATGATACCAGCTGCTCCATCTTCATCCCCCGGGAACCTTTAACCAGGATATGCCACCCTTCCCCGAGGGGCAAGCCCAACAGGGCCTGGAACGCCTCCCGGCAATCCCGGCAGGCATAGGTTTTAGCCCCCTCCGCCCGGGCACCGGCGGCCATCTCCCCGGCTAACTCCCCGACCGTAATTACGTAGGGCACCCCCCGGCGGGCGGCAAACCGTCCCGCCTCCCGGTGGGCCCGGCGGGCGACCGGCCCCAGTTCCAACATATCCCCTAACACGGCTACTGTTTTACTCCCCCCCAGCTCCTTTAAAACCTGCAACGAGGCCTTCATCGAGGCCGGGTTGGCATTGTAGCTATCATCGATTATGGTTAACTTACCGGCCTGTCGCAGCTGAAGCCTACCCCCGGTAAAGGAGCAACCGGCAATCCCGCCGGCAATCTGGGCGGGGGTTAACCCAAAGAGACTGCCGACCGCAATCGCCGCCAGGGCGTTGCTAACCATATGTCTTCCGGGCAGGGCCAGCTCAAAGGGATATACTTGTCCACCGGGAAAGCATACTTTAAACCGGTTTACCCCGCCGGCAAAGGCCCAATCCCGGGCCTGGAAATCACCATTGGAGAAACCGTAATAGTAGCTTTTACCCGGGAATCTCTCGCCCATCTTCCTTACCAGGGGATCGTCACCATTTAATATCGCCACCCCCTGTCGCCCCAGGTGCTCCAAGAGCTCCTCCTTGGCGGCGGCCACCCCCGTCAGCGAACCCAGCTGCTCCAGGTGGGCCGGTCCCACGTTGGTAATAATCCCTACCCGGGGAGAGGCGATGCGAGCCAGGGTAGCGATCTCACCGGGCGCGCTCATGCCCATCTCTACCACAGCCACCTGGTGTTGTCGGTCCAGGGTAAGGAGGGTTAGCGGAAGACCGATCTCATTGTTAAGGTTCCCGGGGGTTACCAGCACCCGCCGGGAAACTCTTAAAACACTGCCCACCAGGTCCTTGGTAGTAGTCTTACCGCTGCTGCCGGTGATCGCCACTACCGGCAATTTAAAACGCCGCCGGTAGGCCCGGGCCAGCTTCTGCAAGGCGGCTAGTGTATCCTCGACCCCGATGATTAAGCTGCTGGCGGGAAAAACCGGCGGAGAGGGTTGGGCATAAAATGAACCGGCAGCCCCTTTAGCCAGGGCCTCGGGTACATACCGGTGCCCGTCCTCCCGCTCCCCAACAAGGGGAACAAAGAAGTTGCCGGGGGTAATCCGGCGGGTATCGATGGAGAAGCCGGCGACGGAGATCCCGGGATCGCCCTGCAAAAGCCTTCCCCCCGTAGCCTCTAAAATATCATTCCCTGTTAACGCCACCCATTTTCCTTCTCTCAGCCAAAATTTTAGCTACCAGTTCACCAGCTACCCGGCGATCGCTAAATGGCACGACCCGATCTTGGAGCACCTGGTACTCCTCGTGCCCCTTGCCGGCGATAATAACCATATCCCCCGGCTGCGCCGACCGTAACGCTTTCTCGATAGCTTCCCGCCGATCGGGAAGGACCAGGTACTCCGCCGATTTTAACCCCGGTAGAATCTCCCGGAAGATCTGCTCCGGATCCTCTCCCCGGGGGTTATCATTGGTCACCAGGGCCAGGTCACTGTAGCGACCAGCCGCCTCCCCCATTAAAACCCGTTTGCTGCGGTCCCGCTCCCCCCCGCAGCCGAAAACTGTAATCAGGCGCCCCCGGGAGAGCCGGCGCCCGGTTTTAAGAACATTTTCTAGCCCGTCGGGGGTATGGGCATAATCGATTACAATCTCAAAGTCCTGCCCCCGGTCGACAAATTCAAACCGGCCGGGGGCGCCCTTTACCCGGGAGAGGATCCGGCCCATCTCCACCGGGCTTAACCCCTCCACCAGGCCGACCGCCAGCGCCGCCAGGGCATTATAAACATTGAAAAGGCCCGGAACCGGTAGCTCAATGGGCACCTCTTCCCCCAGGGCCTCCAGGTGAAAGGAGACCCGCCGCGGGTAATACTTAATCCGGGTTGCCCGTAGATCCGCCTCCCGGTAGATGCCATAAGTAATTTTTTGACCGGGGCAGCTCTCCGCAATCCGCCGGTAGCAGGGATCGTCGGCATTAATTACCGCCACCTTGGGGCGACCATGCTCCACCGGGAGGCCGGCCAGCGCGGCGAACAGTTTCGCCTTGGCCTTAACATAGGAATCAAAGTCCCGGTGAAAATCAAGATGCTCCCCGGTAATATTAGTTAGTACCGCCACTGAAAACTGGCAGCCGGAGACCCGCTTCAACTCCAGGCCGTGGGAAGAGACCTCCATTAAAGCATGTTTTACCCCCCGCCGGGCCATCTGGTAAAGCAATCGCTGCAGGTCGCTGGCCTCCGGGGTGGTCGCCTCCACCGGGAAGCTATTCTCCCCGATCCGGCCGCCCACCGTCCCCACCAGCCCGGTCACCTCCCCCCGGGCTTTAAACAGGCTCTCGATAAAGTAGGTGGTAGAGGTCTTCCCATTGGTCCCGGTAACCCCGATCAGGCGCAACCGCCGGGAGGGATGCCGGTAAAAGATGGCGGCGACCAGGGCCAGGGCCAGACGGACATCGGGGACACGGATCACCGGTCCCCCCTCCAGCGGAACCTCCTCCTCCATAACCAGCGCCACAGCCCCCCGCTGGAGGGCCTCCTGGGCGAACTCCCAGCCCCGGTAGCGGCGACCGGGTAAACAGAAAAACAGGTTGCCCGGCTTTACTCGGGCGCTATGGTACGCTAACCCGGTGACCGGCCCCTCCACCTCCCCCTCAATCCTCTTTAACAGCAACGGTTGAAATAGCTCTTCTAAGGGTACCTTCTCCATCCCCCAGCCCCCCGGAATAGATCTTAACTAGTCTATCCTATTCCCGAAGGGGTTATCCGGTGCATCGCCAGGAGGGAACCCGACTTAAGGGATATCACATGTTATCGTAATTACCGCTCCCGGTTCGACCCGTCGCCCCGGTAGCGGCTCCTGTTTTACTGCCACCCCCGTCCCTTCTACCGCTAATTTTAAACCAAGCCAGCCCAGGACCTCCCCGGCCTCCTTAACCGAAAACCCAGTCAGTTCCGGTACTGGGATCTCCGGCCCTTCGGGCTCATCCCTATCGCTTAAATAGACAATAACGCCGGTCTGGGGGCGCACCTCCGCCCCCGCCTTCGGAGTCTGGTTGACAATGGTATCCCCGGAACCGACCACCCGTAACAGCAGCCCCCGGGTATCGACCGCCGCCGCCGCCTGGTCCAGGGACAGACCACATAGCTCCGGGACCCGGATCATGGCCGCCGGCGGTAAAGCAGGCTGCTCCTGGGGCGGGATCTTTAAATATACTAACACATCCTGCATGATCTGTTTAAACATAGGGGCGCAGACCTGGGAGCCCCACTGGGGACCCCGGGTTACCTCATCAACAGCGACATAGAGCACAATTTCCGGATCGTCAGCCGGCACAAAACCAATTAGGGAGAGAATATAGCGACCGGGAGCATAGGCGCCCCCGGGCCCGACCTTCTGGGCAGTGCCGGTCTTGGTGGCAATCCGGTACCCGTCAATGGCAGCGTTCATCCCACTACCCACCTGGGTCACCCGCTCCATGATCCAGGCTACCTTTGCGGCGGTCTGGCGGGAGATCACCTGCCGGATCTGGGTTGGCTTCTGTTTAAAAACCACCTCTCCCTCCGGATCCCGGATCTCGTCTACCAGGTAGGGCCGCATGAATTTACCCCCGTTGGCGATAGCCGAGACCGCCGCCACCTGCTGCAGGGGCGTCACCGATACCCCCTGGCCAAAAGAACTGGTAGCCAGCTCCAGGGGACCGACCTGTTCCAGGGGGAAGACGATCCCGCCGCTCTCTCCCGGGTAATCGATCCCGGTTTTTTCACCATAGCCGAAGGCCCGAATATATTCAAATAATTTTTCCTTCCCCAGGCGATGGCCCAGCTCGATAAACCCCGGGTTGCAGGAGCCCTCCACCACCTCCAGGAAACTTATACTGCCATGCCCTCCCTGGGCGGAGGTCCAGCAACCGATATTATGCCCGGCTATATTAACCGAACCCGTACAATAAAATCCTTCTTTCTCATTATAAAGCCCCTCTTCGATCGCCGCCGCCAGGGTAACCAGTTTGAAGGTTGAACCGGGCTCAAAAGAATCGGTCACCGGGCTTAAGGGCCAGTAATCCGGATCGGCCTGCTCATAATCGGCCGGATCAAAGTCGGGTATGCCGGCGGCAGCTAGGATCGCCCCCGTAAACGGATCGGCGGCGATAGCCATCGCTTTGCGAGGCTGAAACTGCAGTTCCGCCCGGGAGAGCTCCCGCTCGACGATATACTGAATAGTCTCGTCAATAGTTAAATGAAGATCCATCCCCTCGGTGGGGGCTACATATTTGCGTGTCTCGTGGGGGAGCTGCCGTCCCCAGACATCCGCCGGGAAGAGGAGCCGCCCCTCCCGTCCCTTTAACTTTTCCTCGTAATATATTTCCAGGCCGGACCAGCCCTGGTCCATCCCGACAAAACCCAATAGCTGCGAGGCCAAGCGCCCCCCGGGATAATAGCGCCGGCCCTCAGGGGTAAAGGTAATTCCGGGCAGTTTAAGATCGCGAATCTTCTGGGAAATCTCCGGTTCAACCTTCCGCTTTAAATAGATTGCACTGCGATCCATCGTTAAAAGATCATAGATCCGCTCCCGGTCCATCCCTAAGAGGGGGGATAGCAGCGCCGCCGTCTCCCGCGGTTCCTCCACCTGGGGGGGGATCGCCACCACCGTATCCACGGTGATACTGCCAGCCAGGAGCCGGCCCTGGCAATCATAAATCGAGCCCCGCGGAGAACGGCTGGGGATACTGCGGTTCCACTGTTCCCGGGCCAGGCGAGTATAATGCTCCGACTGGACAATCTGGATCCAGGCCAGGCGGCAAACCAGGGCCGCCGCCATCAGGATCAAGACCGCGAACAGGAAATACAACCTCTTTTTAATATTTACCTGAAATACTGCTTTTTCAGCCAAAGGACCCCACCGCTCCTGTTCATTCTAAAGAGGCGGTTAACACCTTCAGCTGGCCCCGGTCCGGTTCCCGCATCCCCAGCTCCCCCCGGGCAACCTCCTCAATCCGGCTTAGTGAGGCCAGCCGGGCGGAGGCGGTCTCCAGCTCCCGGTACTCCTCCTTAAGCTCTTTGATCCGGGTCTCCTGGGTGCTTAGCTCAAAACCCAGGGAGACTATACGGCAATATTGAGCGATCACTACTAAAGATAATACCAGGCAGGCCAGGCCGATCAGGAACAGCTTCACCTTTCCCCGGCGACGGGTACGGGGTCTTGCCCGGGGGACGGAAACGGGTTGAGACCGGTGATAGGACCGGGGAAGGGGCCGGGGCCCGGCTCCGGAGTTCACCGCCCATCTCTCTTGCTGTACTCTGCTTCTAGCCTGTAACAATTTTATTCACCTGCTTTCACCTTTAGAACATCCTTCTTTGCCGCCGCCCGCAGGCGGGCGCTGCGGGAACGGGGATTGGAGGCGATCTCCTCTTCGGTCGGTTTAACCGCCCTCGGAGTAAGCAATTTTATCTTTCCCTCCCCCTCACAGATACAGGGGTACCCGGGGGGGCAGTGACAACGGCGAGACTGCTCTCTAAAATATGTTTTAACCAACCGGTCCTCCAGGGAATGGTAGGCGATAACAACGAGCCTCCCCCCCGGTTCCAGGCGGTTAATCGCCTGGGGCAATACCTGTTCAATATTTTCCAGTTCCCGGTTAACGGCAATCCTAAGGGCTTGAAAGGTCCGGCGGGCCGGGTGTTTAGCCCGGCGGGCGGCGGGGGGCATCGCCGATTTGATAATCTTCACCAGTTGATCGCTGCTCTTAATCGGCCTCTCCGCCCGGGCGCTCACTATTTTGCGGGCGATACGCCGGGCAAAGCGCTCCTCTCCATACTGGTAGATAATCCGACTAAGCTCCCGTTCCGGGAGCCGGTTAACCAGCTCCTCCGCCGTCTGGCCCCGGCGGCCGTCCATGCGCATATCCAGCCCCGCCTCCCCATGGTAGGAGAAGCCTCGGGATTCATCCAAAAGCTGCCGAGTAGAGACCCCCAGATCAAGCAATAGGCCGGCCACCGACCCGATCCCCAGCTCGCCTAGAATTTTTTCCAGCCGGGTATAGCTGCCATGAACCAGGGTAACCTTTGCTGGGTACCCCTGCAATCGCTCCCGGGCGACCTGAAAGACCTCCCCGTCCCAATCGATTCCGACCAGGTGACTACCGGCCCCCAGGCAGCGATAGATTCCCAGGGCATGGCCTCCGTCCCCCAGGGTGGCATCCACATAAACCCCTCCCCGGGAGCAATCTAAGTAGGAGAGGACCTCCGTTAGCATTACCGGGATATGCAGTTCAGGCATCGTTCACTCCAATTTATAGCTCAAAATCGATTAAGGTCTCGGCCAGCTGTTCATAGGCTAGGCCGGCCTCGTCAATATATTCACTCCACCCGGCCTCGCTCCATATCTCCACCCGGTTGGAGACACCGATAATTCTAACCTCTCTCTCCACCCGGGCGTAGTCACGCAAGCGCTGGGGGATTAATACCCGGCCCTGTTTATCGGGCTCTACTTCGGATGCCCCCGAAAAAAATAGCCGGGTAAATGCCCGGGCATCTCGCTTGGTAAATGGCAGGGCCTTCAATTTTTCCTCGATCTTAATCCACTCGGGGCGGGGGTAGACAAAAAGACACTGGTCGAGTCCCCGGGTGATCACAAACCTTTCCCCCAGGTCCTCCCTAAAACGGGCCGGGATCGCTACCCGCCCTTTCTCATCCAGGGCATGCTGATATTCTCCCATGAACATTAATTTTGCCCCCGTTGGATCCACTTTACCCCACTTTACCCCACCGTGTCTACTAGGATTCGCTACCCGGGATAAATATCCTTCTAGCAAGGGGAAGGTTTTAAAAAAAAAGGGGCAATATTTGTTAATATTTCCCCTTAATATGACATTAATTTTATTTTTTTACAGTGAATTAGGGCGAGCCCTCTCCCCTTATAAAGGTAAATTGTAAAGATAAGCCCCGCCGTGCCGTGGACCGTTGTTTTGAACTCTTCCCTCGTAGGGGGGTGCCCTCTTAGTTGCTTTACAGGTCCTCTTGCCGGAGGCTTCTGCGCCACAACTAAAGTCCAGGCTCCCAATTTATAAGTGTTAGCTCAAAACTTTAAGGTTTACACGAACAAAGCAGGGCATCTATTAAAATCATTCTATCTTGCATCCCCTGTTGTACGGGGATCATAACATAATTTAATTTTGGGGGCAAGTATCGGAGAAAATTTCCGGTTCCACCGGGCTCCCACTCCCATATGCTAATAGTAATAAAATAAGAGAAAGGAAATCGTTGATCATGCCTCCTCTATCACCATCTTCATCCCCGTCGTCCCCGGGCCCGGGCATGCTGGTCTTATTGGCATTCATGGTAGAGTTTCTCACGGATACGATCCGGGAGAGTCTCCCCTATGCCGACCGGGTGCCAGCCCGGTTAATCTCATCGGCTGTCGGCATCCTCCTATGCTGCCTGACCGGGATCGGCCTCCTGGAGATAATCGGCAGCCAGCCCTGTGCCCCCGTAGTAGACTATATTGTAACCGGCCTGATTATATCCCGGGGTTCCGGAGTGGTGCACGATTTTATTTCGGCTTTGACGGGCTTTGCCCGCTCTTACGCCCGCCGGCTTTAACCCCGATCTTTAGTTCAGTGAGCTGTTCCCGAGAGACCGCCGCCGGGGCGCCGGTAACCAGGCAGGTGGCCCCGGCTGTCTTGGGAAAGGCGATCACCTGGCGAATCGATTCATCCCCGGTAAGCATGGTCACCAGCCGGTCGAGACCGAGAGCGATCCCCCGGTGGGGGGGAGCACCATATTCGAAGGCTTCCAGGAGGAAGCCAAATTTTTCTTCCGCCTCCCGGTCGGAGAGGCCCAGCACCTTAAAGAGCCGTTGCTGGATATCCCGATCATAAATGCGGGCGCTACCGCTCCCCAGTTCCACCCCGTTAAGCACCAAATCATAGGCCTGGGAGCGGACCTCGGCCGGGCGGGTCTCTAAAAGGGGCATATCTTCCTCCAGGGGGGCGGTAAAGGGGTGATGATTGGAAAGATAGCCCTTCTCACCCGGTTCCGGTTCAAAAAGGGGAAAATCGATCACCCATAGGAAATGGGGCCTGTTCTCCCCTTGCTCCCGGGGTCCTCCCAGCCGTAGCCGGAGCTGCCCCAGGACGGTGCAGGAGACCAGCCAGCGATCGGCCACTACCAGCAGCAGGTCCCCCGGCTGGGCCCCGGCCCGCTCTCCAATCTCATTTAGCAGCCCTTGATCAAAAAATTTAGCCACCGGAGAGCGCCACCCCTCCTCTTCCCGGACCATCCATACCAACCCCTTGGCTCCCTCCCGGCGGGCAAAATCAATTAACTCCTCCAACTCCCGGCGGCTAAGGCGGCCCCCGCCGGCGTGGCACCAACCCTTGACTACTCCGCCCGATTTAATAACACCCTGGAATATTTTAAAAGAACTTTTTTCGGCCAGGTCGGTTAAATCCACCAGCTCCCCGGGAAACCGCAGGTCGGGCTTATCGGAACCGAACCGGTCCATCGCCTCCCGGTAGGCCAGCCGGGGAAAGGGGCGCTCGAGCTTTATCTCCAGGAGCTCCTCCCATAGGCGGGCCATCATGGTCTCCACCAGGTCGAAGAGACGCTCTTGGCTATAGAAAGAGGCCTCCAGGTCGATCTGGGTAAATTCAGGCTGGCGATCGGCCCGTAGATCTTCATCACGGAAACAGCGAGCAAACTGATAGTAACGCTCTGCACCGGCAACCATCAGCAGCTGCTTAAATAGCTGGGGCGACTGGGGCAAGGCATAGAAACTGCCGGGGTGAAGACGGCTGGGCACTAAATAATCGCGGGCCCCCTCCGGGGTGCTCCGGGTGAGCATCGGGGTTTCTATCTCTAAAAATCCGTCTTCGTGCAGGTAGTCCCGCATCATTTTAACCGCCCGGTGCCGCAGCCGGAGCCTATGCATCATCTCGGGACGGCGCAGATCTAGGTAACGGTACCTTAACCGCAGGCTCTCCTCCACCGATAGCCCATCCTCAATGTAAAAGGGAGGATTATAAGAACGATTATAAATCTTTAGCTCGCTTACAGCCAGCTCAATTTCACCGGTAGCCAGCCGGGGATTATAATTTTCTGGCGACCTCTCGGCCACTCGCCCCCGAACCCCGATTACATATTCGTTGCGCAATTCTTCGGCCAGTTCGAAGGGGCTTTTCCCCTTATCAAATACCAGCTGGGCCAGTCCGCTTCGATCGCGTAAATCGATAAAGATCAGGCCGCCGTGATCCCGGCGGCGCTGGACCCAACCGGCCAGCGTCACCTCCCGGCCAACCAGGGACCGGTCCAACTCTCCACACCAGTGAGTACGCAAGTACAGTCCGCCTCCTTCTTTTTATCGGGCGCCATCTATTCAACCAATTTTCTATTCGCTGTTGGGGCCAGAGACCGGGCGGGTCACCTCCGCCAGCAGATCCGATCGGGAATACTCCCGTTGGGAACCGCCGACCATATCCCTTAAGGTGAATAGCCCCTGCTCCAGCTCCCGGGGGCCAATAATAATTACCCGCCGGTAACCTTTGCGATTAGCCAACTTTAGCTGCCCCCGCAGGCTGCGCCCGGTAAGTTCCGGTTCCGCCACCACCCCCAGGTCACGCAATTCCCGGGCCAGGCTTAAGGCCTCTACCTCCGCCTCCTCCTCCCCGGGGGCGCAGGCAATATAGACTCCCGGGGAATAACGGTCGCCCTCCGGTTCCCCCATGGCCAGCAAAATCCTCTCTACCCCTAAAGCCACTCCTACCGCCGGAGTCGCCGGGCCGCCACAGTACTCTACTAAATCATCATAGCGCCCCCCTCCGCCCAAGGAACCGGAGTCGTTCCCCTCCCTGGGTACAAACTCAAAGGCGGTGCGGGTATAGTAATCCAACCCCCGGACCAGGTAAGGGTTCTCCCGGTAGGGGATATTACTCCGATCCAGTAGACGGAGCAGTGCCAGAAAATGTTCACTGCACTCGCGACAGAGATACTCGGCAAGCAGCGGGGCCCCGGTTATCGCCCGGCGGCAGCCGGGACGCTTACAATCGAGAACCCGCAATGGGTTTTCCCGGTGCCTCCGGCGGCAGTCAGCACAGAGTAACTCCTCTCGGGGTTTAAGAAATGAGACGAGCCTCTCTCGATAAGGCGGGCGGCAACGCGAACAGCCGACGCTATTTAACTGGAGCTCCGCCCCGTTTACACCCAGGCGATTAAAAAAACTGGTGCAGAGGGAGATAACCTCCAGATCGGCCGCCGGGGTACCGGCCCCGTACATCTCAACTCCCACCTGGTGAAACTGGCGGTAACGTCCCGCCTGGGGCCGATCGTAGCGGAACATGGGGCCGTAGTAGTAGAGTTTAACCGGCTGGGGCTGAGAAGCCAGGCCCCGCTGCAGATATGCCCGGACTACCGGGGCGGTCCCCTCCGGACGGAGGGTCACCTGGCGGCCGCCGCGATCGAGAAAGGTATACATCTCCTTGGATACAATATCGCTCTCTTCCCCCACGCTGCGGGAAAAAAGCTCCGTATGTTCAAATAAAGGGGTCCGGATCTCTTCGAACCCATGAAGCCGGCAAAGCTCCTGGAAACAAGACTCTAGGTGCTGCCACCGGCCAATCTCAGAAGGTAAAATATCCCGGGTTCCCCGGGGCGCTCTAAATTCCATATCCTATCACCCTGTTTTTAAGCAATCTCATTTATTTTATCCAAAGGCCTTTTTACTGTCAATCGCTGGAGGGGCTTTCAAGCAAAAGGGTTACCGGACCCCGGTTGTTCAGCGTTACCTCCATCATCGCCTGGAATTCGCCGGTGGCCACCGGCACCCCCTGGCGGCGGAGATGATCTAAAAATGATAAATATAACTGTTCCGCCTCCCCTGGAGGGGCCGCCTCCGTAAAACTGGGACGGCGCCCCTTGCGGCAGTCGCCGTAAAGGGTAAACTGGGAAACTAATAGTGCCGCCCCCCCAACCTGCTTCACCGACAAATTCATCAGGCCCTCTTCGTCGTCAAAGATCCGCAGGTGGGCTATCTTTTGGGCCAGGTAGGCACAATCTTCCGGCCGGTCGCTCCGGCCTACCCCTAAAAAAATAACCAGGCCCGGCCCGATTGCCCCCACCTCTTTACCGGCAACCGTAACCCGGGCAGAAGAAACCCTCTGTACTACCGCTCTCATTCCAACCTCCTCTGGATGAGTTTCGGGGACGGAGGCTTTTACTCATTGCCTATCTTGGCGGCCGGCCAGGCGGCGCTTTACCGATAGGACATCTTTTACCCTTTTCAGCTGGTTCATGATCCGCTGTAGCTGGGTACGATCCTGGATAGCCAGGGTTAAGTGAATGAGTGCCGCCCGCCCCCGGTCTGCCTTCCCGTCGACCGCCATAATATTGACTTTGCTTTCACTGAGCTGGGCTACCACATCGGCCAGAAGACTGGGCCGATCAATTGCTCGGACCGCTATCTCTACCGGGTACGATAGTTGGGACTCCCTGTCCCAGGTTGCCTCAACCAGCCGTTCCGCTGGAGCGTTCTTTAAATTTGGGCAGTTAGCCCGGTGGATGGAGACCCCCCGACCCTTGGTAATAAACCCGGTAATTTTATCTCCAGGGACCGGCAAACAGCAACGGGCCATGCGCAACAACAGGTTGTCCATGCCCTGGATCTTTACCCCCGACTCGGAGTAGGTCTCCCGTTTTGTTGGCCGGGTTTCGGGAAGAACCGGCTCTTTTTCTTTTCCGTGTTTTTTCGCGTACTCTTCGCACAGCCGCCCGGCTACCTGGCGGGCGGATGTCCCCCCGTAACCGACACTGGCATAAACATCATCGGCACCGAGCAGGTTAAACTTTTTCCCTACCGCTTCCAGTAGGTCGGTCGTTAACCGGACCTGATGATCCAGGTTTAGCCTTTTTAGTTCCCGCTCCAGCAGCTCCCGCCCTTTTTCAATATTCTCTTCCCGCCGCTCTTTTTTGAACCAGGAGCGAATCCGGTTCTTGGCCGAGGGGGTTTTCACCAGGTTTAACCAATCCCGGCTGGGGGCGCCAGTCTTCCCGGTAATTATTTCTACTATCTCTCCGGTCTTAAGTTGGTAATCCAGGGATACGATCCGCCCATTGACCCGGGCCCCGGTGCAGCGATGGCCGATGTCGGTATGGATTTTATAGGCAAAATCCAGCGGGCCAGAACCCTTGGGCAGGCTGATTACATCGCCGCGGGGAGTAAAGACAAACACTTCATCTAAAAAGAGGTCAATCTTTAAACTTTCCATGAATTCGCGAGGATCCCGGTACTCATGCTGCCATTCTAGGAGTTGGCGCAGCCAGGCCAGCTTTTGATCCAGCTCCTGGGGGTTGGTAATCTTCTCCTTATAGCGCCAGTGGGCGGCAATCCCATATTCGGCGGTGCGGTGCATCTCCCAGGTACGGATCTGAATCTCTACCAGTTCGTTCTCTGCCGCTACCACCGTGGTATGCAGCGATTGGTACATGTTGGGCTTAGGCATGGCAATATAATCCTTGAAGCGCCCCGGGATTGGCCGCCATAGGGTGTGGACCACCCCCAAGGCACCATAACAGTCCTTGATATTATCCACGATTACCCGGATACCGGTGAGGTCATAGATTTCACTAAACTGTAGGTTCTGTTCCCTGATCTTGTTATAGATACTGTAAAGGTGTTTCGGCCGGCCCTGTAGCTCGCCCCCGAGTCCAACCTGCTCTAACTGTTCACGAAGAGTATCCATAATACGACTGATAAACCTCTCCCGTTCCCGCCGGTTTTTGTCCAGTTTATCGGCCAGTTCATAATATTGCGCCCCGTTTTTGTAACGGAAAGCTAAATCCTCCAGCTCCCACTTAATTTTATAGATCCCCAGGCGGTGGGCCAGGGGGGCATAAATTTCCAGGGTTTCCTGGGCAATCTCCTTCTGCTTAAAGGTTTTTAGATAGCGCAAGGTCCTTAAGTTATGAGTGCGGTCGGCTAATTTGATTAGAATGACCCGGATATCTTTGGCCATGGCGATAAACATTTTACGCAAGGTCTCCGCCTGCTGCTCCTCCTTGGAGGTGAACTCGACCCGCCCCAACTTGGTTACCCCGTCCACTAATAGGGCAATTTCCCGATCAAATTCCTGTTCGATTTCTTCCAGGCCGACCTCCGTATCCTCGACCACGTCATGGAGCAATCCGGCAGCAATCGTAATTGCATCCAACCCCATATCCGCCAGGATCCGGGCTACCCCCAGGGGGTGGATAATGAACATCTCCCCCGATTGCCGCCGCTGGACGCCATGGGCTTTCAAGGCAAAATGATAGGCTTTCTCGATCAACGCCCACTCAACACTGGCCTTGGGGTAATGATCGAAGACTATCTCTTTTAATTCGTTCAGTCCTTTGCTGGACCGGGTTTGGTTTACAGCCAACAAATTCCCCTCACTGCTTGCAATGCTCATCAATATTTTTCAAGGAAAGAACCTAGATATTCTACCAGCTCCCGCCGGTCATCTTTCAACAGCCGCTCCTGGAATTCATGGCATTCCTCCGCCAACTTCCGGGTAGAGCGATAGGTGGCCGATTGCTCCACCTTTTCTCTCCACCCCTTCGGGTCGTTGGCCGCTAGGACTACCTGCCGTCCCGGGCCGGCGGCCAGTAATCCGGCTTCTACCAGGATGTCCCGACATCGCCGCCAGTATTGATCCGAATAGGCGAACCGGCCCGCCAGGTTTCCAGGAAAGATTAGTTCCTCCCCGACCCCGGCGGCGGTCTCCAACAGGGCCCGGTAGATCTGTTGTAGGGCCGACCTGGAGGGAAGAGATAGCGCGGCCAGTTTATCATTTATCTCCCGGCTGCGGCTGCTGTAGAGCAGGTGCACCCAGATCCGGGGGAGACGACCCTGTTCCTTAAAGTACGGGGCCAATAGACGAAAGTGAAGCGGCAAGTCATATAGGACCAGGTGTTCGCAGACCTGCTCCCGGGTCTCCCGGTATTTTTTCCCGCTGCTTATAAAGGTCACCGCCTCCGGGGGCAGGCGCCGCTTAAGCATCTCTTCCCGGCGGCGGGTAGTTACAAATAGGGCCACCCCTTCGCCGCCACCGCTTAGCTCCCGGATATAGTTTATCCTTCCCGGTTCGCTGCGCCGGTCAACCAACTCCAACCGGCCGAAAATGCTACTGTCACTATAACAGAGATCCTTTAACTCCACGTTGAGCACCGGCTGCTCCCTAAAGGTACCGGCCCGCAGGTTAAAAGCCAGGTCCAGTTTCCGATAACGGCGGAGCCGGGGGGCCAGGGGGGCACCGGAGAAAAAGATCGGCCTTAGGGAGCGGTCCTCCCGGGTAAAATTTAGCTTCAGATGATTTTTCCCCGCCCCGACCAGCCTCCAGGAGCGCAGCTCCCAGGAACGGCTACCGAAAACCGGGACCGGATTACCGACACCAAACGGTTCCAGGCAGGAGAGCTGGTTGGCCAACTCCATGTTTACCTGGTGCCCCGGTAGTTCGGCCTCGATATGGCAACGGGGTACCAGGTCTTTGGCTTGCAGCCGGTCACCAGCTAACCGATTTAACTGCTCCCGCAACTCTTTTACCCGCTCCGGGGCGATGGTTAAGCCGGCTGCCTGATCATGCCCGCCGAAATCCTCCAACAGGGCGGCACATTCCTCCAAGGCAGCGGTAATATTGAAACCAGGAATGCTGCGGGCCGAGCCGCAGCCTACCCCCTCCACTACTGCTATTATAACCACTGGCCGATAAAAGCGCTCCACCAGCCGGGAGGCAACAATGCCAATTACTCCCGGATGCCAGCCTTCCCGGGCCAAGGTAATCACTCTCTCTCCGGCGGCCCGGGGATCGGCGGTGACGATCGCCTCGGCCTCTGCAAATATTTTATCCCCCGTATCCCGCCGGAGTTGGTTTTGTCGGTAGAGAAACCGGGCCAATTTTTGGGCCCGCTCCGGGTTTTCCTCCAGTAGCAGGCGCACTGCCGGATCGGCATCCCCCATCCGCCCGGCAGCATTTAGGGCCGGCCCTAAGTTGAAAGCCAGGGAGGTACTATCGATTTCCTTTGATTGTAACCCCACCACCCCGGCTAGGGCTTTCAAACCCACCCGGGGGGAACCGTTAATCCCGGCCAGCCCCAGGGAGACCAGGGCCCGGTTCTCTCCCAGGAGGGGAACCATATCGGCTACCGTCCCCAGGGCTACTAAATCCAAAAGCGAGTGGGGAACCTCTTCTCCCGCCTGTTCCATCAAGGCAGTAGCCAATTTGAAGGCCACCCCCACCCCCGAGAGCCATTTAAACCGGTAGGGACAATCCTCCTGCAGGGGGTTTAATACCGCGATCGCCTCCGGTAGCGGTCCCTGGGGCTGGTGGTGGTCGGTAATAACCAGGTCCAAGCCAATCCGCCGCCCGTAGCGGGCCTCTTCGCCGGCGGTGATCCCGCAATCTACGGTAATCACCAGGGAGGCCCCCTCCTCCTGAATTTGCTGCAAGGCTTCCCGGTGCACCCCGTAGCCCTCCTGGAAGCGGCTGGGCAGGAAAAAACCCGCCTCCCCCCCCAGTTTTTCAATAGTCCTTACCAGCAAGGCGGCAGCGGTGACCCCATCGGCATCGTAGTCACCATAGATGACAATCTTTTCCCCCCGGTCCAGGGCCCGGCGGATCCTTAGCACCGCCTCCTCCATTCCCTTCATTTCAGCCGGCGGTAAAAGTTGATCAAAATCCGGATGAAGAAATTGCCGGGCCTCCTCCACCCCCGTTACCCCGCGGTTGATCAAGATCTGGGCAACCACGGGCAGTATTCCTAACTTTTGGGATAACTCTTCTACCCGGGCCGGATCCGCCGGGGCAGTAATCCATCGGCGCCCATTAGAGGTCATTTATCGACAGCCCCCGGCCACGGCCCTGATTCCGATCTTGAGTCCGGTCTTGCTCCCGGTCCTGCTCTTGCTCTTGCTCTTGCTCCCGGTCCTGCTCCAGTTTTTCGGCAAGCAGAACGTTTTCCTGCTCCAGTCCGGATAGCCGCTGCTTAAGCTCCCCCAACTGCCGGCGCAATTCCCGAAAACGGAGGGCACTACGGGCGCTGCGCACCAGGCTAAATAGTCCGGTGATAATCGCCCCGGCACAGGCCGAGGCCAAAATCAATACAATCAGGGATACCCGGGCTTCTCCAATCAGGTAACTTATAGCCACCGTCTCCTTGTTAGCCAGGGCCAGGAGGGCAATGAGGAGGCTAACTACCAGGGCCACTATTAAGAGCAGCGTCTCCATCTTATTTCCCCTTCCTGGAAGGGCGCTTTCCGCCGCCCCGAAACCGTTTAAATTCCCACTGCTTAAGATCCAGCCAAAGAGGGCTGACGATAAAAAGGGAGGAGTAGGTACCAACCACCACTCCAATGATCATGGCGATGACAAATCCAATTAAATCCACGCTACCAATATAGTAGGTAAAGCCGAAAAAGAGTGCCGCCAATACCAGGAAGGTCGTAAAGGAGGTATTCAGGCAGCGCACTAGGCTCTGGTTTATACTCCTGTTCACGATCGCCGGGTATTCCGCCCTGGCTTTATGCCGGATATTTAAACGGATCCGGTCAATCACGACAATGGAGTCGTTAATCGAGTAGCCAAACACGGTCAGGACAGCTGCAATAAAGGGAACATTTACCTCCAGCCTAAGCAGGGAAAAGATAGCGATGAT
>JAAZLS010000059.1 GCA_012799185.1 Bacillota bacterium | reverse complement strand
TTGCAGGCGAGCGATACCATGGTTGGGATTTGCAGTATGAGGCTCTTCAATAAGCACCTCCAGCACCTCCCCTAATGATACAGGAAGGGCCATCTTTCTAATTTCTTCCAAGTTTCCAGTAGCCACCACCCGGTACTTTTCTATATGCAGGTCTTCGGTTCCCCGTACAAAAAGATGTTTGCCCAGCTCTTCTTCCAGCTTTTTAAGATGGCTGCCGCCGGTACCGATTACCAGCGCTGCCACCTCGTGATGCATCTCAATCAACACCGCTTCATCTTTTTCTTTAGGAAGCAACTTCTTAAGCTCTCCTTCTATGCGGGTGCTGACTACCACCGGGGTAAGCACCCGGCCGGTACCGTTGCAGTGCGGGCAGGGCTGTTGAAGCACCGCTGAAAGATCCTGGCGCACCTTTTTGCGGGTCATTTCCACCAAGCCCAGACTGGTGATCCCCAACACATAAGTTTTTGTCCGGTCGCGCTTCAGGCATTGATTTAGCCAGTCCAAAACTCTCTGGCGGTGCTCCTCCAGGTTCATATCTATAAAATCAATAACTATAATCCCTCCGATATCACGGAGCCGGATCTGACGGGCGATTTCCGCGGCCGCCTCCAGGTTGGTCTTTAAAATTGTCTCCGCCAGGTTGCGGCGCCCGGTATAGCGCCCAGTATTAACATCGATCACCGTGAGCGCCTCTGTCTCATCAAACACCACGTAGCCGCCGCTTTTAAGCCATACTTGGCGTTCCAGTGCTTTCTGGATCTCTTTCTCCACCCCGAAGCGTTCAAAAATAGGGGCGGGTTCTTGGTAAAGAGTTACCTTGTGCTTTAAATGGGGAGAAATACAGTCTAAAATTTCCAACACCCTGTCAAACTCCTGCTTGTTGTCAATGAGGAAAGAGTTAACCTCATCGGTAAGCAGGTCCCGGGCAATACGGCAGCTCAGCGCCAAGTCCTGATAAATTACCGCCGGGGCCTCTTTTTGCTGAAACCGGCTAGACACCCGTTGCCATAGCTGAAGCAAAAATTGCAGATCCTTCTGCAGCACCTCCACCGGAGCCCCTTCCGCTACCGTCCTAATAATTAACCCGTGACCTTCCGGCTTGATCTGTTCGGCCTCCTGCCGGAGGCGATCCCTTTCCGCCTGATCTTCAATCCGCCGGGATACGCCGATATGATCGGCCCCCGGCACCAGGACCAGGTACCGTCCGGGCAGGGTAACAGAACAGGTCACCCGGGTGCCTTTGTTCCCGAATGGCTCTTTAATCACCTGCACCATGATCTCATCGCCGGCCTTAAGCAGCTTTTCTATAGGCACTCCCCGTTGGCTGCAGGGGGGAGCGGACCAATCGTCTTCATTTAAGTCACTGAAAACATCGTCTACGTACAAGAATGCGTTTTTTTCCATCCCGATATCGACAAACGCTGCCTGCATTCCCGGTAAAACATTGGCCACTATCCCTTTATAAATATTCCCTACCACCCGGTTTTGAAGAGATCTCTCAATATACAGCTCTACCAGCTTATGGTCCTCCATTACTGCCACCCTGGTAGCGCGATAGTCAAAATTTACTATAATCTTTTTATCCAAAAATATTTACCTCCCTCGGGGAGAGGCGATTTTAGCTCCTCCCCGTAAATATACACCCCCAGGCGGTGAATTTGCCACCGCCATAGTTCTTCTTTTTCGCTTCTTAAGCCGGCCAGCTGTTGTAGCACTACCAGCGGAGAAACACCGCCTCTGCTCCCCACCTGCAGCAGCATATCGATGGCCGCCGCTTTTTTCTCCGGTAGAGCATGTACAGTTAAATTATAAATATAAGGCCGGATATCAACCCGGTCTGCAATTTTCCCACCCCGGCGGTTCCGGCTAACTATAATTTGGGATCTGG
>JAAZLS010000008.1 GCA_012799185.1 Bacillota bacterium | reverse complement strand
CGGTTTCTACAACTATTCCCGCCGTCAATCCCCGGCCGCTATCATGGCAAAGCACCCGTCCCAACAGATCCCGGGCCACTAGAACCGTATCCCGGTTATAAAATTTTGGCGGTAGGGGTTGCAGGCTATCGCCCATCTTTATTCGGGTTGTTCCGGATACGATTTAGAAGGGCCTTTAGCTCTTCCCGGGACCGGGTATTGATTACATCCCGGGCCTCAAGAGACCCCCGCCGGGCTACAGTTACCCCGTACTCCATATCATCCATGGTCACCAGGCTGTGGGCATCTGTGTTTACCGCCAGCAAGGCTCCCTGCCTTTTTGCCTCCGGGAGATGGATATCGGCCAGATCAAGGCGCTGGGGGGAAGAGTTTATTTCCAGGACAGTCCCGGTAGCCGCCGCCTGCGCAATTAGCTGTCCTATATCTACCTGGTAGCCCCCCCGGGAACCTAAAAGACGCCCCGTAGGATGGCCAATAATATGAACCGCCGGGTGGGCCATCGCCCGGCAAATCCGCCGGGTCATTTCCCCCTTCCCCTGCCGGAAATTGCTATGAACCGAGGCTATCACCAGCTCTAACTGGTCTAAAAGTTCATCGGGTAGATCCAGCGAGCCATCGGCATTAATATCTACCTCCATCCCGGAAAAAAGGTAGCAGGGGCAGGTGCTGCCCTGGTTAAATTGCCGGATTACGGCCATCTGTTCCCTTAGCCGTTCCTCCGATAACCCCCCCGCAATCTGCAAAGATGGTGAGTGATCGGTAATCGCCAGGTAGCGGTAACCCATGGCCGCCGCCCGGTTGGCCAGCTCCGGGATAGAATGGGAACCGTCACTCCAGTTGCTGTGCAAATGCAAATCCCCCTGGATATCCCCCTGTTCCAGCAGGTCAGGCAGCTCCCCCCGACAGGCCAGTTCAATCTCCCCTTTCCCCTCGCGAAGTTCGGGGGGGATAAATGGCAGCCCCAACCGGTCATAAATATCTTCTTCCCGGCTAACCGGTAACTTTGCCCGCCCGGCCCACAAAGTACCGGCAGTTAAAGAGAGCCCTTTCCTTCGGGCCCGGCTAACCAGTTGCCCATAGTGGGCCGGTGAACCGGTAGACCAGAGTAAGGCCCCGGCCATCTGCTCCACCGGAACTGGCAACAGGTGGACGGGTAGCCCGGCGGGGGTATGATAGGAAAACACTGTAAAGCGGGGCGAGCCGTTCCCTTCACCCCTTTTCTTCTCCTTTAATTTGCCTGTTGGAATAATATTTAGCAGGTCCTCTTTAAAGTCACCGGGGTCCCGGTTTTCCAGGGCTACCAGCAAAAGGGCCGCGGTTACCGTCTCCCTTCCCCGGCGTAAATCCCCGGTAGCATGACACGCAACAACCCCCGGTAACCCCTGGAGCAACTTAACCCAACGACGGGCCAGGGGGAGGGCTATCCCCCGGTGAAAGTTCTCCGCATGGCGCAGCCCCCGTTTAAAGAACTCGAGCACCCGATTATTTAAACTTGCTCCCAACCCGGGGAGATGGCGAATACGCCCGTCCCGGGCTGCCACTTCTAGCTCCTTAAGATTCTTTAGCCGCAACCCGGCATAAAGTTTATGGGCGGTTTTAAAACCTACTCCCGGTATCTCATACATTAACAAAAGCTCGGGCGACACCTCCGACTGAAGAGCATAAAGAAGGCGACTACCGCCGGTATCAATAAGTTCCTTTATTTTCTTTGCCAGGGTCTTTCCTACCCCGGGAATCTCTTCGAGCCTTCCCTCTGCCGATAGCTGCTTTAAAGGCTGCTCCAACCGGTTAATCCGGCGGGAGGCCATTAAATAGGCCCTTACCTTATAGGGGTTCTCTCCCTTGATCGCTAACAGGCCCGCTATCCGTTCCAGCGATGCCGCAACCTCCCAATTGTCCACCTATATTCGCTCCCATGAGGAGATAAGCAAAGATTTTAGATTATCCATCAGGAACGGCAAATATTGCTCGGCAGCATCAACGATAACAGAGCCGGATAGCGCCCCGGCTATAAAAGCCAATGGCAACAGGGAAAGCAGGCCAACCAAAAGTAAAATTAAAATCAATCCCCTGGTCGTCCCTAATACTAAGCCGGATAGGCGGTTAACCATCCCCAGAACCGGTAACCGGTTAACAACCGTAAAGGTGCCCGCCAGTTGGCTTAACAAGATCCGGGCCAGGATCAATAGCACCAGGAAAGCAATCACCCTGGCCGCCAGGCCTACCATCCAGTCGGCAGTAATATCCAGTCCCAGCCGGCTTGATACCTCCTGCAGAGGCATTAAATGGCCCGGATTGATATACCCGGCGATAGCCCCCCCCAGGTAGCTACTGCCGTATATCGCCACCACGATAGCCACCAGGAAACCAAACAACCCAACCAACTGCCGAGCCAGGCCCTGCCGGTAACCGTTAATCCCGTTCAACGTTAGCAACACCAGGAATAGAATATCCAGCCAGTTCATATCTCTTCTCTCTCCGCCGGTTGGCATTTATCTTTCTGTGCCAACAACTGGTGGGCCAGGTTTAGGGCGGCCAGGATCGCCAGTTTATGGCTGCTCCTGGATACCTGGCGTCCCGAAAGCGTTCTCAACAACCGATCTACCAACCGAGCAGCGCGGTGCATCGATTGGGGCGAGGAGGAGCTTTTAATAGTATATTCTTCCCCCATAATGACCACCGTTACCCGGTTTTTGGCCTTATCCATTGCCGGTTACCCCATTTCCTGATTCCAGAATGGCCTGAGGGAATATTCGAGATATTTAGAGGCAATTCCTGCTGCCCTACTACCGCCCTCCCTATTCCCTGAGCAGCGCCCCCTTCTCCGCCAGGGCTAAGGTAACTTGCTGGTGAAGCCGGTTCACCTCTTCATCGGTTAAAGTTTTTTTAGGACTACGGTAACGGATAGCGAAGGCCAAGCTACGTTTTCCAGGCGGGATCTGACCGCCCTGGTAGACATCAAAGAGGACTACCTGTTCAACCAGGTCTCCTCCCGCCTCCCGAATGCAAAGTTCCAGCTCAACGGCCGGCAACTCCCGGGGTGCAATCACCGCAATATCCCTTAAAGTGGCCGGATAACGGGGTAAGGAAGAGTAGCGCGGTACCGGATCGGCCCGGTTAATCAAGTTTTCCAAATCCAGCTCGGCTACGATAATTTCCTGGGAAATATCCCAGAGTTCCGCCACCTCCGGATTTAACTGCCCTAAATAGCCCGCCTTGACCCCAGCAATTAATACCGCCGCACTACGGGTGGGATGCAGATAGGGAAACGGTTCCGCCACAAATTCCACCTCCACCAACCCCAAGCGGTTGAACATCAATTCCAGGGCCCCCTTTACCGCAAAAAAATCTGCCGGCGGGGATTGGCCCGCCCAGTGGGGCGCCAGCAACCGACCGGTAGCCGCTAATCCCAAGGTGGTTCTCTCCCGGGGTGCCTCCTTTACCGGCAACGAGGAGGCAAGGTAGATCGCCCCCAGCTCAAACATCAACTGATCTCCCACCTGGTGATAGAAGTTATGTTGCAGGGTTTTAAGCAACCCGGGCAGTAGCGTAGTCCGCAAAACAGCCTGTTCCTCCGAAAGCGGGTTCTCTAGGGGGATTGCTTTGAACCGATAATCCCCCTCCGGCAGAGCCAGCCGCTGCAAATAGATCGGGTTAATGAAAGAGTAATTAATAATCTCATAGAATCCGGCAGCGGTGAGGACCTCTTTTATCATCTCCTGGATCCGTTGTTCCGGTTCCTCCCGACACTCCATCAGCTCCCCCCGGGGCAAGGTAGCCGGAATTTGCTCGTAACCGTAGAGACGGGCCACCTCTTCTACCACATCCTCCTCCAACTCCACATCCCCTCGCCGCAGGGGGACCTCTACCTTCAGTTTAAATCCCGGCGCCTTATTAACGCCAAAACCCAGGCGCTGCAAAATAGCCGTAACCTCTTCGAGAGGAATCTCCAAGCCTAAAATTTCGCTAATCCGGTGGGGACGGATCGGGACAACTCGCGACCGTGCCGGTTCCGGGTAAACATCAATTACTCCCGATAGTACCTGCCCCCCGGCAATCTCCGCCATCAATCCGGCCGCCCGGTCCTGGGCTGCCAGCACCCCCTCCGGATTAACCCCTTTTTCAAACCGATGGGAGGCCTCGGAAAACAGGCCTAGGCCGGCGGCGGTGCGGCGTACACTGATCCGATCAAACAGGGCCGCTTCAATTAAAATATCCCTACTATCCGGTTGGATCCCGGTGCTCCCGCCCCCCATCACCCCGGCTAGGGCGGTTGCGCCAGCCCTGTCGGCTATAACCAACATCTCAGGATTTAATTGCCGTTCCACCCCATCCAGGGTTACTAATTTTTCACCGAGGCGGGCCCGGCGCACGATCACTTCGTCTCCCGATAGACGGTTGAAATCAAAGGCATGGAGGGGCTGTCCCAGCTCCATCATAACGTAATTGGTAATATCCACAATATTATTAATCGGCCGCACCCCAACTTTTAATAGGCGCACCTGCATCCAAAGCGGAGAATACCCGACAGTTACCCCCTCCACCAGGCGGGTACTGTAGCGGGGACAAAGCCGGGTGTCCCCTACCGCCACCGATACCCGGGACTCAATCCCGCGGCTACATTCTTGGATTACTATTTGGGGAAGCTTTACCTCTTCCCCCGTAATAGCCCCTACCTCAAGGGCTACTCCCAGGACGCTTAAACAATCGGCCCGGTTGGGGGTTAAATCAAGGGTCAATATCGGATCGGAGAATCCCAGCACCTTATCCAGGGATTCCCCGGGAGAGACCGCCCCCTCCAATAATAAAATATCATCCTCGCCTCCGCAAAGCTCCAACCCCAATTCGGTCGCCGAGCAGAGCATGCCGCCGGAACGTACCCCTAAAATGTCGGTAACCTCTAGGGGGCCATCCCCTCCGGGCAATACCGCCCCTGGTAAGGCTACCGCCACCAGCTTTTCCGCTTCGACATTTCCGGCCCCGCAAACCACGGTTAGGAGATCGGTGCCGGTATCTACCCGGACCCGGGTCAGCCGGTCGGAGCGGGGATGGGGCTCAAGAGAAATAATACGCCCCACTACTACCTGCGGCAGCGGATCCCTAAAGGGAGCCACTGACTCCACCTCCAGGCCAGCCATGGTCAACCGCGCGGCCAGTTCTTCTGGGGACAGCTCCAGGTAGATATATTCCTGTAACCAGTTATATGAAATACGCACGTTAAACCCTCCTGCTATAGAGCTCCGGGAATATTAACGGAACTGCCTTAGAAATCTAAAGTCGTTGGAAAAAAAGTGTCTCATATCATCGATACCGTATTTGAGCATGGCTAGCCGCTCCACCCCCATACCAAAAGCAAAGCCGGTCACATCCTCTGGATCGTAGCCACTAATTTTAAGCACGCGAGGATGCACCATCCCCGCCCCCAACACCTCCACCCATCCGGATTGGCCGCAGGTCCGGCAGCCCCCACCGCCACAGATTACGCAGGAGATATCCACCTCTGCACTGGGTTCGGTAAACGGAAAAAAGCTGGGCCTCAACCGGACCTTCATCTCCGAGCCGAACATCTCCCGTACAAAAAGAGAAAGGGTCCCTTTTAAATCGGCCAGGGTTACCCCTCGGTCTACCGCCAGCCCCTCCACCTGATGAAACATCGGGCAATGGGTAGCATCGTCGTCACGCCGATAAACCTTACCTGGAGCAATAATCCGCACCGGCAATCCGGGAGCGAGCCGCTCCATGACCCGGATCTGAACCGGCGAGGTATGGGTCCGCAAAAGGAATTGGGGCGATAAATAAAAAGAATCCTGCATATCCCGGGCCGGATGATCCCGGGGTATATTCAATGCCTCGAAATTATAATAGTCGCTCTCTACGTCGGGGCCCCGGGCTACCTGGAACCCCAAGCCGATAAAAATCTGTTTTATCTCATCCAGGATTAAGGTTAGGGGGTGGCGCCCTCCCAGGGCAACCGGTCTCCCGGGTAGGGTAACATCAATTCTCTCCCGTTCCCACCTTTCTCCAGTGGTTAACTGTTTTAAACATTCGGCCCGCTGGGCAAGCAGCTGCTCGATCAGGTCACGAAGGGCGTTGGCCTGTTGCCCCACCTGCGGCCGGCTCTCCACCGGAATCCGCCCGATCCCCCGCAAAAGAGTAGTCACAGCCCCCTTCTTGCCCAGGTAACTACCCCGGATCTCTTCCAGCTGCCCGAGATCATCGGCAGCCTTAATCGCCGCCCTTACCTCCTGCTCCAGTTTGCCTATTTGATTTAACATCTCTTGGCCCCTTTCTTGCCCTCTCCATAAAAAATAAAAATCCCTCTAACGAGGGACGAAAAATAGTTTTCGCGGTACCACCCAACTTAGCCACAATGGCTCTCCTTGAAAACCGTTAACGGAGGCAAACCGTCGCCGCCTACTGGGCCGGAGAGGCCGTTCAGCGCGATGCTCCGGAGTGAAATTCAGCCGGGCCGCCGGAGGGAACTTGCAATCCCGATCCCCTCTCCCTGTTTCAGCGCCTTTTCCCCGCCTACTTGCTCCCCTTCATCACCATTCCCATCTTCCTCTATGGTCAGAATTATACCATAGGGGGAAGGTAGATACAATGCCCGGATTGGTAAAGTTGGCCCCCGTATCAGCTACGTTGTCGCAGGGCTTCGTAAAGCAGGATAGCGGCCGAGATAGCAGCGTTAAGGGAGTTACCCCACCCGGGTTGGGGAATGGATACCCGCCGGTCCGCCTGTGCAGCCAGCTCCGCAGCCACCCCGTGACTTTCGTTCCCGATGATAAATACGGTGGGGAGGCGCAAGTCAAGCTCCCAGTAACACCGGTTCTCCCCGGGATCGGTCGTAATAATTTGCGTGCCCTGCTTTTTAAGTCCTTCAAACCATTTAAGAGGTTGGGTAAGAAATACCGGGGGGTGATGAAATACCGTTCCGGCAGTAGAACGCAGTACCTTGGGACTATAGGGATCTACCGTCCCAGGGGTATAGCTGACCCCGGCACCGACGGCAACCGCAGTGCGAATAATAGTGCCTAAATTTCCCGGATCCCGAAGCCGATCCAGCAATAACCCCAGCCTGGCCTTGCCATCTACCGGCTTCCGTAACCCGGGGGGGATGGGGACCAGGGCGGCCACCTCCTGGGGAGAATCGGTGAGGGCCATTCTCCTGAATAGCTGCGGAGTAACCAGGTAACGCTTCACCTTTCCAGGTATATCCGTAAATAGGCCCAACAGCTCCAGCCCTTCCCGGTAGCGATGGGTGTAAAATACCGCCTCCGGGATAATTCCCGCCCGCAACGCCTCTCCAACCAGGTTCGGCCCTTCCAAGGCAATTTTGCCGGCCCGGTGCCGGTAACGACGGCTACCGGCAAGCCGGATATATTGTTTGATTAAAGGATGACGGAAACTTGAAATCTCCTGTTCAAACAGTTTAATCCCACCATCCCTCCAGTGCAACTAAAAAGCCGCCAGCAGGCCAACCCGGCCCGGCTTACGCGGCTCTTTCTACAATAATATTGATAGATTAATCCCGGCGGCAATTAAAGGTTCTCCCGGGCGACTTTCACCAGCTGATCAAAGCTGGTGCGATCATTAACCGCCATATCCGCCAGTAGCTTCCGATTTATAGATACATTAGCCCTTTTCAATCCGTTTATAAACCGGCTGTAAGATAGACCGTTTAACCGGGCGGCGGCATTGATCCGGGTAATCCAAAGTTTACGGAAATCCCGTTTGCGCTGCCGACGATCGCGATAGGCATAAGCCAGCGATTTCATTACCTGCTGGTTTGCTATCCTAAATAGACGACTTTTGGAACCATAATAACCCTTAGCTAATTTTAAAACTTTTTTCCGCCGCTTCCGCGCGGTGGGCCCCCTTTTAACCCGAGGCATGGCCAAACCTCCTCCAAATTCTATAATTATTACCGTAATATTAGCTGTTACACCTTACGGCAACATTTTCTCTATCCTTTTCTGGTCCGCTGCGCTAACCAACGTCGAACGACGCAGGCGGCGCTTACGTCCCGGACTTTTCTTACCCAACAGGTGACTACCAAAGGCCCGGGAACGTTTAAACTTCCCCCTGCCGGTCCTTTTAAACCGCTTGGCTGCACCCCGGTGGGTTTTCATTTTAGCCACAATCCTGCCCCCTTGCTACCATCTATTTGGATTTTACGGGCGTAAGGATCATGATCATGTTACGCCCCTCTAATTTCGGTGGTCTCTCCACTGTCCCGTACTCTTTTACCTCTTCCGCCAAGCGTTCACAAAGGCGGTGGGCAATGTTGGAATGAGTTATCTCCCGGCCCCGAAACATTACCGTAACCTTTACCTTGTCCCCATCCTCCAGGAAACGGCGTGCATTTTTCATCTTGACTTCAAAGTCATGCTGCTCTATGTTGGGCCTAAATTTTACTTCCTTTACCGTAATAACCTTCTGTTTTTTGCGCGCCTCTCGTTCCCTTTTACTCTGTTCATACCTGTATTTCCCATAATCCATAATTCGGCATACCGGCGGCCGCGCCGTCGGAGCCACATTAACCAGGTCTAAGCTTTTATTCTCAGCCGCCTCCAACGCCTCGTCGAGCTTAAGAACCCCCAATTGAGTACCATCGGTGTCAATTACCAACACCTCCCGGGCTCTAATTTGTTCATTGATGAACAGGCTCTTCGTAATCTTATTCACCTCCTGTAATTTAACGCTCCATGCTTTAAAATACAACAAGCAGGCACGGCCACCTGCTTGCAAACTATACCTTCTATTCAGGTCTACCCTAGCAGCAATTCGCCCTAAGGTGAGAAGCGGTGCCTTCTACTTAACCTATTAAAATATATCAAAATTGTTCTACCGGGTCAAACTATTTTTACTCTCCTGTTCTTATCATCGTTTTTCTTCCAGTTCCTGTTGCAACCGTCGGACGAAATCATCTACCGCAAAGGGGCCCAGATCCCCATCCTCCCGAGAACGCACGGCCACCCTCCGACTTTCCTCCTCCCGATCGCCCACGATCAACATATAGGGGATTTTTTTTAGTTGGGCCTCCCTAATTTTATAGCCCACCTTCTCGTTGCGCTCGTCAATAGATACCCTAAACCGCCCGGCCAGCCGGCGATAAATATCTCGGCCGTAGCCATGGTGGCGCTCCGTAATCGGTATTACCACCACCTGCACCGGGGCCAGCCAGGCCGGAAACGCCCCGGCATAATGCTCGATAAGCAGGGCGAAAAATCTTTCCATCGCCCCGTAGATCACCCGGTGGATCACCACCGGCCGGTGCCTCTGCCCATCTTCGCCAATATAGGTTAAATCGAATTTTTCGGGCATTTGAAAATCTAGCTGGATAGTGCTACATTGCCATTCCCGGCCCAGGCAATCCCGGAGATGAAAATCTATTTTTGGACCGTAAAAAGCACCTTCACCCTGGTTAACCCGGTAATCAATTTCCCGATCGCCTAGGACCCGCTTCAAAATAGCGGTAGCCTTTTCCCATTGTTCCGTTGAGCCCATTGCTTTTTCAGGCCGGGTGCTTAGCTCCACCCGGTACTTAAATCCAAATATATGATAGAACCGTTCTACCAGGTCGATAATTCCCTTGATTTCCGCCTCTACCTGGTCGGGAAGCAAGAATATATGGGCATCATCCTGCGTAAAACTACGCACCCGCATCAAGCCATGTAGGGTACCGGATAGCTCATGCCGATGAACTAACCCCATCTCGGCAATTCGGCGGGGAAAATCCCGGTAACTGTGCATCCGGGTACGGTAGACCAACATAGCCCCCGGACAGTTCATCGGTTTGACCGCATAATCCTGCTCATCGATGCGGGTAAAATACATATTTTCCCGGAAATGCTCCCAGTGACCCGAATTTTCCCATAGCTGGCGATTTAAAATTATTGGGGTTTTTATCTCCTCGTAGCCCGCCCGGTGATGTTCTTCCCGCCAAAATTGGGTTAATTCCTGAAGTACAATCAAGCCCGGGTAGTGAAAAAATGGAAACCCCGGGCCCTCTTCCTGGAAGCTAAACAGATCTAGTTCCCGGCCCAGTTTACGGTGATCCCTTTTCCGGGCCTCCTCTAAACGGTGTAGATGCTCTTTAAGTTGATCCTGCGTCGGAAAGGCCGTGCCATAAATCCGTTGAAGCATGGGGTTGCGCTCATCACCCCGCCAATAAGCCCCCGCCAGCCCGGTCAACTTGATTGCATTGACCCGGCCCGTGCTGGTAAGGTGGGGCCCAGCACAAAGATCAATGAAATCCCCCTGCTGGTAGCAAGATATGATTTCATCTTCTGGCAGCTCCTCGATCAACTCCAACTTGTAGGGTTCATTTTCCTTTGAAAATACCTTTTTAATCTCCCGCCGGGAGGGTTCTAGACGCCTGAGAGGCAAATCCTCAGCAATGATTCGATTCATTTCCTTTTCGATCCGATCTAAATCATCGGCAGAGATTGGTTCATCAAATTCAAAGTCGTAATAAAAACCGGTATCAATTGCCGGCCCGATACCCAACCTGGCCCCGGGATAGAGCCTTTTTACCGCCTGCGCTAAAATGTGGCTGGCAGTATGGCGATAAATCCTGGCCCCTCTGGGGGAATCAAAATCGATAAACTCCAACCGGCAACTTTCATCTAACCGGGTAGTTAAATCGCTCTCCCGACCGTCGATCAGGGCGGCTATCGCCCCGGTGTTCCGTCCCTTTAATTCCTGTAGCACTTCCTGGCAAGTAATTCCGGCCGGGAAGGAAACTTCAAATCCATCTTCCAGAGTTACCTTAATAAACGACAAGCCCAGCCCCCCTTATATCGACTAAATCGGAAAACCGATTACCTAAACCCATCCTAAGTAAGACATTCTAACTATAAAACTTGTCCACCGGCCTGTCAAGATAAACAACGGAATCGGCCACCAGGCCGACCTCATCGCTCCCTATTAACCAGGTATAAGGGTTCCCGGGAACAATATTTGCAACCGGGACAAAATACCGCCCGTTGATTAAAAATTCTCTTAATAGTATCTACTAGCTTAGGATAGCGCGGCAAAACATTTTGATGAACCAGCACCCGGCTGGGGGCCATCGAGGCCAGCATGCTGATCAGTAAATCCTCGGTATCGATGCAACCTCCTGGGGAACCCGTTGAAAAATCCTTCTCCCTACAGGGATCAACCTCTCTAAACTGCTTATCAGTCACCCGGATCCACCCTTTTTTATCAACCAGCAGGTGTAATAGATCGATCTTCGGCTCCTCTAACTCCAGTAGATACCGTAACACTCTTGCCAGTTCTTGGTATTTCTTTTTCATCAGGTAACTCTCTACGGCCACCTCCACCGCTTTTTTTAGCTCATCCTGAAAATACTGCAGGCGAAAATTCATAAATCCCTCCAGGTTTAAATAGCGACCCTCAAGAAACAGGTATTCCCTGATCCGGTTTTCAATGACCGCCCCCACCGCCTGCTGACAGTGACAGTAGATCCCTTTCTGAAAATTCCGCCGGGCCAAATCAGCTATCTGGAGCTGCTCCTCCTGGTTAAAATAGAAATAGTTATCTTTAATTAAATCCCGCAGTATTAGATCCCGAAAATGACTGATTATAATAGGAGCAACGACAGAGGCTAAAAAATCACCTGCTATTTTTAGCTGTTGCCGAGTAAATGGAACCCGGCGAGGAGATATACAAAGGGTGACCCCTTCCTCCCCAGTATTATGCCAACTATAATCTAAACCCAATAAGTTTAAAAATGCCCCTTTATTTTCAACCTTCTGCCTTAGAAAAGGCATAGAACAGCCGGTAGTTATTAAAAAAACCCCCAACCGGGACCCCCCCTTTACCTTATTATATGAAAGAACGAATAAAGGTAATACCGGCATCCCGATTCGGAAAAAAGGTAATCGGGTAGGGAGCTACCCATTAATTGGGTAGCCGACCTCCCACACCACCGTACGTACCGTTCGGTATACGGCGGTTCCAAAGGTTACACATCACTTTGCAGAATAGCATTCAGTCACTCCGGCTTCCTTCAGATTCCACTTCGCAGTGGACACCCTTGCCTTCGGCTATGTGCTTGGCACTACCAACCCGCACTAGGGACTTTCACCCATTAGACTGCGCCCATGCCGGGCGCACAACAAAAGGCGACAGGTGTTGCTATCCCTGTCGCCCCCCGGTCAACTAACCTTTTACGGTTAGCACCCCCGGTAGTATTTCAATCTCGATCGGAGCCCGGCCCGGTTGCTCCCCATCCAAATTCAAGAGGGTAGCCCCGGGGGCAGTAATTATTACTTTTCTCCCGTTGAGGCTTTTTACCCGGGGATGACTGAGATGACTGCCCCGATAAACCCGGGGGAGACTTACCAATAGCTCGGGCTTGCTCATGTTATGTACAATCACGATATCCAACAGGCCATCGTCCATCACCGCCCCAGGGGCGATACACATCCCTCCACCAATATAGCGTCCATTCCCCGCCACCACCGTGGTTACCGGACCCTCGAACACAAGCTCTCCATCCACACTGATCGCCATCTGCCGGTTCCGGTATAGCAGAAGGGTGATCACCGTCCCCCATAGAAATGATACAAAACCGCCGAGAGCCTTGGAAGTACGATTAACCCGGGCTACCGTCTCACCATCGAGGCCCAGCCCAGCTACGTTGACAAAATAGCGGGAGTAAAAGTTACCATCATGCCCAGTAAACCGCACCCTTCCCAGGTCCAACCGTCGCGGCGGACTGGCAATCAAATGTTTGATTGCCTCCCGGTAATTCCGGGGGATATGAAGGGTGTCCGATAGGTCATTACCGGTCCCCGAGGGGATAAACCCCACCGCCGCCGTTTCAGAAACCAGCCCGGCAGGGGTAAAGAACCCATTTATTACCTCGTTGGCCGTTCCGTCCCCGCCTACTGCAATCACTAGCTGGGAACCCTGCTGTAGGGCCCGGCGGGTTATCTCCGTCGCCTTCCCCGGACCTTCAGTTAACCAATAATCAAAATCAATCCCCTCCACCTTTAACCAAGAGGCAATTTCCGGCCAGTTCTTCCCAGTTTTTCCGTTGGCCGAAACCGGGTTTACTACCACCGACACTTTTTTAATTTTATTATTGTTCACTCTCTTCTCCCTATTGTTTCTCCCTTAGTCTCCAGGCGGGACGTTCCAATGATAACCCCGCCCGGCCCGTCAACCGGTCGGCTCTTTCTTAAATATCAGCAGGTATTCATGCACCTTGTTTACCCGAAATACTGCCGGATAACCGAGGGGACGCAGCCGGTTGTATTCATGTCGGCGGTCCCAGATAATAATATCATCCAGGGCAAATCCCAATCGCTCCAGGTGATAGGTTAAATCCAGGTGTAACGGATAAAACCTATTTCTCTTGCGTAGATCCATTACCACAACTAGGCAGTAGCCGCCGTTTTTAAGTACCCGGTACACCTGTTTAAAAATTTGACCCAGCTGTTGTAGATATACGCGGTAGCCCTCCAATCGCCCTAAATCCTGCGCGCTCTCACCGTAGGGACGGGGCTCTTTACGATCTGCACTCCGCCGGGATTGCATAATATCCCAGTAGGGAGGCGAGGTCAATACCAGATCCACCTCCCCCGGCTGAAGATAGAGCTGCATGTTACGGGCATCATCTAAGATCATCCGCGGTTTCTGGCAGATAGAACCGCCTACCGGTTGATCGAAAAGGTTTTTCTCCCGGTTTTTTTCCCGGGGAACCTCCGCTAGCCCGGTACCTCGCTTCCCACCCGGCGGTCGAGTTTCCTGTGCCGGTGCCGCCGCCTCCTGCTGAAACCTTCGATTAAATAGTTCTACGTACTCCGGGTATAGCTCCAGCCCTATTCCCCACCGCCCCAGCTCCCAGGCAGCCATCAGGGTAGTACCGCTCCCGGCAAAGGGGTCCAGCACCAGTTCACCATCCCCGGCGGTAAATATCTCGATGCAGCGCCGGGCCATCTCCAGCGGGAAACTGGCCGGGTGCTTGAGTTTTATCTCTGCCGTCTCCTTCCTTAGGTCGCTCCATACACTAATACTGTACCGGGTCCAAGTCTTGCCGTCCAACTGGTTACAACGTTTGCGGCCGGGCATGAGCACCTTCCTTTTTAGCGTTATCCTCTATCCTTGATCCGGTTTGCCACCCGATCAGCATCCCCCGCCTAATTGCCGGAGCGGTAAACCCAATTTAAATCTGAAGTTCAACTACATCCCGATCGGCCAAGACATAATCCCGCGAAACAGCCTGCCCTTCAAACCGGGAGGAACCCCATACCAGGGCACTTTTCAATCTTGCGGGAAAATCCCGGTGTACTGTATCTGCAAAATCCATAACTGTAGAGCCCTTTTTTAAGATAAAGGGCTGACTCATATCGGGCTCGCGCCCAGAGGCCTTACCGTAAATCCTAATTACATTCAGTGCCTCAAAAATATTTTTTTTAAGTTTTTCTAATCCCTGGCCATGGCAGGATATTGCCATGATTTCCAGCTCCGGGTTTAATTCGGCCAGTATCTCCAGGTTTTCCAGGGCGGCTGGCAAATCGATCTTGCTGGCAACTGTAATAAAAGGGACCGGAGCAATAAATTCCTCCTCTCCGGCAGGATCTATTATCTCGCGCCCCTGCATTAACGACATTAGCCCATCTAAATCCTCCAGGCAGTCTCCAGAAGAGACATCGACCAGAAGTAGTAAAAGATCAGCCTCCCGAAAGGTCCCGGTAAGCCCGGGGGGAATATCCTCCGCGGTTACCGGCGGGGTATCAACCAGTTGAATATGGGTATCCTCATAGGGCATCATCCCGGCAACCGGTAATACGGTAGCAAAGGGGTACCCGGCTACCTTAACCTTGGCCCGGGAGAGAGCCCCTACCAGCGCCGATTTGCCGCTGTTGGGATAGCCAGCCAGCACCACCTGGCCGGCGCCCTGGCGATCTACATTAAAGGGATTATATCCCTTAGTAGTTTTCTTCTTTTTACTTTCTTCCCTAAGCCGAGCCATGCGGGTTTTAATACTCGCCTGTAACTTTTCCGTTGCCTTATGCTTAGGGATCACCGCCAGCATCAGCTGCAGGGCCACCATCTTTTCCTCTATGGTTTTAGCCCGCCGATACGTTTCTTCGGCCTTATGATATTCTTGGGTAAGATTGGCCGACACTGATCATCCTCCTATCAGTTGAGAAAATTCTAAGATTATTGTAGGACAGATCTACAGCAAAGATCAAGCCAAACAATACCTGTTTCCTATATTCACAGTTTACCCCTCCCCCATGGAGGGCCTGGAACCAACTAAACAGGGGTCGATCTTTGCCTAATATTTAAAAAAAGCGGTAAGATTTTACTCTTACCGCGGCCATTCTCCCTGGTGCGCCCGGCAGGTATCGAACCTGCGACCTCCTGCGCGTCAAGCAGGCGCTCTCCCCCTGAGCTACAGGCGCATCCTTTATTTTTAGGTAATTAAATTTTAGCACCCCGGGAAAACCGTGTCAAGGGACGATCTGCTCCAGGGCCTGCCGGTAAATCATAAAGTCAGCCGGTTTAAAGAGCACAAACCGGACCAGCTTCACTGAGGAATTTTTTAGCAGAAAATCACGCACTACCTTCAGGGAGACCCGGGCCGCCTCCGCCATCGGATAGCCGAAGATCCCGGCGCTAATTGCCGGGAAAGATATACTTTTGATACCGTTATCGCGAGCCAACTCCAGGCTGTTTCGGTAACAGTCCCCAAGCAATACTGGATCATCGGGGCTACCCTGGTAAACCGGCCCGACCGTATGAATAACATGTTTAGCCGCCAGGTTATGGCCGGAGGTTATCTTGGCCTCTCCCGTTTCACAACCGCCAAGCCCCCTGCATTCCTCCCACAGACCCGGGCCGGCCGCCTGGTGAATCGCCCCGGCCACCCCACCCCCGGGGGCCAGCCGCTTGTTGGCGGCGTTAACAATAGCCCCTGTCTCCTGTTTGGTGATATCCCCCGTGACAAGCTCAAGCGTTGACTCCCCTACCCTTTTGGCAACTTTCATCTAGATCACCTCCCATTTTAATTATAGCATTCGGCCTGTAATATCGCTTCTTCCCTGGTCGAAAGAAGATGGCACCCTTTTCCCTTGCCGATTCTAAAACCTGTGCCTGTTCCAAGTAGGCCAGGTAGGCCAGGGTTTCTGCAAAAACAAACTGGATCTCATGCCCGGTAAGATTCCTACCGGAGAATCTCCGGCAGATCTGATAGGCGTTTGCGCCGGGGTCGGCTAGCCTGGTAATTAATCTTAACCGCTCCCGGTGATGTTTTACCTGGGTCTCAATCCACCGGTTAGGGTGGCCAAAAGGATTTCCGTGGGCCGGCAAAACCTGTTCGATAGGCAGGGCGGTAATCTCCCGGAGCGAGCGGAGATAGCTGTCCAGGGGGTTGGACTCCCCCCCCGGCCATAAGCCAATATTAGAATTAATAGCCGGCAACAGGTGATCACCGGAAAAAAGCAGCCGGGCCTGTTCACAGTACAGACAAAGATGACCACCGGCATGACCCGGTGTCCTCAACACCCGGTAGCTAAGGCCTCCTATCTTTACCTCCCCTCCCCCGTCAATAGCAGTAACCAGAGGCTGCGGGTAAACCATGTAGGCGATCCTCTCCAGGTTGGCCATGAATCGATCGATTAACCGATCAGGTATTCCATGTAAATAGCAAAACGCTCCATAATTTGCAAAGAGCTCTTCATAGTTCCCCCAGGCCCGGTTGGCCTCCTCCAAACCCTCGGAGAGCATATAAACTGGGGCTCCCGATTGCCTCTGCAACCAGCCTGCCGCCCCATAATGATCCGGGTGATAGTGAGTCACGTATATCGCCCGTAGTTCTTGCCATTCCAGGCCCAGCCCCCGAACCGCCTGCTTCCAATAGCGACAGCTATCACTGGTGCTTAGGCCAGCATCAATTACCTTCCATCCTTGCCCACCGGTAAGCAGGTAACAGTTAACATGATCCGGGGTAAACGGCAGTGGCAGGCGAACCCTAAATATGCCCGGCGGTATTACAAGTTCTACCGGCAAATCGCTCCCCCCTCCACCAGCCGGCACAATCGTTTACATTCACTTGATTACCCGGTGCAAACCTGGTATATTATGGGTAGTTAGCCTGGTTAATTCCAAATTACCCTTAAATCATAATATTAACAAGGGGGTTCCTATAATGCCTAAGCTAAGATTCCTGGGCCATGCCTGCTTCCTTATAGAGGGAGAGAACCAACCGGCCCTATTATTTGATCCCTTTCTTACCGGCAATCCCCTGGCGGCAGTATCAGCAGAGGAGGTTAAAGCCGATTATATCCTGGTTTCCCATGCCCATGCCGACCACTTGGGCGATGCTTTCTCCATCGCCCGGAATAACGAGGCCTCGATCATATCGACCGCCGAGATCGCTGGCGAAGCTGAAGCCCAAGATGTTAAATCCCATGCCATGCATATCGGCGGTAAACATGCCTTTCCCTTCGGTCATGTAAAGTTAACCGTCGCCCTTCACGGCTCGGGGATAGCCGGCGGTCACGCTTGTGGATTCGTAGTTAATTATTACGGCAAACAGATCTACTTTGCCGGTGATACCGGCCTTTTCGGAGATATGAAATTAATTGGCGAACTAAACGCCCTCGATCTGGCCCTGTTGCCGATCGGGGACAATTTCACCATGGGGATTGAAGATGCAGCGCTGGCTGCCTCCTTCTTAAAAGCCCCCCTGGTAATTCCTTTCCATTATAATACTTGGCCAGTAATCCAGGCCGTCCCAGAAGAGTTTAAACAGCTGGTAGAGAAAAAGACAACTTCCCGCTGCCTGATCCTGGCTCCCGGTGAAAGTTATTCCTGGGAGTGATAATTCAATATTAACCCTCTTCGCATTTTACCATAAGCTTGGCTAAAATGCACTAACTATATACCTATCTGCTAGCACCATCAATGCATAGGCTGTCAAGGCTCCTATCGCCTGGCAGCTTTTTTTAATTCCAGTACCTTCGGCCAATGAGTCCTCCGGGTTAACCGCGAGGCAATAACCTTTGCCACCGCTTCCGCCAGGGGCGAAAATAAAGTATAGTAGTACCAATCATGGGGGTAGGTAATTGTTTCAAAAGATACCCCCCATAATTTTCGGATTCCTTTAAAGGAAATTTAAATAACATATGGAATGTAATTAGGATGATTGGATTAGACTGAGCCACCCGGTGGCAATCGGAAAGGATACATAGTATATCTATGAAAAGGTTCTTACTTTTAATGCTAGTTGTAATGGCCCTTCTTCTGCCCCGGACCGCCGCGGCAAAGGTAAGCCTCACCTATGAACTTAATTTTGATCAACAGTACTATCTCCATACCTGGAACGAGCTGGCGGTGACCGTTAAAAACACGGAGGGTCCCGACTGGCAAGGGACGGTAGAGGTCGAACAAGGTAGCCGCTATATAAAAGAAATTTTTGTAGCTGAGGGCTCGGCGGTAACGGTCCCTTTCTACTTACCGCCCCGGGACCTGCTCCAGCCCTTTTTCCAGGATCATGACAACATTCTAAAAATCCAGTTAAAAGATAATAAACAACGGGCCGTATCTAAACCGACTACGGTCCGTTTTAACGAGGGCGGCGAAATAAACCTGTTGCTGGGCGTATTAGCGGCCAATCCGGATAAATTTAATCGCCTGGCCCACTTGACACCCGGCTCCTTGCCCGCAGATTCGAAGGTAATACCCTTAAAAAACCGACATTTTAATCACCAGATGTTCATGGATAATTTTGCACTAATCATTGTTAATGATGGAGAGACACTTCGGTTAACCCCGGAACAACAAGAAAATTTGGAGCAATGGGTTAGCAACGGGGGACTGCTGGTCATCGGCGGCGGCCGGGGCTGGCAGAAAAACCTGGCGGCCCTGCCCGACTCCCTTTTGCCCTACACCCCTACCGGGACAGTGGAAACCGAAAGCCTTTCCCTTTTAACCGACCAGGTAAAGCTGGTCAACGGCAAAGGTAACCGTTTTCTGCTAACCACCGGCCAGGCTGACCCGGCAAAGGGGCAGACCCTGCTGGAAGCAGCCGAGGGCCCCCTTTTAATCTCCGGCAATCACGGCCGGGGGCAGGTAATCTACTCTACCCTGAACTTAGAAGATCCACCCTTTGATAACACCTTGAATTTTGAAGCTTTCTGGGGCTACCTGGTTAATTTAAATTCAGAAAGGTTGGCCCAGATTACCGAACGGCGGGCCCACTGGGAACTAGCCGAACTTCTTTCCTACCTGGCCCGGAGCAACACGGACCAGGCTTTTCTATCGCCGGGGAGGCTCTTCACCGGTTTGCTGTTCTATATCTTGCTGGTAGGCCCGATCAGCTACCTAATTTTAAAGCGGCGGCAAAAATGGGAGTGGAGCTGGTTTATTATCCCGGCGCTGGCCCTTCTCTTTAGCGGAGCCATCTATGCGGCCGGCAGCAGCGGCCGCCAGACCGAGCTCACCCATTACCAGGTAAACGTTCTGGACCTTATTCCCGGCAACCGGGCCGCCGCCCTGGAAAGCTACGGCGGTCTCTTTATCCCCCGGCGGGGGAACCTCTCTTTAAACGCCACCGGCCCGGCCCTGGCCGCCGGCAAGGGGGCAACCCTCACCGCGGGAACTCCCGGTGAAACCGCTATCGAGCTCACTAATCCCCCCCTCTGGTCTATACAGCGGCTTTATGCCCGCAACACGATAGCTCTGGATGGTCCGATCGACCTTTCTGTTTCGGCGGGCGGCCCAAAAGTGGAAATCACGGTAGCCAATAACAGCGGGCTGGACCTTTTTAAAAGTTATGCCCGCCTGGGCGATGAATGGTTTAATACCGGGCCCTTAGCCGCCGGCCAGGAGAAGACCATTCCCCTGGATCAGGGAGGGCACCTTGATCTCTTTCCCATCCTGGAACATTACCAAAAGCATCACGGCGGGCCCAGGCATTACCCCGGTTACGGCCTGGATGGTTTTCCATCAAACGGATTGCTTTGGCTCGGGTTTAACGATGACCAACAGCCCTTCCAGCTGGAAGGTGAAGTTAAAACCGTTCCCTTAAATATTCTCAGCTTAAATTGCGGCCTGGCCCAGTTTAAACTAGCCTCCACCTTCGATCTACCTCCCGGCTGGCTTATCCCCCAACTGGTAGGCTTCGGCGGCGACAGCCAATATCTAAACGTGGACCACTATTGGCCCGGCAATCCCGGTTATGAGCGCCATTTTTCCGGCCAGGGCTGGGTAGACCTGCAGTTTAATTTCCCACCGGGCATTGATTACGAAAAAGGCACTTACCAGCTAGACCTTTCCCATATCGGCGGCGAGGGCCAGCTGGCAATAGAAGCTTTCAATCACCAACAGCAAGAATGGCAGGAGGTCGCAGATTTTAGGCCCGGCAGCGGCTACCAGCAGGGGAAATTCATATTAACCGATCTGGACCGACTCATCGCTGAAGACCGCCTCCGGATAAGGGTGAGCTACAACGGGGAGCTGTGGCTGATGATCAACCAGATTTTGAGCGTCCAGGGAGGCCAGTTAAAATGATCACTGTAAAGAACCTAACCAAGCGGTTCGGAGCATTTACCGCTGTAGACAAAATAAGCTTTACCGTTAGTGAGGGCGATATCTTCGGCTTTGTCGGCCCCAACGGCGCCGGCAAAACTACCACCCTGCGCATCCTGGCCACCCTCTCCGACCGGACCGCCGGCGAAGTGGAGATTGACGGCCGCTCCATCTTTGCCAATGCCCGCCAAACCAGGAAGTTAATCGGCTACATGCCCGACTTTTTCGGGGTCTACGATGACCTAAGGGTAAACGAATACCTGGAATTTTACGGCGAAGCCGCCGGCTGCACCCTGGGCGAAGCACGCCGGGCCATCCCGCCCCTCCTGGAGCTGGTCGGTCTAAAAGAGCAGATGAATGAATTTGTAAACCACCTTTCCCGGGGCATGAAACAGAGGCTTTGCCTGGCCCGGGCCCTGATCCATGAACCGCAGGTCCTGCTTTTAGATGAACCCGCCTCCGGGCTGGACCCCCGGGCGCGGATCGAGCTGCGGCAAATTCTACGGGAACTGCAGCGCATGGGTAAAACTATTATTATCAGCTCCCATATCCTTTCTGAGCTGGCCCAAATATGCAGCCATATCGGCATTATCAACCACGGCCGGCTACCCCTCTGCGGCCCCATCTCGGAGGTGCTGGCTTTAATTGAAGGTGACGCCCTGATCGAGATCGGCGTTTTAGAGCCGGTGGAAGAGGCCCGGCTCTGGCTGCTGGAACAGCAAGAGATAAAGAATGTAACTGTAAACCACCGGGGGAACCTAGAGATAGTTTTTAGCGGCGGCCAGACCGATCAGGCCCGCCTGCTGAAGGCGCTTACCGCCCGTTTCCCGGTATTTTATTTTAACCCGGCCGGTAATAACTTGGAGGATTTATTTATGAAAATAACCGAGGAGGCACCCCATGAGAATCAACCCCCTGTTAGCTAATGAACTTAGACTGCGCATGCGTACCTGGCGCTCCTTCGCGGTAGTTTCCCTCTATGTACTGGCGCTGGGGGGGTTCTGCCTCTTTTTCTTCACCACCTTTACCAGCAATATGGCTTATGGTTACCAAGATCCCTCTTACGTCGGACAGAGCATGTTCTATGCCCTGACCTTCTTGCAATGCGGCCTGCTCTATTTTCTGCTCCCCGGGCTCACCGCCAACGTGATCACCCAGGAAAAAGAGAGGCAGACCTTTGATCTTTTAGTATGTACCCAGCTGACCCCCTGGAATATTGTTCTCGGCAAGCTGGCCTCCGCGCTAAGCACGGTCTTTTTGTTGATCATCGCCTCCCTGCCCTTGTACAGTATTGTTTTTTTACTGGGGGGCGTCTCCCCGGTAGAGTTGATCATTCTCACCGCCATCTTGGTTATATCGGCCTTCAATTACGGCAGTTATTACCTATTCCTCTCCACCCTTTTCCAAAGATCAGCCATTGCCGTCCTGGCCAGTTACGCCCTCTCCCTCTTCCTGGCGGGAGGAACCCTGCTCATTAACGGCCTTTACGCCTCCCTGATCAGCATGCGCGGCGGCTACGGGATGCCCCTCTATTACCTGTTACTGGTCAACCCTTTGGCCCTGCTGGAATGGCTTTTTCCGGAACAAGGACAAGAGATTATTGGCCAGCTGATCGAGATGGCCTCCAGCTCCCCCTACCCGGCAACCGGCGCCTTAAGCTGGCTTCGCTTTTGGCAGGTCAGCCTGCTGGTCCATATATTGCTAGCCCTAGCCGCCCTCTGGGGCGCCTCCCGGCTGGTCGATCCCCTGCGGGCAAAAAGGAAAAAACGGAAATAACCAGGCAAGGGGACGTTTCCACTGTCTGGTAGCATCTTGGGGCGGTTGAGCCAAAACCTCCTCGAAGGGAGATAAAGTTAAACCTTGGAGTATCATGGCAAGTTAAGGGCCCTGCTTCCAGCCCGGCGAACCTATTTTGGCCAGTACTACCTGCTCTGCCTGGTTAAATTGGCTGTGCTCCTGTTGGGCTTAAACGCCCTGCTTCGATTGCTAGTTGCTCTTCTTTTTACCTTTCCCCCCCTGCTTTGGGTGCTCTTCAACGGCGCAGCTACCGTTTTAGCAATTTTTTATTTTCTTCTTAACCGGCCCGAAGAGCTGCAGTTTGCCCGCTGGCTGGATAAAAAAATAGGGAGCAAAGAACGTTTTCAAACTTTATTTGAACTGGACCAACCGGCAGGTAGGGGAAAGGAAAATTCTGCCGGCACTAAATACCGGGTACAAACTAGCCCGGAAATGCGGGCCTGGATCATCGAAGAAGCCGACCGCTACCTGCAGGCCCACCCGCCGGTGGTCAAGCCGGAGCGCCGCCTTTTAAAACGCTGGCTGCCGGGGCTGCTTACCGCCCTGGTAATTTTTGCCGGAGTTTTTTATACCTCCCCGCTCCTTTCCAAATGGGTATCGGTAAAACAAGAACACAAATTGGCCCAACGGGAAGCAAGCCAGGTTTTAACAGAGCTGGAGGAGTTGCTGGCGGAGGAACCGCTTTTAGAGGAGCTGTTGGCCGAGCTGGCTTTAGTTAAGGAGCAATTGGTCGCCAGTAAAAACAGTGAAGAGGTAGCCCTCTCCCTGCAAGAAGCCCGGGAACTGCTGGCCGAGTATGCTGAAAAATTAGAGGAGACTGGCCAGGCCTACCAACTCCCGGAAGAACTACTCGCAGCAAATAGTGCCGCCGAGGCAGCCGCCGCCCTGGAGGAGGACCCCCGCTTCAACCAGCAACTTTTAGATAGCCTGCAGGGTTTACAGAACAAGTTGTTTCAGCTAAGCTCGGCCGGGGCTTTTGAACTAAAAGAAGAGATTTCCAAAATTGAAGAAGCCCTGGGGGATAAAAAAGATATCACCCCCTCCCATATCCAGGATTTGCAAAAACTGTTAGAACGGTTAGATCCAGCCTCTGCCGGAACCGCCCTGCGCTCCGGGCAGAACCGGCTGGCTGCCGGAACCGGTTCCGGAAAGGGGGGCCCCCAGGGCAGTGCCGCCGGCCCGGAGGAAGGCAAAGATAAAAACGGCGGCGGTCAACCGGGAGAGGGAACCGTCCCGGGTGAAGGAGACCCGGGGGGCAACTCCGGGAACAACAGCCAGTCCGGCCAAAAGGGAGCCGGTACTCCCGGTAACGGGGCCGGGCAAGAGGGCGCCGGCACGGGAGGAAATTCCGGGGAGAACAGCAACGGTAAAGCGAGCGGCAATGGGGGAGAGGGGGCGGGGGCCGGCACCGGGAGCGGCCCCTTGGCAGAAGAAGAGTTCTTTTTTATCCCCGGCGACCGGGAGGTTAGCTTAAACGGCGATGGGGGGGAGGGCTCCTACACCTGGCAGGAGATACTTAAATACCATCCCGAACTGGTACCGGAGGATTTGGCCCCTTACTACGACCGCTATTACCACCAGGGCCTCACCTCCATCAACCGGGGCCGGGTTCCCCAACCGTTAGAAAATTATCTGCGGGCCTATTTCCAGGCGATCACACCGCCGTAAACAAAAGTCCGGATTTAGCTATAAAGGGGAGTTTAAAGATGAGCCAAAACCATCAGCTGGTAGAAAAGGTAAAGACGGTCAAGGAAGAGATCGCCCGGGTGATCGTCGGGCAGCAAGAGGTAGTTGAACAGTGCCTGGCGGCGATGTTGGCCGGGGGGCACGTACTTTTAGAAGGGGTGCCGGGGCTGGGAAAAACCCTGCTGGTAACCACCTTGAGCCGGGTCTTCAATATTTCCTACAACCGGATCCAGTTTACCCCCGACCTGATGCCGGCCGATATTACCGGCACCAACCTGATTACCCCCGGCAGCGACCGGTTTGAATTCAAGCCGGGCCCGGTATTTGCCAACCTGGTGCTGGCCGACGAGATAAACCGGGCCACGCCCAAGACCCAGAGCGCCCTCCTGGAGTGCATGCAGGAAAAACGGGTGACCGTATTCGGCCAGACCTGGCCGCTGGAGCTGCCGTTTTTCGTTATCGCCACCCAAAACCCGCTGGAGATGGAGGGCACCTACCCCCTGCCGGAGGCCCAGCTGGACCGCTTCCTGTTTAAAATATTGATCCATTACCCCTCTTTAGAAGAGCTAAAGGAAATTGTTATTAAAACTACCGGCGAGGAAGAGGCCGCGCCCCGGGCCCGGATGAGCGGCCGGGATATAATGGAGTTTCACCGCCTGGCCCGGCAGGTGCCGATCGCCGAAAAGGTGCTGGAGTACGCCTTAAAAGTTTTGCTGGCCACCCATCCGGGGAACCCGCTGGCCGGAGAAAAAGTAAACCGCTATGTGCGGGTTGGAGCCAGCCCTCGGGGGGTCCAGAGCATTATTTTAGCGGCCAAGGTTTTCGCCCTCCTGGAGGGACGGTTTAACGTTAGTTTTAGCGACTTGCAGCGGGTGGCCCTCCCCGCCCTGCGCCACCGGCTAATTTTGAACTTTGAAGCGCTGGGGGAAGCGATCACCACCGATGAAATAGTAGAAGAAATAATTGAAAGCGTGGAGAGGGGTTAAGATGGAGCGTCCCTTGACCCTGGATCTACACCGCCTGGATCGGCTGATTATCTCCTTCAGGGGAGGGTTGGCCGGATTTTACAGCGGCCAGCGCCTAACCAACAAGTACGGCAGTTCACTGGAGTTTGCCGATTACCGGCCTTACCTGCCCGGCGACGATATCCGGCGCATCGACTGGCTGCTCTACGGCCGCTCCAACCGCCTTTACACCCGCCTTAACCGGGGCGAGGTAGACGCTACCGTTAACTTTCTCCTCGACGGCAGCGGCTCCATGAATTGGGGAGAGCCCTCTAAGGGATGGCGAACCCTGCAGCTAACCCTGGCTTTAAGCTATATCAGCCTGCAATCATACGACCGGGTGGCCATCGGGCTGGGCTGCCACGATGTGGGTACCTACCTTCCGCCCCTCTATGGCAAAGGCTCCTTTCCCCGGCTGAGCCGGTTCCTGGAGCAACAGGAATTTAACCGGGAAGGCGATCTAAACCGGCTGCTCGCCTCTTTCCAAAAAACCGTTAAACCGCGGCAGATGACCGTCCTCATCTCCGATTTCCTTTCCCCCGGCGGTTACCGAGCCGGCCTGGAAAGACTGTTGGCCGCCCGCCAGGAACTGCTGCTCATCCATGTGGCCAGCCCCGATGAGCTGGAGCCGCCCTTTGCCGGCCCGGTGGCCCTGCAGGATGTGGAGACCGCCCGGAAAAAAGAGGTGACCGTAGACCCGCATATCCGGGAACATTACCGGCAGGCGGTCAAAGAACACCGGGAAGAAATTGCCGACTTTTGCCGGCGGCGGGATATTAATTACCTGTTCTATACGACGGAGGACGATCCGGTAGAATTTTTACTGGCCGCCGCCCCCCGCCTTTTCAAAAATATGTATTAGAGCCTGGTGGGTATCAATACTGGTCTGAAGGGTGAACGCAGTGTCGTTATTACAACCGTGGGGGCTGCTGGCAGCCTTAACCGTGCCCCTGATCCTTATACTTTACATGCTCAAGCGGAAAAGCCGCTTAGAACCGGTCTCCAGCACCCTGCTCTGGGAAAAACTGGAACAATTTATTTCCCCGGCAATAAATATAAGCCGCCTGCGGAGAAACCTTTTATTTTTTCTGCAGCTGGCGGCGGCCCTGCTGCTAGCCCTCTCCCTGGCCCGGCCAGCAATAAATTGGGCGGGAGCGGGCGCCGGTGCCGGCACGACCATTGTTATCGTCGATACCTCGATCTCCATGGCAGTTCAGGATCTGGGCGAAAATGAGACCCGCCTGGAGAGAGCAAAACAACAAATCCGCGACTTGGTAACCTCCAAGGGCCCCCGGGAACAGGTGGCCCTGGTCGGCATGGCCGAACAGGGCTCCTTGATCAGCGGTATCTCCACTGAAAACAGCACCCTGCTTAAATCGATAGAAAATATAACTATTACCGGGGCGGAGGCCAATCTTGATGAAGCCCTGGTGGTAGTAGAAAATATAGCCCGCTCCCAGGAAGAACCGGCCCTGATAATCATTAGCGACGGTCACTTCAGCGATAGCCAGCTAAAGGTAGATTTCCCGGTGACCTACCTGCCCATCGGCCAGAAGCGGGTAGAAAATCTACTGATTGAAGATATGGTGGCCGATGGAGAGCGCCTTTACCTAACCCTCCGCAATAACGGCACCGTCCCCTCCCGAGGAGTAGTGCAGATAAAGGACAGCCAGGAGAGGGCGGTAGGACAGCGGGAGGTAGAGCTGCCCCCCGGAGAAAGCACGCTGCTCATTTGGCGGGAGCTCGCCCCCTCGCCCTGGTACCGGGGCGAGATCAGCAGCAGTGCCGACCAGCTTGCTCTGGACAATTACTGCTTTACAGTAAGCGGTCAACAACAGAAAAGCCGGCTGCTGTTGGTTACCGCCGGCAATCTCTTTCTTGAGCGGGCCCTGGCGCTGCAGCCCTCCCTCTCCATAACCCGCGTTAAACCGGAACATTATCAAACCGCGCTGGCCGGCGAATATGACCTCTTTGTTTTTGACGGCTATTTACCGGAGAATCTGCCGAGAGCCCCGGTGCTGGCCTTTGACCCTCCCCATCCCAATCACCATTTTAAAACCTCCCCTCCCGCCGCCGCCGGCCCCCTACTTCCTCCCTCCCACCGGCTGCTAACCCACGTGGACCTGGTGGAGGTGCGCATTAGCTTTAGTAAATTTTTGTCGGGGGGTCAACCCCTTTTACAATCGCCTAAAGGAACCCTGGGCGCCGAGTACTCCCCACAAGGTCAACCGCTGATTGCTTTTGGCTTTGCCCTGCAGGCCGGCGACCTGCCCCTGCGTCCGGCTTTTCCCATTCTGATCCGCAATATCATCGATTATTTTACCGGGCTTGATCTGAAGCTAGGCCAGTTTGCTTACGGTCAACCGCTAATTATTAATCCCCCCTACCAGGCCGATGAAATAACGGTAGGGACCCCGGGGGGAGAAATCATTAATGCCGCCGCCCCTTTCCCCTACCAGGGGCCGCTGCTACTGGAGAGCGGCATCTATACCGTCTCCGCCGGCGGCGAACCGGCCGCCGGGGAGGGCAAGGGCAGCGAAGAACCCTCCCGGGTGGTAGCCGTAAATCCCCCGGTATCGACCAAACCGTTGACCTACCGGGATTCAATTAAACTAAACGGGGAACCGGTTGCGGGGGGTCCCGGGCACCGTACCCAGGCGCCGGTCTACACCCCGCTGCTACTAATAACCCTACTGCTGGTAGGGCTGGAATGGTGGGTGGACAACCGTGGCTATTAGCTTTCAAAACCCCTGGATGCTCCTCTTACTACTGCCGGCGGCCCTGCTCCTGGGTCGATACAGCGGCCGCCGCCGCTACCTAAAAGAGGCCCGGCCCCTGGTGCTGGCCTGCCGCAGCCTGCTTTTTTGCCTGCTCATCCTGGCTCTGGCCCAGCCCGGCCTGGTAAAAACTTTTAAAGGACAAAGCATTGTCTACCTGCTGGACCAGTCTCGCAGTGTAGAGAGCGCCCCGGAGCTCACCGGCTGGATCAATGAAAGCCTTGCCTCCGCCGGTCCCGCCGACCAGGGAGCCATCCTGGGGTTTGCTCAAAACAGCCGGCTCTTGAAACCGTTTACCATGGAGCGGCTGGCAACCGGCTCCAGCACCGATGTAAATCCAGACTTCACCGCTATCGAAGGGGCCCTAAAAGCCGCCTCTAGCCTCTTTCCCGCCGCTTCCAACCGCCGGATTCTCCTTATCTCCGACGGACAGGAAACCGATGGCGACAGCCTGAACTTCGCCCGCACCCTAGCTGTCCAAAACATCCCGGTGGATATCTTGCCGATAGAGGTGGAACCAGGCGAGGAGGTGGCGGTGCTGGATTTAATCCTTCCCCGCCAGTGCCACCCGGAGCAGCAGGTCCTGGTGGAGATCGCGCTGCAATCAACGGTCGGCACCCGGGCCGAGCTCTCCCTTTTCTGGGGCGGTGCTCTGGTTTACCAGGAGCCAGTCTCTTTAGCCGCCGGCCGGCAAAGCTTCACGATCCCGGTAACTGTAAGCGGGGAAGGATTTCAACCGGTGCAGGCGGTGATCGAACCGGAAGAAGATACCTGGCTGCAGAACAACCAGATGCGAGGGCTAACCTTTGTCGAAGCGCCCCCCCGGGTCCTGATCGCCGAAGGGGCCGGCGGCAAAGGCACCGCCCTTCACCAAAGCCTGCTCGCCGGGGGGACCGCGGCCGAGCTGATTCCTTGCGAGCAACTGCCCTCCTCCCTGGCCGGCCTGGCCAACTACCAGGCCATCTACCTGGTCGATGTTCCCGCCTACCGGCTGCCAGAGCAGCAGCAAGAAAACCTGGAGTCTTTTGTTAAAACGCTGGGCGGCGGATTGGTCGCTATCGGCGGTAAAAATTCCTTCGGGCTGGGCCTTTACCAGGATACTCCCCTGGAAAATCTGCTCCCGGTAAAGATGGAGGTAGAGGAACAAGAGGAGATGCCCGGCCTGGACCTGGTCTTAGTTATTGACCGCTCGGGCAGCATGAGCGGCGAAAAGATCAATATGGCCAAGAATGCCGCCCTGACCTCCCTCGATATGCTTAAAGAGCGGGACCGGCTGGCCATAATTACCTTCAACGATCAGTACCAGCTCCATCTGCCACCCACCGCGGTCACCGCCAAAGAAGAGATCGAAGAGTTAATTGCCCAGATTTCCGCCGGCGGCGGCACCATCATCCACCCGGCCCTGGAAGAAGCGGTGGATCTTATCGCCGACAGCAGTAAATCAAAGCACATTATCCTGCTCTCCGATGGACAGGAGGGAGCTACCTTCAGCTACACCACGCTGATTAATAAGATGATCAATAATAACATATCTCTTTCCACCATCGGCCTGGGCGGCGATGCGGATCAAAGCTTTATGCAAAGGTTGGCCGACAGGGTGGACGGCCGCTACTATAATGTCCCCCGCAGCGCCGATCTTCCCGGGATCTTTCTTCAAGAGACTACCCTGGCCGGCGGCGATTACCTGGTAGAAGAAGAGTTCAGGCCAACCGTGGTAGACAGCTCTTTTAGAGCCTTTGCCACCGCCAAACCTCTTTTTACCGGTTACGTGGCCAGCACCCCCAAGCCCCTGGCCGAGGTACTCCTGGCTACCCACCGGGAACATCCCCTCTTATCCCGCTGGCAGTACGGGCTGGGACGGGCCATCGCCTTTAACAGCGACAGCTTTGGCCTTTGGAGCAGCGAATTTTTGTCGCATCCAGATTTTTCTACCCTTTGGGCCGATTCCTTATCCTGGGTAGTGCCGCAATTTACAGGCGGCGACCTGGCCCTGGATGTCCGCCTTAGCGGTGGCGGAGCTGAAATCTCCGCCCTGGCCGGTGAACCGTTAGGAGAGGGAGAATCAATCCAGGTTACCGTAATGAAGGAGGACCAGGAGCCGCAAGAGCTAGCTTTAAAACCGGAGGGCGATAACCGCTACAGTACCCGCCTGGAGGGGGTTACAGAAGGGATCTACCTTTTTAGTGCCGCCCGAACTGCCAACAAAGGGACAATCGACCAGGCAATAGGCGGTTTTGCCATCCCCTACTCGCCGGAGTTCCAGATCCCCTCGACCTCGGGGAGGGAGCTATTGGAAGAGATAGCTACCCTTACCGGGGGCCGAATCCTTAAAAACCCCCGGGAGGTATTCAGCGCTCCCTTTAAACCGGTACGCCGCACCACCGATATCACCTTCTGGTTGCTCCTGGCGGCAGCCCTGCTCTGGCCGGCCGATATTGCCTTACGTCGCTTCGGCCTAGCCCTTCCGGCCCCCGGGCTTAAATCTAAACCCTCCACTCCTCCGGTCCAACCCGAGAGCGAGCAACCAAAAGAATCAACCTTGGACCGACTGCTGGAGGCGAAGAAAAGAGAAAGAATGTAATCCAGGCCATAGGCAAACATATTGATCCCCTATTGCCGAAAGTGTTAATTTAAAGTACAATAGGTTTCAACCATCACGGCGGAGGTTTTATCATGTACTATGAAGGGGCGGTTTACAGGCCCCCCAGCGAAGCCTATAGCTTAATTGTGCAGGCTACCATCGGTTGTGCCCATAATCGCTGCACCTTCTGCTACATGTATAAAGGCGAAAAATTTAGGGT
>JAAZLS010000058.1 GCA_012799185.1 Bacillota bacterium | reverse complement strand
TATTTAAACAGCTTTCGAAATAGCCTACCCGTAGTCTTGCCGGCAATTCTTCTAGCTACCCGCTTGCCCACCTTTTTAGGGCTACCGCTGGAGATAGCTTGAACATCTCCGAGTAATTTAGCCAATGTGTAAAGGAGCCCCCGTGTTTTGCCGATACCCATGGATTGACCCCCTTCCCTGCTAATTTATTGCTCCTGTCATCTATTTTATCAGGTAACTACAAGCAATCTCTAAAATATGAATCCGACCCCTTGCCCTCGTCTATTACCAACCATCATCTTCATTACCAGATGAAATTTCTACTTGGTGACCGCCTAGAAGACTGGCGGTGTTAAGGTCAAAGGTGGTAATAATAATCTGTTTTCTTTTAGCCGCCTTTTGCAAGATCTGTACCGCCTGTTCCCTTCTCTCCAGGTCCAGATCAACCAGGGGGTCATCCATGACAATAAAACCTTCATTCTCTTTTAATAGGTAGCGGGCCATGGTTAAGCGCAGGGCCAGGGCCACCCCGCTAATCGTGCCATAAGAGAGCAATTCCAACGGAAGGGGTTCCACACCGGCTTCCCGGGCGATACCCTCGGGTAGTGCTCCTCTCATTTGAGCGTGGCGGTAGCGGGAACCGGTTAAGGGGGCCAGGTACTCCAGGAATAGTTCTTGGAACGGGGAGAAGGTATCGCTGTCTAGCTCCCTTTTCAACCGATCAAACTCCCTTTTTACTCCCCGTAGGGCCCTTGCTTCGCTTTTAAGAGCCTGCAACCTTTTTTCTGCATCTCCCAGGGCCGCCCTAATTTCCTCCGGCGACTCTTCGGGCATATTGCTCTCCGCCCGAATTTTTCTTTCCCGGCAGGCAAAAAGCTCCTCTCCCAGGTCCTCCTTCCTCTCCCTCAACTCCCGGAGTTCCTTTAGGAAATCCTCCGCCTTGCTATATTTCTCCGGCAACGGGGCCAGTTTTTCCAGCTCTTCCTCCATCGTGTTGCCCTTGCCTTTTAGCTCAACCACGGTTTCCAGGAGGCGGTCATAACTTTCGTATTCCTTCTGCCAGCTTTTGAGTAAATCTTCTTGCTCGCTCTTTTCCTTTTCCAAGTTTCTTAGTTCCAGTTCCTTTTCTTTAATGGCCGTACTTATCGCCAGCGGATCACGGACCGCCTTCTCTTCGCCTGCTTCGGCCAACTCCTTCTCCAGCAGCTCAAAGGGATGCCCTTTTAAGGCATCCTTTAGTCGGCCACCGAGGGCGCGAATTTCCCCCTCTAACGCGACGGCCTTTTGTCTTATCTCCCGGGCCTGATCAACCCCGGTGAGGCCCAGCTCGCCTAGATCTGCTTTTAAGCCCCCCTCCAGCTTTCCAATTCGCAGGAGGAGCGCTTCCACATCTTTTATTCCTGACTGAACCTCTACACTCCAATCCGCCGCCTCCAGATTAAAACGGCCCTGGGCTTCAAAGGTCCTTTCCCCCTCTACTAACAGGGTCTCCTCCTTATCCAGTCCTTGCTTTATTTTCACCGTAAAAGGCTTCCGGGTTTTTAGATTGATCTTTAACTTCATGCCTCCGATCTCCGCCTTCAGCCCGGCCAGTTCTTTTTCTTTTTGTTCAAGCTCCTTCATCTTTTCCAGTGTTACAGGAGGCAATCCCTCCAGTTTCTCCTTATCTTTTAACATCTTCTTCTTAAGGTCCCGGGCGGTACTATAGATGGCCCGCTTCTTTTTTAGCTCTTGCTCGGCCTGGGATTCGGCCAGCTCCTTTCCCAGCTGTTCCCTCTCCCGACCTAGCCGCTCCTTACTTTCCACCAAGCTATTAATGCGCTCTTTTACCCGGGGCCAGTCGGCCATAATCTTTTTTAGCTGTCCCTGTTTTAAATTATTATTTTCCAGTTGGGGCTCTAAAGCGTTGCGGCGACTCATATCGCTCTCCAGCTTCTTCATCTCTCTCTCTGTGCTCTCCAGCTGCTTGTAGGCCAGCTCGATCTTTTGGTGCTGCTCCAGGGCACTTTCGAAGGCCTCCTCCGCCCTCTCTGCCTCTCCCAGCTGTTGCTGTAGTTTTCGCACCCGGTAGTACTGCTCTAAAATCTGCCCTACCCTTTGTCGGTGCGGGCGGTCAATATCGCGCCCTCCCCGGGGGCCGTCGCGCTCATATTCCCAGTTACTTTCAAGACTCTCCAACTCCTGCGTGAGCCGGCTTTCCAGCTCATCGACCGAAATGCCGCCTGACTGGAAAACAACGGTGCGCAGCATATCGGCCAGGGTACTAAGCGACTCCCGGTCCTCCTTGATCCGGTCCAGGGTCTCGATCAGTTCGGCCTGGCGGGCCAGGAATACCCGCTCATAGGTCCCCCTGCCGTAGCGAAGCAGCCCCTTAAGCTTTTTATAGACCCGGGACGAGTCGGCTATCTCTATCCCCCCGGCCATAAAGAGGCGGACCTCTCCTTCAGCCCCCCAGGCGCAGCGTAACCTGAATGAATCCTTTCCGCCGGTGCCGGCCAGCTCCAGCATCACCCGGGCGGTATCGCCACCGGGGTGGGGCAGGTAACGGGAGATTAATTCTTTCCAGTCCCGGGAATTCCGCCGGACCCCGGGGGGGATAAAGAGAGCGGCATGAATCGCATTGATTAGCGTCGTTTTCCCAGCTTCATTGGCCCCCAGCACCACATTTAGCCCCGGCTTAAATTCGCATGCCAGGCGGGTAAACCGGCCGAAAGGTTCTAACTGTACTTTTCGAATATACATACTTAAGATTCCACCTCCTTCAGCAGCCGGTAGGCCGCTTGCAGGGCCCCTCGATCCTCTTTTTTGGCCAGTCGTTCCAACAATAGGTAGGGAAAGGAACCCTCCGGATAAAGTTCGGCGATAGCGTCCCGGCCGATTTCCATCTGCAGCCCGGAATCATCCCATTCTAAACAAAATAGCTGTTTTTGCAACTTTTCCCGCCAGTGATGACGGCTTTCAAAATCCTCTCGGGGCAGGGTGCCCTCTAATTTTAACCGGGCCAGGGTGCGCCCCCCCTCCGGGGCCAGCCGCCGGACAAGAGTTTCAATCCCTTCACCGCTATTCACCTCTTCCAGCAGGTCCCGGAAGAGATAATTACCGGTAACCACCGCTTCCCCCTCCACCGGACCCTGCTCCTTGAACTGAATTATCCAGGCCGAGCCCTCATGGCGGCAGTCAAAACCGTCAGGTTCCGGGGTTCCGCAGTAAGCGAAGGCGCAGCCGGCAAATTTATCCCGGGCCGGGATCCGGACATGGGTATGACCTAAAAACCAAAAGTCCAGCCCGGTAGAGATCAGCTCCTCTTCGTTCATGGGGAAATAGTTCTGATCAAAGTCGGGAGCATACCCCTCCACACTACCGTGGGCTACACCCAGGTGCCAGCGGGCCTCCGGCTTACCCGGCAGGTCGAATATCCAGTTGATGGCACTTACCGCCGAATGCTTGGAACGGCAAGGTGCAGGATAGAGTACTGTCTCCAGGCCGTACTCTTGTAGGTTATAGGGCCGGGTTTCGGATAAAAGGACCAGATTATCGGCTGAATATTCGCAAAATCTTTCCCAGAGAGAGCTACCATCGGAGTAGTAGTCGTGATTCCCCGGCAAGACGGCACAAATACCGCTGAAACGGGCAAGGGCCCGAGCCGCCCTTAATATTTGCTCCTCCTTGATGCGGAGCCGCTCAAAGAGATCTCCCGCTACTAAAAAGAGCCGGCATTCCTCTTGCTCGGCCTTTTCAACCATTCGCTCCAGTGTTCTGAACCGGGCCTCTACTAACTCCTGCCTGACCTCCTCGGGGTAGCCCCGGCTCCGATAAAGCATGCCCAGGTGCAGGTCGCCGGTATGAAATACCTTTAACGCCACGGTTATTGTTTCCCCCTTTTTCCTGTTAATACTGGGCCAGCAGGCTACTTGTAAATTCAGTCTGCTTTTTAAAAATCTGTTTAAATATTTCGTCCCGGGTAACTTCGGCTATGTTTAGATATTTGAACTCACAATGGATTTTATGGTTTACCTTTATGGTTTTAATTATCTTGCCTGTCACTGCAATCGGCTTATTCTCAAATTTAATGATAACCTTGTTGGCATCTTCAAAGATAGTAGCATCCTTAAATTCTTCTTCATCCACGTAGAAGCTTAACAAATCTCCGCCAATCCGGTTGATTATAATATTAGCCGCCGGCCTCTTTTTAAAGATCAAGGTCCCCTCTAACTCCCAGACCATGCTAAAATAGCTGGCCGTGGGATTGGGCTCCAGCCAGGTTATATCTATTTTCTCCCGGGTTTTAAAGGCCAGGCGGGCTGTATACTCATATAGATCCCGGTTACGTTCGGTATGGAAGGTTGCTTTAACTATATCCGATAGGGGGGCTTTACATTTTTCGCAAAGGCACTCACTGGCATCCGGTTTAAACTTGTAACCAAAGTTGGTCTTGATCAGGGTTCCTTGTAGCTGACATGTTTTCTCCCGGGTTAATATTTCTAGAGTTCCGGTGGTTATAGGCCCCGTGAGGATATCTTCATAATCAATATTTTTTTTCAACAGGATATTGATCATGGCCTTCGCCAGGTGGGGATCGAATTGTTTCCCCCGGTTGGAGGCAAGATCACGAATCGTATCCCCAATATTCTTTGGACCCTTATAACTTCTCCCCGATAACATGGCGTCAACCGAATCGGCGACCGCTAGGATCCTGCTCTTTAAAGGTATCTCGTTGCCCTTCAGGCCATCGGGGTAACCGGCCCCGTCATACCGTTCATGGTGGTGCAGAACAATTTTATCTATCCCGTTTAACACCTTGAACCTGGCGGTTAATTCTTTTATGATATTATAACTATGTACCGGGTGCCGCGCCATCTCTCTCATTTCATCTTCTGTAAATAAGCCCTCCTTGGTTAGTACATGTTCGGGCACATAGATTTTGCCAATATCATGCAGCACCGCCGCCAGGTAAAGCCGTTGTAGCTGCCCGGGTGATAATTTTATCTCCCGCCCAATGAGATTACTCAGAAAGGCTACATTGTAACAGTGCCCTTTTAGAAAGCGATCCTTAGTTTTAATCACTTCGGAAAATATATGCAGTAGATTCAAAAAGTTGCTGCTACGGAGATGATCGTTACAAATTGTTTCGAACAACCTTTGGATCAGGATAAGCTGGGCCGATACAGCTTTGCTTGATAACAGTTCGCTTATATCGCCCTTAAGGGGATCTTCTTGCGCAAGGTAAAGGCAACCGATTAGATCCCGGTTACCGGCTGTAAAAAGGGGTAGGTACAGTTCCATCGAAGCGGAGGGAGATAGGGGTTTGTACCGGCTCTCTCCATCTTCTTCAAAGCGGTAAATTACAATTTTTTTCTCATCGAGAAGTAAATTTAAGAAGGAGCTCCCCTCTGCGCGTTTAAATATTACTCCCTCCGGCTGCCCATAATGAAAATGTTGGGTCTGACTTTGAGCAAAATCTAAAAGGTAACCGCATCGCCTATCCTCATTAAATATAATTATTTTATAGTCGTCAAAGGGTAAACAGGTGCGGAGAGTTGATAATGCCTCTTTTAAATCATCATATTGATTTTTACCCTTACTGTAAGTATCAATTAGTTCATACATTTTAATCCCCCAGGGCTGTTTAGTTAAACCGAGATCGACATGGGTCCCACGGCTATAAATATTTGACTAGCCGGGAGCTCTCAGTTAAACCGGGGATCCGCCCCCGCTTGGCAACCGGCCGCCCCTCAATCTCTTTTAAGTCCATCGTCATATTGATTGCCCGGGCACCGGCGATATAGCTTCCGATGCCGAAGGCATCGGCCCCCGCTGCTACCAGCCCCGGCATCCGTTCAAGCGTGACCCCGCCAGAGACAAAGATCTGGACATGCTTAAACCCGGCCTGATCAAGCCGGGCCCGTACCTCTTTTACCAGCGCCGGAGTTACCCCTCCCCTCTCCTTCGGAGTATCGAGCCGGATTCCATGGAGTCGATCTTTTAAAGCCTCGGCCAGGCGCAGCGATTCCTCCGCCTCATCCTTAAAGGTATCGGCCAGGATAATACGGGCCGCCTCCTCCGGCATGAAGCGATCATAGAGCAATGCGGTCTCCACCGTATCGCCGATGAGCAAAATCGCGGCGTGGGGGACCGTTCCCGCCGGCTGCCGTCTTAGGAGCCGGGCTCCAAGGATGCAGCTACAGTCCTCCGCCCCCCCGATCACCGCCGCCCTCTCCATAACCGGGGCCACCGCCGGGTGCAGGTGGCGGGCCCCAAAACAGAGGACCGGCTTTCCCCGGGCCGCCTCGCAGCAGTCCCGGGCCGCGGTAGCCCAGCCGCTGGCCGATGCCAGCATGCCTAAAATAACAGTTTCGTAGAAACCGTACCGATCATAGGGACCGCTAATCCGGGCTACGACCTCCTTTGCCTTCATCTCCTCCCCCTCTTTTAAAGCATGGAGGGAGACCCCCCGATCCCTGAGCAGGCCGCAAACCTCTTCTATTCCGGCGAATATTCCGGCCCGGCTGCTAAAAATTTCGGCTACAGCAGAGAGCTTTTCCTTGCCAGCCCGGTGAAGGAGCTCCCGAGTGCGGATAAAATAGATGTCGGTCGTAGCTCCCGACCGGATCTCCTCGTGGGTTGCACTATGAAATATTCGCCCGGGAGCGATCTTAATCTCCTTTATATCCTCCAGGTTCTTTAACTCACGCATTGGAGCACCTCCGCAAACATCTATTACCGGGTTCCCTAGAGTACCTTCACCCCCAGGGTTTTTTCCATCTCCCGTAGGGCAAACCGATGGGCCTCCCTGTCAAAAGAGTCAACGCATTTCCGCCGGACGGTTACCCCGTAATTCAGCATACGGGCATCGGCAGCGGTATAGAGGACACAGATCTGGGTACAGACACCAACCAGCTCCAGTTCGTTAACCTCCAGCTCCCGCAGAGTTAGATCCAAGTCGGTGCCAAAAAAAGCGCTATAGCGCCGCTTGTAAATAAGGAAATCTTCCTTACGGGGGGCTAGCTCGGCGATTACCTCCGCTCCCCTCTCACCTTCGATGCAATGGGGGGGAAACATCTGGAACTCGGCATCATCAGGTCGGTGACGATCCATAATATAGATTACTGGCCCCCCCTCCTCCGAGCGCCATTCTTCCAGCCGGGATTTCACATTCTGGGTAACCGCCTCCCCATCTCCGATAGTGAGGGCACCATCTTCTTTTAAAAAATCATCAAGCATATCGATAACCAGCAGGGCCTTCTTCATTTACCTTTTTCACCCCCTCCAAGCAGACCACTATCTTCATTTAATAGTATTGTATCAATAAACCGGGCGATATTGCAGCCTTTTATCTTTTAGCGTCTATCCCTGTCCCGAGATTTTAGGCGACGATAGGCAGTCCAGATACTTCCTAGCATCCAGGCCAGGACCAGCCCGATTCCCCACGGGCTGGCTATAAAGCGGACTAGTTTCTGCAGAGCCTGCGGTAAAATCAAGCTAGTCTCCCTCCTGGTTCTCGCCGGTAGTTATCGGCAACCCGATCCTGCAAGTAGAGAAAGTCCCAGGGGGCTCCGGCCCGGCCGACATTTTCCCGGTACAGCTCCAACCCCCTCTGTCGACAACGCTCACAGCCCTGAAGCGGGATGCTAACCGCGTAGATATGATTTTTTTGCCCCCCTCGGTGGCGAGCCCGGGAATCGATGGTCAAAAGTCCCGGGCAATCGGGACACAGGTAGAGCCTCTCTTCCTGCTGTTCATCGATCCCATCAGTATCGTAATAGATTCTTCGCTCCCTGCGGGCGACAGAGCCATATTTTTCGCGGGCCCTAGCAACCAAGGCCTCCCGGTTTAAAAAGATCGGCCTAAGCTCCTCAACAACCTCCCTGAGCCGGCGTAGCCGTCCCCGGCTCTCGGTAAACTCCTCCCCCCGGTAATCGGGCTCGTAAAGGTTGGAATAATCGAGACCGGCCATAGCCATGATGATACCCATATTTACATAAGGGAGAGCGGTCTCCACCGAGTAGCCTCCCTCCAGGACCGCAATATCGGGGGCTAGTTTCTGATTTAAACGGGCATAGCCCCGGGCGGAAAAGTTCATATTGGCCAGCGGATCGCTGTAATGGTTATCCTGCCCGGCGGAATTGATCACCAGTTCGGGCTTAAACTCTTTAATCACCGGCAGTACCAATTGATCCAAGAGATAGAGAATCCCTTCATCGGTAGTTCCGGGTGGCAGCGGTACATTTAAGGTGGTCCCCAAGGCCAAGGGTCCGCCAAGTTCGTGGGTAAATCCACTTCCTGGATAGAGGGTCCGCCCATCCTGGTGAAAAGATATAAATAGAACATCGGGATCGTGCCAGTAGATATCCTGGGTCCCATCCCCGTGGTGGACATCGGTATCGATAATAGCGACCCGTTTTATTCCATATTTTTGACGTAGATACTCAACCATGATCGGTTCGTTGTTAATATTACAGAATCCCCGGTTTCCGTGAGCCACCCGCATGGCATGGTGTCCCGGTGGACGCACTAGGGCAAAACCGTTTTTTATCTCTCCGTTCATTAGCGCATCGGCGATAGTTAAAGCCCCTCCGGCGGCAATCCGGTGGGCTTCGGTAGCCTGGCTCTCCACATCGGGCACACAGAAATGGACCCGGGCAATATCTTCCACCCCCGCCAGCCGGGGTTGGTACTCCCGAATCTGGGGCAGATCCATCAAACCCTCTTCAAAAAGCTGGTCCCGGGTATAGAGCAATCTCTCCTCCCGCTCTGGATGGGTGGGAGAAATAGCCCAGTCGAAGGCAGGGAAAAATACCAGGCCGGTCGGTCTCTTGTCAACAGCCTCCCCTTTCTTCACAGCTTCACCCCCTGGAACTCCTTGATAACCCCGGGAGAGATCTGAACCGTGACATCAAACAGTTTCCCCACCGTAGACCAACCGCGGATCATATTAAACTGTTCCTCCAATCCAAACTCATAGCTTCCAGCATACTCCTTAAATCCCTGTCGGGCCGCCATTTCGGTAAGGTGATCCCGCGCTATCTGCTTGGCCTGGGCCAACTGGAGCTGCGAATCAACCTTTCCCTGTAAGCCCTCCCGATCCAGGAAATAGCGACCGCGCTCGGTATCGGCGTGGAGGGTAACAGAGAGGGTAGGCCGGGCGATCGCCGCGCCCAGGGCGTTAGCCACAGCGGAATATCGATGGACCAGGGCCTGGCAGTGGAAGCGTTGAGAAAGGGCGGGGATAAAAATATTAGCCGCCGCTCCGATCCCGACAATCCGCTCCGGCTTTACTTTTCGTTTGTGGATTACCTCCCACACCTTGTAGGCCGGTTCCTGCTCCCAACTTCTAAACATATCCTGTATCTCTTCCTCCAGCCGATCCACCACCTGCTTGATTACTTTTTGGGCCAGCCCCTCCGCTGTTAGACCGGATGGGCGAGCCAGGCTCTCCAGGACCCGGCGGGAGCTGCCCAGCTTCTCCCCGTTAAGAAGATTAAATGCATCGGTCGGCGTAGCCGCTGTCCCCCCCAGGCAGGCCGCCGGACCCTCTCGGTCGGGGCCGATTGTTAACTGCCCCCCTTGCCAGCGCACCGTGCTATCTCCCCCTAGGGGAATGGTTCGTACCGCCAGCGATTTTATATGGGAGTACTGGCCGCCGATTAGGGCCCCCCGGGAAGCCTGTAACGGTTCCCCCTCCAGGATCAACGCCAGGTCGGTGGTAGTTCCCCCGATATCGACCGCCACCGATGTTAGCTGATCCATGGTTAGACCGTAGGCCCCCATGGCACTGGCTGCCGGACCGGAAAAAACCGTTTCACAGGGTCGGTCTAAAGAGGTCTCTACCGGCATGGTTCCCCCGTCGGCTTTAAGAATGTTCAGCGGGGCCTCAATCCCCCTTCTCTTAAAGGCCGCCTGGATCTCCCCGGCAAAGTAACGCCAGCTGGAACCGGTAACCGCCGTATAGTAGGCGGTAGTTAACCGGCGCCGAAAATTCAGCCGGCCGGCGACCGCGGAACCCAATACGATATCGAACTGGGGCGATGATTTAAGCAACAGCTCCCGGGCCTGCCGCTCCAGGGCAGCATTCCGGTGGGAAAACTTCCCGACTACCGCAACCTTCTTTATCTCCCGGGCGGCGATTGAGTGGGCTGCCTCCTCCAGCTGGTCTTGATTTAAAGCCTCCCGGACCCGCCCCCGGAAGTCGACGGTACCACCAACCAGAAAGCTATTGGGAGGAAGAGCCAGTTTGCGGTAATTTAGCCCCGGCCCGGGGATAATTATTGCCGCTGCCGGTTCGCCGCCACCGGTAGCGAGAAGATTGGTAACCCGGGTGGTGCTCAGCCCGACCCTTTTTACCAAGCCCGGCTCTATCCCCGCCAGCAACTGGTCCAGTACTTTTAAGACGGTTAATTTCAGGTCTGCCTCCCGGGTAGGGAGCTTGGCCGTCTTTGCTACCCTCCCCCCCCGCAGAAGCAGGCCATCGGTAAAGGTCCCCCCGACATCTATCCCTATAAAGATTCTCTCTCGCCTCCAGCATTGATTTTGTAACTAAATGCCCCCACCGGGCAAATTTCGACACACTCTCCGCATTCCGTGCAGGCAGTTTCGGCCAGGGGCAGATCGCCAAAGGTGGTTACCGCTTGCTTATATCCCCGTCGAGAAAAACCGATCGCTCCCACCCGAGCCAGCTCCCGGCAGGCCCAGATACAGCGGCCGCATAGCACGCAACGGCCGGAATCAAAATAGATCGTTTTAAGACTGTCGTCCCTCTCCCCCCGCCGGGGCAGGGCGGTTAAACGGGAAGGTCTTAGCCGCAGTCTCCGCTCCCGGGCAATTTTCTGCAACTCACACCGCTTATGTTGGGGGCATTTGGCACAATTTAAATGGTGATCACTCATGATCAATTCAAAGGCACTGGCCACCAGCCGATCAACCCGGGGACTGCGGGTATGGACCACCATACCTTCTATAACCGGCTCGGTACAGGAGGTTACCGGCCGCTCGCGTCCCTCGATCTCCACGTAACAGAGGCGGCAACTGGCCTCCGGAGGTTCGATCTCCGGCCAGGCACAGAGATGGGGAATATAGATCTCATTTCTTAAGGCCGCCCATAAGAGCTTCTCCCCCCGACGGGCCGACAGCTCCCGGCCGTCTATAGTGATCGTTACCTGTTCGCTCATTTTTTTCCCTCCAGTTCAGCTAGCTTTTCCGGAGGCGAAAGCTTTATTACCGCCTGATACTGGGGAGGACAAGTTTTTAAACAGTTATCACACTTTACGCATTTCTTCTGATCGATCGCCTTCAAGCCGTCCTCCCGGGTATAGATAGCATCGACCGGGCAGCTACCGACGCAGACATTGCAGAGCTTACTGCATTTTTCTGGTTCGATGTAGTAGACAATCAGGTCGGGGCACATCTTGGCCGGACAGATCCCTTCCCGGATATGGGCCACGTATTCCTCCCGAAAATAGCGCAGGGTAGTCAATACCGGGTTGGGAGCGGTTTTGCCCAGACCACAGAGGGAGCCGGCCTTAATATCCTCCGCTAAATCTTTAAGGGTATCCAGCGATTTAAGATCACCCTTACCCTGGCAGATGGCGGTAAGGAGATCGAGCATATGCCGGGTCCCCAACCGGCAAAAGGTACACTGCCCGCAGGACTCCTGCTGGGTAAACTCTAAAAAGTAGCGGGCTACAGCCACCATGCAGTCATCATCATCCATGACCACCAGCCCCCCGGAGCCCATGATGGCCCCCGCCTCGTGGAGGCTATCATAATCGATCGGGATATCGAGGGCCGATTCGGGTAGACAGCCCCCGGAGGGCCCGCCGATCTGCACCGCCTTAAACTGCTTGCCATCGGGGATCCCCCCTCCCACCTCAAAGACCAATTCCCGAAGGGTTGTCCCCATGGGGACCTCCACCAACCCCGTATGGGCGACCTTCCCCACCAGGGAGAAAAGGGCTGTTCCCGGGCTGGAGGCGGTACCCATCCCTTTAAACCAGTCTTTCCCGTGACGGATAATCGGGGGAACATAACAGAAGGTTTTTACATTGTTAAGCAGGGTCGGCTTACCCCGGAAACCGCTTTCAGTCAGGCGAGGCGGGCGGTGGCGGGGGACCCCCCTCTCCCCCTCCATCGATCGCACCAGAGCGGAGGATTCACCGCAGACAAAGGCCCCCGAGCCCTGGAATACCTCCAGGTCAAAGCTAAAACCGCTGTTTAGGATCGATTCCCCCAGCAGCCCCTTTTCCCGGGCCTGGTTTAAAGCAACATTGACCCGCTCAATGGCCAGCGGATATTCGGCCCGGATATAGATATAGCCCTGCCTGGCCTGGATTGCATAGGCGCCGATGATCATCCCCTCGATACAGAGGTGGGGATTTGATTCCAGCAGGCTGCGATCCATGAATGCCCCCGGATCCCCCTCATCACCGTTACAGATGATAAAGCGTTCCCGCTCCTCCTGCCGGTCGCAGAGCTCCCACTTCACCCCTGCCGGAAAACCTGCTCCCCCCCGGCCCCGCAGGTTGGCCCCCTTGATTTCCCGGATAACCTCTTGCGGCGGCCGGGCCAACACCTCCGCCAGGGCCCCGTACCCGCCCCCGGCCAGGTACTGTTCGATTTCCTTCGGATCAATAATCCCGCTCTCCCCGGAGATGATCTTTTTCTCGTATACCCCCCGCGGAAAATCTTCAAAGGTAGGGAAGACATCGTTGGGATCTAGAGCCGCCAACGCATATTCGTAACAGGGATCATCCCCCTCCAGGAAGTTTTTTACCAGGAGCTCCACCAAATCTTCATCCACGAAGCCGTAAGCTATCCCGGGAAAACCAGGGCGAGAGATAATAACCAGCGGCTCGGCATGGCAATGGCCCAAGCAGCCGGTTTCAAGCACCTTCACCGGTAGCCGGCGCTTGCTAATTTCCCGCTCGAAGGCCTCCTTTACCGCTGCCGCCCCTGCAGCCAGTCCACAGGTGGCGCTACCGATCCGGATTACAGCCTGGGCTTTTAACCGGGTAGCCTTCTCTTCCGCCTGTCGGCGAAGGCCAGCATAGGTTAACCCGATCTCCGTAACAGCGCTCATGGGGTCTTACCCCCCTCCTCGGAGGCGCTATTTTTTTGCTCTGGCAACCCTTCCAACCCCAATTCAAGTAAGATACCGTCCACCCGGGTCGGGGTCACCTTTCCCTCCACTCGCTCGTTAATCACCACCACCGGGGCTAAGGTGCAACAGCCGACACAGGCTACCCGCTCCAGGCTAAAGCGGCGATCGGGGGTAGTTTCATCCTCCCCTATCTGGAGCCGCCGTTCAAATGAATCTAAAGCAATCTGACCCCCTACCATATAACAGGCGGTACCCATGCATATCTTTATCTGGTGATCCCCGGGAGGGTTTAACCGGAACTGGTTATAAAAGGTAGCCAGGCCGTATACCTCTACCGCCGGCACCCTTACCGCCCGGGCAATCCGCTCCATGGCCGCCAACGGGAGATACCCTAACTTTTCCTGTACCTGCTGCAGGATGGGGATTAACTTCTCCCGGTCATTTCGGTACCGGCTTAAAATCTCTTCCACCGGAAGCAGTCCCTCAGACCCCCCAATTTCCAATTTAATCAACCTTCTTTCTTTACCATGGGCCAATATAGACTCTATTTACATTTTAATTTATATTTTAAATTGGGTGTTGTCAACCGGGCAGGGGGGAAAGGGGGGGTCACCGGCTCTCGAAAAGAGAGCGGCCTGCGGCTGTAATATCCTCCAAGGCCAGCTGCTCCTCGGTGCTTAGTATATATTCCAGGTTTAAAATAATCAATAAACGTTCTCCCAAATTGCCGATCCCTTTAATCAACTTTGAACTGGCCCCGGTAAGACCGGAGGGCGGAGACTGAATTTTGGAGCGCAAAACTTCCTTAACTGCATCCACGATCAACCCGATTACATTTGAACCAACCTCGACGATGATAATCCGGTTCTCCTTATCCTCAACTACCGGTAGATCGAATCTTTTGCGAAGATCGATTACCGGGATTACCTCTCCCCGTAAATTAACTACCCCTTCAACAAACTGGGGCGTTTTTGGAAGCGGGGTAACCTTAACTTTTTTTAATACCTCTCGGACATGCTCAATATAGCAGGCAAATTCCACCTGGTTCAAAAGGAAGACTACCAGTTGGATCTCCTCTTCCTTAAGTTCATGAGCCATCTTTCTCCCCCTTTTCCCGGTAAATATTTTCTAATG
>JAAZLS010000100.1 GCA_012799185.1 Bacillota bacterium | reverse complement strand
TCTCTCACAGCCTCACACCTAAGGTAGTATGGCATGCTATCGGCGAAGCAGGACCCCACGTACAAGATAGGCCAGCTCCTCAAACCCTTTCTCTGTAGCGATTAGACCAACCGTCGAAAACCCCCAAACCAACTACGCCTTGGTGCCGGTAAGAGCAATTCCCTCGATGAAATGCTTCTGCAATACGAGAAACAGTATTACCATCGGGAATATTGCCAACAAGGCCCCACCCATCAGCATTGGAAAATGCGTTGAGTATTGTCCCTGCAAAGATGCTAGTCCAGCTGACAACGGCATCTTGGCCTGGGATGTATTCACGATTAGCGGCCACATTAGTTGGTTCCAGGACCAGAGTGCAGTGAATATGGACATAGCAATAAGGGCTGGAACAGATAGTGGTAGAAAGATTTTCCAGTAGATCTTGAAGTGGTTACATCCATCGATAATTGCCGCTTCCTGTAATTCCTCTGGCAATGTGAGAAAGAACTGTCGCAAGAGGAACGTACCGTAGGCACTAGTTAACCCAGGAACGATCAAAGCTGTCAAGGTATCAAGCCAGCCTAGTCTCATCATTAACAGGTACTGCGGGATAATATAAGCTTGCCCTGGGACCATTAGAACGGTCAGCAGTGACACGAATATCCAGTCACGACCAGGAAACTCGATTCTAGCGAATGCATATGCAGCCAGAGAACAGAAGAACAACTGCCCGAGGACTCTTGCAACTGTGATTATGATTGTGTTCTTGTAAAATGTCGCGAATGGGAGTGTCTCGAAAACACGACGATAGTTGTCGAGATGAAACTGGCTTGGTATTAGCGTTGGTGGAATTTTTGTAGCCTCTCCCAAGGTCTGCAGCGAAGTTGATACCATCCACAGAAATGGACCGACCATGAATACAGCGCCGAGTATTAGTATAGCATGTAGTACAACTTTCGAGGCTTTGGATTGCTTGGTTGCCATGAAATCCCTCCTAATACAATAACCAACTCCTAAAGTATTGAATAGGTCTATTCGTAGTGGACCCACTTTTTCTGCGCTGCAAATTGCATAATTGTGACCACTAATACTAGGAGAAATAGGATAAATATAATCGCTGCCGCATAGCCCTTATCCATAAAAATGAACGCCTCACGATAGAACATGAAGACCAGCGTTTGAGTCTGTCTTATTACTGGACTTTCTGGACCGATCATCATGAAAATAAGCTCGAAAACCTGAAGAGCCCCAATTAAACCAGTTACGGCCAAGAAGAAAATCGTTGGAGTCAACAATGGCAGTGTGATGCGGAAAAACTTGATGAAAGCGTTCGCACCGTCTATCTCAGCAGCTTCATAATAAGTGGACGGGATCGATTGCAGACCAGAGAGTAGAATCACCATATTATGGCCAATTCCCCCCCATATGGCGACTACAGCAATTGAACTAAGTGACCATGATGGATCAGTTAACCAACGAGGCCCCTCAATGGATACCAGTTTCAAGACATGGTTGATCAGCCCAAAATCTGCGTTGTACAACCATCTCCATACCATGCCCACAGCTACGGTCATAGTCACTACGGGCAGAAAGTAAAGGGTGCGGTAAACACCAACACCTCTTATGTCTTGATTCAGCAACACTGCAACTAAGATAGAAAGTGCGAGAGACGCTGGAACGACCATTAGTGCATAGACTATAGTATTTCGCAGGGCCATCGCTAAGTTTGGATCGGAAAACAGCCGTCGATAATTGACAAGTCCACCCCACGAGTAACTCCCGAAGGCGCCCCATTTCGTGAAGCTCAGATACAGCGACTGAACCAACGGCCAAAAGTTGAATATTATAGTCCCCACCATAGTGGGAAGAATCATCAAGTATCCCCACATATAGTCATGCTTCTTCTTCGGATTGAGCCTTCTCTTAGGCCGAGCAATCATAGGAGCGCCCACCTTCGCTTCACCTGCTATAGAATTCATAAGACTACCCCTCTTCGGCAAAAATAAGTACACGGTCATTGAGGCAACAGGGCGGCTTTGCCACCCTGTGCCCCGTACAGACTCACGCTCTCGACGTCCTTTTCTACTATGACATCATTGCCCCTTGGCTTATCTGCTGAGTAGCGCCTCGTACTCTGCCTGGAGTTGTTCACAAGCCTGTTCTACTGTAAGCTCTCCAGACCATACGCGGTTCAGCCAATCTGTCTGAATTTGTCCCATTTTTCCGGACTCTCTATGCCAGGGAGCCGCGGCCCCGTATTCAACCATATCAACAAAGGCCTGAAGGTTGAACGCTGGCACGGACTCAACCCAGGGCTGCTGCGTACCATTGAAGGCAGGAATGACTGTACCAGTTCTTCCCTGAATCAGATGAGCTTCTTCTGAACTCAGGAATTTGAGAAACTGCCATGCCTCCTCAGGGTATTTGGTATTAGCGGCAATCACGTTCCCAAGACCGTTGAATATCACTGCCCGCTGTTTACCTTTAGGTAGTACCGCTACATCAACTCGATCTCTCGTATATTCGTTATCACGAAAACGGATTGAGTTCCACGAACCATTGATGTGCATCGCCAAGCGTCCCGCTTCAAACAAAGCTTCACCTGGTGTATCCGTCTGTTGAGCTACTGTAGGTGAGACCTTATGAACAAATAATAGGTCACGCCAAAACTCCAGCGCTCCCATGGTATTTTTATCGGTCCATCCCGCCTGGGTTAGGTCTTCACTGATCATATAGCCACCGTTTTGATAGACAAAGCTACCGTAGCCCGATTGCTGATTAGGAGACGCATTGAAGCCCCAGACTTGCTTTTCTTCATTGGTGAGTTTCTTGGCTATCTCCACTAGGGTGTCCCAATCCCAGGATTCATCAGGGTAGGCTATACCGGCTTCATCAAATATCTCCTTGTTATACCAAAGCCCGACCGTATCGAAATCCTTGGGCAAGCCATATACTGTTCCGTTGAACACGAAGTTGTTGACAAGCTTTTCCGGAAAATTACCTAGATCGACGTTGTCACGTTCGATATAGTTGTCAAGTGGCATCAACTGGTCGTTCTCAGCATATAGAACAAACCAAGCATTCAGCCAGAAGAGGTCTGGCAGGTTTCTACCTGTCGCGGCAGCCTCGAGACTAGTCCAATACTGGGACCATGGAGTTACCTCAACATTGACAGTAATATTTGGATTAGCTTCGTGGAATCGCTCAGCAATCTCGCGCATTGCGGGGGCTTGATTTACGTCCCATATTCTGTAAGTCAATGTAACATTCTTTGCTTGGGCCTGCGCTATCCCTACACACATGACTAATACCGCAGCTGTGAGTAATATCTTGCGAATACTATCTCTAGATAGCATACTAGAAATCCCCCTTGTGTTTGATCATACCCTGTGTCCTTCATCTAAGAGCTTGGTCCCCAGTCATCCCCCCTCAATTAACACTTTGAGCTACTCGCCATATAAGGCAACGGCATTATTCCAGAATATATCTTCCTGAACACTACGCGGAATCTCGAGTTCAGTAAATATCGTCTTGATACTTTGGATCACTTGCTTGCCGTAAGACACGCAATTGCCTGGGCCAGCATCAGTGCCAAACACCAAAACACCTTCATCGAGGTAGTTTACTGCTTTGTTGATTACGTCCTTCCGCCACAGCAATGGGGCGCCCGGGGTAATGTCAACATGGATTTGGTAGTTTCCCCGAAATTTCGGCCCCATTCCGGCCACAGCAATGGCTTCATCAGTCCATGGCCAACCAACATGTGCCATTATTATCTTCAAATCGGGGAAGTCTTTAATAACTTCAAACCCCGCGGGCCTGTGGTATTGCGAGTTTCTTCCATCACCAAGAATCCCTGTGTGAAAGAGTATCGGCATGCCTAGGGAAGCAGCCTTTTCATATATAGGGGCCACTCTCTCATCCTCAGGGTACCACCCTATGCAAAACAGTTTCAGTCCTTTTAGACCATGCTCATATGCCCATTGCAGCTCATCTGTAGCCCCTGGTGCCAATGGATTTACCCGTGCCAACCCAACAAATCTGTCTGGAGCTTCTCTTACGAGGTGCACCAAATACTGATTTCCTTTGTGCATCTCCTCGTTTGATGCCTCACCCGCATTTGGTTCAGTGGGAGTACCCAGAGTACGCCCACCTGGCGCAATTAAGCACACCCGCTCGATACCAGCCTCATCGAAGGATTTAACCAATTCCTGAGCCGAGGTTTCAGTGCCTTTCAAGTGAAAATGTGTGTCAAACACCTTCATAGATGAATCTCCGCCTTATTAGAAGTTGTGGCTCAGCTCATAACCAGAAGCAAAGCCTGGACTAAGCGCCCATTTCACCCACCAACTCAAGGAAGTTCTTCTGATATATCTTCTCCAATACATCATCGGGAAGCCCTACACCATAGACTCGCCAGTCCCCTTGAACTTTGTGGCTTTCGGTCACATCAAAATACTCATCATATGTTTCGAAAAATCTCCAGTGCAAACGGTACATCCTCTCCAGGGGCTGACCCATGGCGTTCCCATCGGTGCCGAAGATAATGCGGTCTGCATAGTCTATCAGGAATTTTCGAGCTGTGTATGGCTGCCTACCCAATTCGCTTAACCGGGCAGAAATGTCCACATAGAGATTGGGAAACTCATCTAGCCATTTGCCTACTTGCTTGAGGTTCTCAGGCATACTCGCCACATGGGCCCCGATAAATATCGTATTCGGGTGACGTTTGAACACCCTGTTACGCTGTGCCAGAAGCTCGTCCTTGGAGTAATACTCATCCTTTATAAACAGCCAATCGGGGTG
>JAAZLS010000103.1 GCA_012799185.1 Bacillota bacterium | reverse complement strand
CGATAGACTTTCTCCAAAGTATCACGAACAAAACCCAACTGCGTAGCCTTTTGTCCCAGATAGACGAGATCGTACCTAGACAAGTGGATCACCTCCATGCTCCCCAGCGATTAATCCCTCCGGTACAATGAGTTGCCACTCTTTTACGTACACCCCTCGGTGCTTCGCCTCTTCCAACAAGTATGCAGTACTTTTTCCCACCCGGTTCTTGCAGTACTCTATAAATTCCTGGCTCAATCGCATCTCTTCTCTGAAATAATCCAACAAATAGCCCGCCCGTTGATAAAGAGCCTGCACACGGTAAGCATCTAAGTAAGCCCTTAATTTTACCTCATCTAGATCGTTGACTAAAGACAGACAGTTCATCAGTTCCTCAAACCCACCGATCTTCTCAAAGTCTTTGATACTATCGATCACTGTACGTTCTAAATCAGTTACTCGGACTCCTTGAGTTGTTCTTGGCTCCACAACGCCTAGGTTTATCCTTGGAGCCACCCTCCTGTAGGTGATACCCTCAAAGTCGAAGTCTTTAAATCTAGGTTTAGATGCAACGTAAACCTCATAATAGACCTGGTTGGCCAGTCCATAGAATTCAAAGGCGGTGTGATGTGTTAGATAGGCAAAGTTGTTGATGGCACAAGCTATTTGGTATTTCGAAGCGACTATACTATCCGTCGATGGGTTCACAGTGGAATACATGTTGTTGCGAATCTTCTGAACATAACCTTTATCCATTAGCCTAGCTAACATGGAACGTGCTGTGTGAACGTTTCCTGTTAAGGCCTCCACATCAGCAACTGAAAATATGCTTAACTTAGCTAACTCGCTAAAACCCTTCACTTTCCCCACCTCACTTTGTTTCTTACTCTATATAACCTACATTCGAGCATCTACGTGCATATCCTAAAGACTATCCTTGCTACTTCACTTTAATAATATCACCAATTGATTTATATATAAATGCCCTCGATCCAATTTTAAAGAGAAAAATACAGCTTCATCTATGACGCCGGCTTAATGAAGCCCTAGGCGTCTTTCGGTTCAAAGGATAAATACCCTAGTTGGTCTAATACCGCAAGTGATACCGGGTCCCAAGCGGCTCTTCAACCCACCCCATCAGATATCGACTTCGACACCAATACTACAAACCCGCACTCTTCAGTTCTCCACGGTACTAACCAAACCCCACCTGTTCCAAAGGGTGCATGGTATATCGGGCATTTTCCAATATAGCTGTAACTGGGGCAAGGATTATATCGAAAAATAGTAACGCTAGCCGCCCCCCTGATCCCTTATCAGTTACGGCGATCATGGAATATGTTCCCTTTTGATTTGCAACACGCCTGCAGCTCTTCAAGGAATCGTAATGGTACGCCCGTTTGACCATATTTTGATAATGCAACTCCCATAACGCCTGAATACTGACCGGACAAGGCAGCACCCAATAACGGAAGAAATCCCACTATACGAGCATATCAGCACTGGGCAACACTGCAAAGCATTCGTTCCGTCCATTCCCACGTACTATCGTTGCTGAGGCCCTAATCCAATTCATGGCGAAATCCCCTCGATTCCGATTTGAGGACAAAAATAAATAGGCGAAATGTACAAAGGAAACGGGCGTCATTTGGTAGAAATCGTAAAACAAAGTATAAGTGATGTGCATCACAGTCAGGGGGCCAGCATATGAAGGGAATCAATCAGCCAGTATCCTTTAGCGTCGAATTTGGAGTTAACTACATAACCCATCTCTACACATTAGCCGGGGCCGGGTTCGAAGACAAATCTTATTTAGAAAAGTACGGTGATAGCATTATCAAAGAGGAACTTGAGTGCCTAAAAGCAAATGCGCATTTGATGTCCTTCCTCAGGCGGGATCACGGCCCGTTTGCTGGTCTTCTATACTTTACCCCTTCTTATTTTAACTTCACTTCACAAGATGAGTTTGCTGAGTACTTGCACAGTTGGGCGAGGGCGGTGAAGCAAAGAGACTTCGCACTATTTGAAAAGTATAGCCTGAACACCCAAAATGATATTGGCCTATTTCAGGTAGATGACGACACTTGGGAAAATCAAGTACTTCCTCTAGAAAAAATCTTTACCCGGCTCGGCCGCATATTCGTGGACAATCTTGACAGCTACAAGACCGAAATCTGGCCTGAAGTACAACCGATTTTCATGCATCGTGCAGAAGCTTTAAACACCCAAATTCAACCAAACTTGATTAACCGATGGGAAGAGATTACTGGCTATAAGTTTGAACCCGGTAAATATAAGGTTGTACTGTTTTTCGCAGGTGCAGACGGCCCGTCATGGAACAATGTGGCCTTGCACAAAAACACGGCCTTCTACAACCATGATGCAAAACACATGCTAACCATGCTAAGCCACGAAATAGGGATTCACACGTTATTGCCACATTTCCGCGAGACCATATCGGATTTTGAAGATAAACTACCGGATATTACCGCCGAGAACCTTTACGGCAATGTCAGCTACATGGCCTTTGAATCATTGGCGGCATTCTATAATGAGAAGATCCTCAAGAAGGCACAGAGTACGGGTCAGGCGTCCAACGATTATCCATTATTCAAGGATATCTATGATGCATTATACCACCCGAAAAGGCAGCCCCTGGATCTTTACGTTAAAGGTATTAGGCTTTATCTAGATAAAAAAATAGCACCTCGGGATGGGGTGCCGTTGTGAGAAATCGAATTCCCGCTACAAGGCTGACGGGCTAATATAATCATAATATTCACCGGTTCTTTGTATATCGGGGTACGCCCAAGCTGATTCGCGCCATCCTTCTGGCGTCCTAGAAGACTCGCTCAAGTAGCAACCTAACCAAACCTTTCCTTTTCATACTAGGGGCGGTCGTTAAAATTCCTT
>JAAZLS010000007.1 GCA_012799185.1 Bacillota bacterium | reverse complement strand
TAATGAGTAATGGGGACGGTGACTTTTACTCATTAGGCCGGATAAACTACTGTAAGTATTTTTCCGGCTCTTCGCTCTGCACCCGTGGATGCAGGGCAGCATTGAGTCCACCAGCAACCGTCATCGCCATATCTTCAATAAAAGTATCAATTTCCTTGGGAGTTACCATTAAATTTCCTACGTAGGGTCTCAACACTTCCCTAATCAGTTGCAGACGTCGATCCGGCTCTAGCTTTTCTAGGGTGTTACCTATAGCCATCGTTTCGGTCTTTTTTTTGAAATTCCCTACCAGAACATCCATCGTATCGTTAATGATCGTGGAGGCATCCACCACCGTAGGGATGCCGATGGCAATCACCGGGACCCCAATCGTCTCACGGGTTATAGAGAGCCGCCGGTTGCCAACCCCCGATCCGGGAGTTACCCCGGTATCGGCAATCTGGATAGTTGTATGCAGTCGCTCCAAACGGTGGGCCGCTAAAGCATCAATTACAATTACCAGCCCCGGTTGTATCCGGGGGATCAGGGATAGGATAATCTCACCGGTCTCAATACCGGTGATACCCAGCACCCCGGGGGAGAGGGCACAGACTGAGCGAAAACCCTCGCCCAATACCGGGTTCTTTAGCTCAAAAAAATGCCGGGTTACCAGTAGGTCTTCTACTACCCGCGGCCCCAGGGCATCGGGGGTAATATTCCAGTTACCTAGCCCTACCACCAGTACCGTTTGTTGAAGTTGTTCGGAAAGGGGCAGCATATGAAGCAGCTCTCGGGTTAATAGATCGCAGGCCCGATCTTGCAGCTCACTATCTTTACGCCGCAACCCAGGTGCCTCCAGGGTAATATAGCTACCGGGGGCTTTCCCCAACCGGGAGGCCGCCTCGGGGGTCTCTATCTTTACCCGGCTAACGGTAACCCCGTCCTCCTGAATTGTCTTAGTAGTTACCCCCGGAATCTCGGCGGCAGTTTTTTCGCGAATAACCTCCTGCGCCTCCAGGGCCAAATCGGTGCGGATATTGTATGTAGGAATATAACCGCCCGATGATTTAAATTCCGTAGACATACTTTTCACCCTTAATCCTTAATCTAATAATCTAAGCAATTATCGGAGTTCGGTCGGAACAAACAGGTCGATAATACCGATTACTACTGCTGCCAGTGCCGCTCCGATAAGACTCACACTCATCCCCGGCACTATAAACTGGGCCACGTAAATAACTACCGCCGAAGTAATAAAACCCACCAGGCCCCGGTTTTGTGGTGAGATCTTAGAACCGAACAGGCTTTCTACCCCGAACCCCAGGGCCGCGATCACTACTGCCGCTAATAAAGCCTGCCAAAAGGTAAGTGTTGCAAAGCCGGGCAGTAAGAAACCGACCACCATTAACACAATCGCCGATACGATAAAACGCACAATTAAACCTATCATGTTAATCCTCCTGATCTTATGTAATACCAATCGGGCATTTGCAGGGATAGCTTAACCAATTATAGCCGTGGTATGCACAGATCCCCTCTATGGAAAATTAATTTTTAATGAGAACGATAACCTTGTATAATAGGATCCTAGGGTTAGGGGAAGGGCAATCCAGGGGGAGACTAAATTGAAATTAAATTTTGTTAAAATGAACCCGGCGGGTAATACTACCCTCTTTATTCTAGAGCCGATACCGCATAAGTTTCATGGGGTAATAGCCCAAAACTTGATGAAGCCGGAATATCTGTCAGCGGACCAGGTCGGGTTTATTGAAAAACCCCGCTCCGGGAGAGCGGTGGCCCGGCTGCAGATGATGGGAGACGAATTCTGCGGCAATGCGGCCCGGGCCCTGGCCGTCTTGCTCACCAAGCGAGGGTACGACAAAATCCATCCCGGGGGCACCCCGAATAACAGGGCCCAGCCTTGGACCCGGGTGCCCCTGGAGGTGTCCGGTTACAGGGGAATCCTGGAGGCATCGGTTAGCCGGGTCAAAGCAGGATACTGGGCCGAGATCGCCATGCCGGCACCGGGCCGAGTTCGAGAGATGGGGCTAACCTTAAATAAAAAGCGGGAGACTGCCATTATCGTAGAATTACCGGGGATAACTCACGTGGTCTTAAATTCCCTCCCTCCAAGCCGAACCATATTCCAGGATGTAATCCGTCAGATAGACCCGGGAGCAGCCCTGGGGCTTATGTTCTACGAACCCGGTAAAAAACTTATGACCCCCCTGGTTGCAGTTAGAAAATCCGGTACCCTGGTCTGGGAGGGAAGCTGTGCCTCCGGAACGGTTGCCCTGGCCGCCGCCCAAGCCTATAAGACCGGTCGGGACATTAAAGGTCTAAACGTAAGGCAACCCGGGGGTGTAATAACGGTAGATCTGGAATACAGCGCCGGCAAACCGGGGGCAGCCCGGATCCGGGGGCCGGTAGAATTCGTAGCAGAAGGTACAGTCTGCCTACCTGCCCAAGGCGGTGATCAAGAAAAATTTGCAGCACTAAAAGAGAATAGCGACTGAAAGTGACTGCCAACCCGGTTGATTTTTAACCCTATTGATGATAGAATTTTTTCGCTTGACATTAAGGAGGTATTAGATTGGCAAATATTAAATCGGCCGCAAAGCGGTTTCGTCAAACCATAAAGCGAACCGCCCGTAACCAGAGTATTAAAAGTGCAGTGGGAACCCATATTCGCCAGTTTGAAGAATCACTACAAAGCGGGGATCGGGAGCTAGCCCGGCAAAAATTAAACACCGCCATCAGTCAAATTGATCGGGCCTGGTCTAAAGGGGTCCTGCCTAAAAATAACGCAGCCCGTAAAAAATCTCGTTTAACCCGGTTATTTAACCAGCTCGGAAGCGAATAACCGCCGAAGCCCTGGCCCCATTATTTCTCGACCGTAGTTTGACGTAACAGACTAAAGAATAGCTGCAGGTAATCCAAAGCATTTTTTGTAACCAAGAACTGGCGGCGGACCTTTTCTTTGCCGGCAGCAGCGACCTGCCGCGCTAATAGGGGATTCCGGAGAAGGATTAACGCCTTCTCCGCGCATTCCTCCACCGTATCCACCAGGAAACCAGTGACCCCATCTTCAATCTGTAGCCGGATTCCACCGGCGTTGCCACCGATCACCGGGGTCTCTTTCCATAGTCCCTCGGCTACCGTCAGCCCGAAACCCTCCCGGAGCGATTTCTGAATTAAAACATCAGAAGCGATCTGAAAGGCATTAACCTCCAGGTCGGTAACTCCATTAAAATTTGTCACCACCTTGATATCGTAGTCATCCCCTGCCCGCCGAAGGGTATGGTACAGGTAATCCCAGCCCTCGGGGTCATCGGCCGCCATTGAACCGACCAGGGCCAACTGGACCGCCGGGAACTCTTTCTTAACGATCTTGTAGGCTTCGATCACCCCCAACGGATCTTTCCAGGGGTCAAAGCGCGAAATCTGGGAGATCAGGGGCCGGTCGGTCTCCACTCCGTACCTGGCAACAATTTTTAGGGCCTCCTCCTCCTCCAGGGGAATATTCTTTAAGGCAAGGGGATCAATCGAAGGTGTAATGAAGGTGTTAAGATTCGGCGGCGGGAGTTCGCGGTTAATATAATCCTCCAAGGTAAATATGGTGGCGCTATATTGTTTTATGTAGCGATACAAAAAGGACCAGTATTCCTGGTTGGGGCTGGAGGTATCGATATGGCATCTCCAGATCCAGTGGGCTCGGTCCCCCGCCGGACGATCTTCAATCAGGGCCGCCGGCTGGGGATCATGGACCACCATAAAATCATAGTCCCAGTTCTTGAGCCAACCGGCATTAAAACGGTTACATTTTAAATAGGTTGCAATCTCCTCCTCCGTTAAGAATCCCGGCTCACCTTGGAGACCGTTATGCATTTTTTTTGTAACCTTAAAAAAATCCAGCTCCCCCTTAATCACCCACCAGTCCATCTCTACTCCCATGCTATTAATAAGGGGGATAAGCGAATGAAGTTTTTCCGCCACTCCCCCTCCATAAGCCGTGGCGCTGACCATTGCCACCCTTTTCCCCTTCATCCCCCTGATAAAAAATTCCAGGTCATCTTCTGTATCTTCATCAATAAAAGGAAGATAATCCCGGTAATTTTTAGGTTGCAAACTGATTAATTCCATGGTTTCTCCTTCAAAATAATAGATATCCCCCGGTGTAGACCAATTCTATTACAGTATACCCGGAATCGCCCGGCGTATGAGCAACATGAGAAATGGGGATTGAGTAACGGGGGCCGGGACTTTGACTCACTAGCAGGTAACAGGCCGATCCAGGAGAGAAAGGCGAAAAACCGATCCCGGCCCATATAAAAAAAATGGGCAGGGGGAATTTTACGACCCAACCCGAGAGATATTATTACCATGATACTTCAAGGGGCTAATCTTATCGATCGCAGCCGGGGATTGGTGGAGTTTACAGTTACTGCCTATCACCGCGAACGGGTAGCGATCGAGCTATCCACCGAACATAAGAAGATCATCCTTCCCATGGAGGCGATCGGAACCAACCTCTACCGGGCCCGGTATGCCGGTCTACCGGGCGAAAAGATATTCTATAAATTCCAGCTGGATAAAGAGGGCCCTTATCCCGATCCTTACAGCAACTTTCAACCCGAAGGGATCCATGGTCCCTCGGCGGTAATCGACCACGAGCAGTACCGGTGGCAAGACCAAGGTTGGCCGGGGCTTGAACTGGAAACGGCAGTAATTTACGAACTCCATGTGGGCACCTTCACCCCCCAGGGTACCTTTAAGGCCACCGCCGAGCGCCTTGATTACTTAAAAAACCTGGGGATTACCGCGATTGAGCTCATGCCGATTGTGCAAACTCCGGGGCGCTGGAACTGGGGTTATGACGGGGCGAACCTTTTTAGTGTTAATCATCACTACGGAACCCCCGACGATTTTAAACAGCTGGTGGATCGCTGCCATCAAAAAGGGTTAGCAGTAATATTGGATGTTGTTTACAACCATTTTGGCCCGGAAGGAAACTACCTGGCCAAGTATGGCCCCTATTTTACCAACAAGTACAATACCCCCTGGGGGGCGGCGGTAAATTTTGATGATCGGGAGAACCATATTATGCGTAAGATGGTTTTGGATAACGTGGTATACTGGCTGAAATTGTACCACCTGGATGGGTTAAGGCTGGATGCGGTCCATGCTATTACCGACCGGGGCCCCAAGCATATACTGGAGGAGATCGCAGAAACGGTGGACCGGTTATCGGCGCGGCTTGATCGTAAGATAGCGGTAATCGCCGAAACTGATCAAAACCAGGCCCGGCTACTTAACCCCCGAGGGGAGGGGGGGTATGGAATCCATGCCCAGTGGATGGACGATTTTCATCACTCCATTCATACTGCCCTAACTGGCGAAAAAAAAGGCTACTACATAGATTATGGCGATATCCGAGATCTAAAAAAAGTTTACTGTAATTATCTCTACACCGGGTCCTACTCCCGGTTTTGGAAGAAAAATAGGGGCAGCGATGCCTCCGCTAACCCGGGCCGGCAATTTATAGTCTCTATCCAAACCCATGACCAGGTAGGAAACCGGGCCGCCGGTGAACGCCTCTCCATGCTGATTGATTTCCCCTACCTGAAGGTAGCTGCCGGAATGCTATTCATGGCCCCCTATATCCCCCTGCTTTTTATGGGTGAAGAATACGGCGAAGAGAATCCTTTTTTATTTTTTACCGATTACAGTGAGCCACAATTGAAAAAATCGGTCTATGCGGGACGGCGGAGAGAATTTAAGGATTTTGGGTGGGACCAGATCCCAAATCCGGAAGATGACCGCACCTTTTACCGTTCCAGGTTAACCCCACCTGAACGATGGAAGGAGCGCCAGGTGAAACTTTTTCATTTTTACCGGGAGCTAATCTCTTTAAGAAAAAGATTACCAGCCCTACGGTTTCCAGAGAAGAAAAGCCTGGAGATAAAGGTTTATCCCGAATCAAAGGTCATTGAAATAAAACGTCGCTCACCGGAAGGGGAGATAAGCGGATGGTTTAATCTAGGGCTTATCTCCTTCCCCCTGGGCCGTCGCTACCCCTCGGAAGCGATTATATTAAATTCGGAATGGGTACAGTTTGGTGGCGAAGAGAGAGGCTCCAGAAGCAAGCAGTTTTTAGTTCCCGGTCAATTTATCCTCATAAAAGGTAATGGGTTACCAGGGAACAATTAATTAATCAGGGGTAACCCGGGCAAACTGGAGCTCGCCGGTCTCCTCCTTCTCCAGGGATTCAAAGTAGCTTTCAATCTCCTGCCCGGAGGCAGTATCTACATAATCCATCAAGGAAGGAAAGAGTGGCGGGTAGCAACGATAAAGATATTCGTACATCTGGTCGACTAGAAACTCCGCCTCCGGCGCCTCCCCCCAGATCTGCTGTATATATTCGGTCGCCATAAAAAGAGCCTGGGAATAATCCTGGAGGAGAGAGATAAATTGTTTTAACCTGGGGATTTGGGCCGCCCCCCGGCTGCGGCTGGCAGCATACATCTGACCGGTTTTCTGGAGCGCTACCCGCCGCCAGTGATTCACCTTTCCAATTAGGCGATAGGCAGCAGATAGATCGGCACCCTTTTCAGCCATATATTTCTCCATCCCATAACGCAGGTAGTCGAGACGACAGTCTATAAATACCTTTAATGTCTCTGCCAGTCCTAAAATTAAGCGGGGATCAAAGGAGAGCTCCCGGGAGCTAACAATCATCTCCGGCGGGTATAAATCTATCTTTCTAAGTAAAATTCCAGCCAACAGGTAACCGTCCAGGCAGGGCCGTTTCTGCCGGCCCTCGGTAGGCCGCCACCCCCAATTGCAGGCCCTTTTCATCAAGCGGAGATACATTATCGCCTGGGTATCTAAATCTTCCCGGGCTAGGTCATAGCCGGTACCGGCAAACCTTTCTCCATGACCGATACAGCTCAAATTAATATTAAACAGCTCCAGTAAAGCATCAAATATCCCACAATAATATCTCCCGTTCTCCCAAAATGAATGGGGCCGGTGGTAGAGCCCGGTATCCTGCTTACTATATCCGTCACCATCGACCACCCCGGCGGGGGGATAGTGACCGTCCACCCTAAGGACCACCCGGAGCTCCGGGGCCCAGTTGATCTCCTTAAACTTAACCTCCGGTAACCGATTTAAACCTTCTTTTTTTAGAACCTGATCGATATAATAATCCGGTGTAACAAAATTGAGGCTATATTTCCCCCGATCTTCGACTAACAGTTCTTGCCACGATTTAATCATTATCTCAATCGCTAAATCGCCAAAATCCATCAGCTCCAGATCCTGGATATAAACCAGGACCGCATCGGGGGGAGCCTGGTTTAACTCTTGCCGAATTACCGCCTTGTAAAGCTCCACCCCTTCATCAAGGTCAATCGGAAAGCTTTCCAACTGGCCGGTTAAGTATTCATTAAAAAAAACTGGGTAATCTCCCAACTTGTAACCCTGGTTCTTTACCTCGTCCCGCTTCATTCGGGTAATAGGACGCCATATCTCCTGGGAAATAGGAAAATTGCGGGGAAAAGCCAGCAGGTTCCGGTGGGGGCTCTTTATAATAAAAGGACGATAGACATAATCTCCCGTCCCAATAACATCAAAGGGTACCTTGTCCGGTTCCAGGTGGGGAAATATCACATAATCGATATTGGCCCCAGCAATCCCCGCTAACTTATCATAGCTGAAAGAGGCCTCAGCGGGAAAAAGTCCTTTATACTTGGGATGAGGAACCCCCAGCAGATGATGAAGATAACGGGCATTCCATAATATCTCCTGGGTAACCTCGCCGGTTGTAAGCAGCGAAATATGGGTATGATGGGCATGACCATAAATTGGGTAAAGACGTCCACGGCGGTACTGTTCCACCAGGTGAGCCAAGATCTCGGGCTCAACCTGGCCCAGCTGTTGCAACAACTCGTTACTGTACTCAACACAGACCGGAGCATCCAATACCTCCCCCAACCGCACCCCCAACGAATAAACATCCCGGCCTTCCTCTTTTCGTTTCTTAATATAATTTTGATCTAAGATGGTATCCCTCATCGGGTTTTCCTCATCTAGATAAGAAAGTAGCTTTTCAGGAAGATCCCATAACAACTCGTGGGCATGAAAAGCCAGGATAATATAAATCTCCTTCAAGTGCACGGCCCCCTTTAAAGTTGTGATTTAACGTTTTAATTTTCCCCGGTTGAGAAAACTTAAACGCCGGCAACTTTTGGGGATCGGTGAAAACTACTAATCCAGCCGAGGATAACTTCTAGGGCCAAGGCCGGCTCGACCTGGCCAGTTTTAATTTTAAAATCGCAGTCATGAAGTTCCAGAATAATATCTTCCAGGGTTTCCCGGCTATACAGGGATGCCTGACGGTACAGCTTTTGAGATACAAAGGGAGGAACCTTCAGCTCACCGGCCAACTGTCGCGGGGGGGTTCCCATTTCCAAGAGAGCACAGGTTTCAAGAAGCAATCTAAAATGGCGGGTAAACATGAAAAATATTTTTAGAGGCGGTTCCCGGTGCCTGAGTAACCGGTTAAGCAGCCCCAGTGCCGTCTTACCGTCCCCTTCAGCCAGGGAATCGGTTAGTTTAAAAATATTGGCCGGAGAATCGATAGCCTGCAACTCTTCTATCACTTCAGGGGTAATAACCGGTTCCTTATCTCCAAGGAAGGTAATATATTTCTGTAGCTCATTGTAAATATGCCAAAGATTATTTTCCCCTTCCAAAAGGATCAGTTCCAGCGCCTCCCGCTCAATTGTCTTCCCCACCTCCCCTACCTGCTCACGGATCCACCCGGCCAATTCACCGCCCCGCAGGGGAGTGCATTCTACCACTATCGCCCGTTTATCCAGCTGTTTAAACCACCGCCGGCGCCGGTCTACCGTCGCCGCTAATAGCACCAAAATCGCTCCCGGGATGCCCGCCTTTTCTCTCTCCAGGAAATTAAAAAGTTGTTGTTCCCATCCCCCATCCCCTGTATTTTTTCCCTTCCCCCTGGTACTGCCCCCCGGCTTACCCGAAGAGATAGCGTTTGCCGCCGCCGGGCCGGAAAATCCATCCAGTACTAATAGCTTTCGGGAGGCAAACAGGGAGGGAGCCTGCAGCCGGGTAAGCGCCTCCGGCAGGGAAACGCTTCCCGCCTCCAGCTTTTCGTAACCGTAGGTAGACTGCCCCCCTAAATAACGCTCTTTTAAAAGAGCAATCAGTTCTTCTTTCAAAAAGGGTTCTTCCCCAAATAACAGGTAAACTGGAGAAAATTTGTCGGCCATAATTCTAGACCGAGCCTGGCGATAACCAAACATCCAAACCCCTCCTTTTATTGCACCGGCCGAAGCACCGGGGACGTACCTTTTTGCTTCGGGGCGAAGCACCGGGGACGTACCTTTTTGCTTCAACATTTCTACTAAACCCTTCGAGATTGCTAATCCTCCAAACTAGTCCGATGAACCAGCGAGTTAGTTATTTTTAAGAGACCCGCAATTTGCCTGTGGCTTAGTTTGGTTTTATCCAACAAGACCCTAATCACCTTTTTTATAGCGATGGGATTCATTTTAAGTCCCTGGATATCCTTTACTTGGAATTTCTCTATATAGGCAGAAATAATTTCACGGGCTGCCTGTACCCGGAACGCCTTTATATCCTCGGGAGTATCTAGATATTCGTTTCTATCAGTTTCTCTATGAAAATTAATAAATTGATGAATATTATTGTAAAATTCTAACACAAACCTTTTCTGAGCATCGCTAACAATCCGGTTAGATTTTATATAATCATTAAAGCTACTCCAGTAATAGCTACCGGCCTCCTTAACCATCCCGGCTTTAACTGGATTATTGTGAACATACCTAATAACATTTAACAAATAGGCGTCGTCCGCAATTATTTCGCTTTTATACCTGCTTTGAAATACATGACCGGTTCTGCCATAAAATTGATTATAATTCATTGCATACCTGGTGTTAATTCTTTTAACTGCTACCGACAGGTTTGTAAGCGGGTCAGAGCGGACCACAACATGTATATGGTTATCCATGATACAGTAGGCAACGATGTCAATTAATCTCTCCTCCCACTGTTCTTTTAGGCAGTCTAAAAAGTCTTTTTTGTGTTGATCCTTTGAGAAAATCTTCTCCTTGTTATTACCTCTCATCATAACATGATAATAACCGGTCGGACTTTGGAGTCTGGCCTGCCTGCCCATTAGTTCACCTCCCCCGTTATTACCTTATTATACCAGATCCTCTTGTAATAGCGAAGAAGCAAAAAGGTACGTCCCCGGTGCTTC
>JAAZLS010000057.1 GCA_012799185.1 Bacillota bacterium | reverse complement strand
CCCGCTTTTACAGCAGTGCTGCCACGGGTAAGAATATCCTTGAGTTTGTTGAAGATAATCGCATCAACGAGGTGCTATTCTTGAATTACATGGAGAACGTAAACTGGCGCCAGTTTATGGAGGGAGTCCGGGCGTTAATGGATTGCACCATTTCATATCCCTCCATGTAAAACTATACAAGTTCTCCGCCTAAGGTTAAAGGAATAAAGAGGACGATGGTGAAAGTATGAACAGGTGAGTCTAGATTTTCCGGGGCCACCGAATATCCCATTGAGGAGCATACTTTGACTGATAAAGATCTGTCTAGTTATGGGATCGCCGGTTGTATCGATGTGGAAACAACTGGGTTATCCCCTTATACTAATGAGATAATTGAACTGGGACTGGTCCTGTTTGCATTTAACCGCCAAACCGGTAAAATCATTGAAGTGTTAGAAGAATATACAGGCTTAAGGGAACCGGTTTGTTCAATTAGTTGGGGAGCCTCCCGGGTTCATGGATTAACAAAGCGGCAGTTAAAGGGGAAGGATCTGGATAGGGAGAAGATAGCGTCCCTTTTAAGACAGGCCGAATTCCTAGTTAGTCATAATGCCCGTTTCGACTATGCGTTTGTAGCACCTTTTTTTCCGGAAGCTGTTGCAAAACCCTGGTATTGTTCTATGAACGGGGTTAGTTGGCGCAAGGAAGGATTTGGTTCAAAGGGATTACAAAGCTTGTTAGTTGATCACCAGATAGCGGTTGCCCGGTCCCACCGGGCATTAGACGATGCCCGGGCCGTAGTTGCTCTTTTAGGGAGACACGATAGGACGGGGAAACCTTATTTAACTGCACTGCTAACGGGTAGACCATTGGCTAATAAGACTTTTCGGAAGGCGGCAGCAACTGCAAATAAGAAATAGACGAAATGAAATAAGACGGTGGAAACGTCCCCGTGTCTGGTAGTGGGTTTTACTCTAGTTTGCCAGGGATCTCTCTTTCATTTAAAAGGAGTAGTACTAGGACGGCCAGGACAGCTCCGGTTATTGAAAGCGGGAGGAAGGTGGCCAGGGGGCCGTGTTTCATGAGTAGGGATAGGGCTAATGGACCGGCGGCGGCGCCGGCACAGCGCACCCCACCGAAAACGGTAGTGATAGTTCCACGGAGTTCAATGGAAGTTATATTGGTGCTCAGGGTGTCAACAGCAGGGGTGGCGATCCCGAGACCGATACCCATCAGGCCAATCACCGGCCAAATTAAAAAGAGATCCCGGGTAGATGGTATTAGGGCTATGGTCACCGCCGTAATAACCAGTCCCGTAAATATGGAGAGGCGAATTTTTAGCAGGCGGTAGCAATCTTCGGCCAGCAGGGTAGTCAATAGGAAGGTCAGCACCGGGAGGGAGATAACGGCACCTCGAAGGAGCTGTCCTCCACCGATGCGCTGCTCCAGCACCTCGCTTAACCAGAACATGATCCCGATCAGGGTGAAGAGGGTATAGAGCGCTGTTGCCAGTCCAATCAGGGCGGGGCGCTGGCTGAGTGGTTCTTTCAATTCTCGCAATGATATTTGCGAGTTTTTTCTTTCTTGTTGGGGTTCCCTAATTAAAAAAAAGATGGCTAGGGCGACGGGAACAGAGAGAAGGGGGTAAAGGAAAAAAGGGGCTATCCAGCTAATTAGGCCCGCCAGGGCACCAATAATTGGGGCCAGTAACTTACCGAGGCCGCTGGCCGTTTCCATCAGGCCCACAGCTTGGGCCCGCTCGGTGCTTTGGAAAATATCACCGGCCAAGGCCATGGCCAGGTACATTGGGGCGGCGGCGCCGATACCCTGGATGACCCGGGAACCCAGCAAAAAGGGGAACGGGTTTTTAAGGAGCAGGGCGGCCAGGCCGGCCAGTAACCCCCCGGTCCCAAAAAGGAGGAGGGAGGGTAGGATAATTGCTTTTCGGGTAAAGCGATCGGCCAAGACACCGCCCAGCGGGCTAAGCAGGGCAGAGGGTATGTTGGCAAATACTACCAGTAGGGATACCTTGGTTAAGGAAAGGTTCAAATCTGAACGTAGGGCGGGGAAAATAGGAAAAAGCATGGTATTGATGGTTGTGATTAAAAAAACTAGTGAACCTAGGGAGAACACCTTCAATCCTGTTTGTAGCTGCATGTTATATTATCTGCTTTTAAGGGCGGGTGATATACCCGGGTTTTATTAAAACCAGACTGTTTCGATGAAATAGGCGGCTACCCCTACCAGGAGAGCGATAACGGTATTGATCACGGTGGCCCAAAATGCTGCCTTTCGATCCATGGCGATTAATGGAAAAAGGGCGTCCCCATCCTGGGATACGGCATTGGCCAGCAGGGCGGCAAGGGGGAACATCCCCTTTAAATAGAGGGATACAAATATGACCTGGGGTCCGCAGCCGGGAATAATACCTACGGCAACTCCCAATAGAACAGCGGTTAAACCTGTTGATGCTAGTGCCGCTACAACCGCCTGTTCGCCACCGGCAAAGTATACGCCCAGTTCATACGCCAGGTAAGCCGCAAAGACCCAGGTACCGACAAAGGCGGTCTCTTCGGCATTATGGATCAGGGTCTCTTTTAGCGATAGGAGCTTATGTTCTGCATCTTCATGGTACTGGGCCTGTAGAAATTTTTTAGAACAGAGGGTATAGAATACGGTAATAATAACACCGGTTACTCCAACTATAGAGCCCAGGTTGGGCAAGCCGGGGAGCCGATTTATATCTATTTGCATTAGTTCCATAATGCCCAGGGCTAGGCCTACCGTCAGCACGAGCCAAAAGATTAGATGACAGCTGTGGGTGATCCGGTAGCCCAGGCTGCGCGGATCCAGGGGCTCCGCGTGGTGTAGAAGCATATCAATTTCATCGCCTTCTTCATGGCCAATATGTTTAAGATCGCTGGAACGGCAATTGTGGGGGTAATCGCAATAAAGTTCATTTAGGGCGGCCTCCGCTTCGGCATGCTTTATTTCCAAGTTAGCGATTGATACCCCTTCCGATTTTTTTTTAACCCACTCTCCAATTCTATAATAGTCGACCAGGTAGCCCGTAGCGGCTCCGATTAGAAAGCAGAGGGGAGTAATAATGGCAAATTCGCGGGGGGCCCGGGTTAAAACGATAAAGGCTGAATCGCCGGCAGTAGCAATTAAAGTAGCGACAACTGTCCCAAAGGTAACAGTCCCCTTTACGTACAGGGGCATGACTAGGATTGATCCCCCACAACCGGGAATAATGCCTAGTAGGGAGCCAATCAGCGGTTGAAACTTCTTGGCATTGGCAATAGCCTCAATGAAGGCTCCTTGCTGTTTATAATCGATATAACCAAAGAATAGAAGAACTAGTCCGACAAAGACGGTAACCTCGATAAAAGCCCCCTGGGCACTATTTGTTATTAGTGCTATTAGATCGCCCATTTTATCACCCCTATTTCACAATCATCCGGTGATACCTGTTTAAAATTTAGACCCGACGCCAGCCGGCGTCAGGCCTTAAAGCATCTCGGTCCGGATCAATTAGGGCACATTTAAAATTTTACCACACTGAAGTAATTCAAAATTATCCTTTAGCTGATTGGCCAGCTCTGCACAAGCCTTTAGGCCGGTGCAATGACCCGCTATAACCGAATTTACCTCCATCTCTTTTAAGGCCCGGGCGGTTTTAATGACGCGTTCCCTCGGGGCTTCGATTAAATGAAAGCCCCCTATAACTGCTTCTACCCGGTCGATACCGGTAATCTCCTTGGAATGGTTAACAATATTGACAATACCAGCATGACTACATCCTACCAGGATGACCAGGCCTACATCTTTTACATTAATTACAATTGAAAGATCGTCTTCTATTTTATCGCCGGAAATAACTCCGTCGGCCAGGTTATAGGTGCCTATGCCCGATTGCTCGAAATCTACCCGGCGGGGAACTACCCCGGTAGATATAACCCCCGGCATTATTTCAAAGGGCCGATCGGATAATACTAGGTGACCACCGGCTGCCCTTATGGCTTCGGGCCCGTTCTTCGCCGTGATCCCAATATTCCTGATAAAGGGATCAAAAATATAATTTTCGCGGAAGATAGAGGTATGGGCGATTACCGGAACCAGATCCCGGTTGATGGCTTTTAGCATATCAACCAGTCCCTCGGTATGATCATAGTGGCAGTGGGAGAGAAGGATGGCATCAACAATGCCCGGTTCCAGGCCCAAGAGACTCATATTATGTAGGATCGGTGTTGCGGATTGTCCTACATCCAATAGGATCCTTTTACATATTTCTCCGGAGGACACCTCGATTAAAAAGGCTATACCGTGTTGGGCATAAAAAGATGTTTCGTAGCCGGCATAGTCATCGAGCAAAGTTATTACCCGCACCGCATCAACTTGGCCTTTAGTTTGTAACATATTGCTAACCCCCAACCTTTAATTCAGGTTTTGCTTTTGGAAAGAAAAGTTGAACAATTATTATTGCGATTACGGTGGGTAGGATCCAACCCATGCCTTGATCCCCAAAGGGGATCCGGGAAATAAGCCTTAAAAGGATGTTTCCTTCCAGGCCGAGCCCGGCCAAGAAATCTCCCAGGCTAAATATCATTGCTACCACCGCTCCGGCCGCCGCCGCATTCTTAACCCGGCTAAAGTCGGGCAACAGGTTGCTAAGCAGGATTACTACCAGGGCCGGATAGAGTAACATCAACCAAGGTGTAGTGTACTGAATAATTGTGCTGAGTCCGAACAGGCCCAGTAAAAAGCCGACTAGGCTGCTCAGTGCTACGGTAATTTCATATCTTAGTTTACCGCCGGTTAACTCCAGGAACACATCACCGGCGGTAGAGGAGAGACCAACTGAGGTTGTAAAACAGGCAAAGGCAAGTAATACAGCAAAGACAGCCTTGCCAAATACCCCCAGTAACCCTTCAGCAATATTGACGGTTATAATGCCAATTTCAGCATCATAGGCGAAGCCGGTGGAGGCTCCTAAATAGGTTAAACCGGTAGAGGCTAAAAGAAGAAGAATGGCAACGATTGGACCAATTCTAACTAAATTTGCCGCCTGGTTTCTTTTATCGGTTATGCCGCGCAGGGTCATATCTTTAAGCACCCAGCCGCCGAAGAGGGCTGCCCCCAGGGCATTCATGGTGTTGTAGCCGTTAAGAACACCTTCACTTAGCGGATGCTCCATGCCGGTAGCCTGGGCACTGGCCAGCGGTGAGACAATACCCTTAAGGACAAGGATAGCCATAAATAGTATGAGAATGGGGGCGAGGATCTTGCCTAGCTTGTCGATAACCGTGGCCCGGTTATAGGCTACATAAAAATTCAGGGCAAAAAATATTAACAGGGTTGCCCAGAGGGGGAAATTGGGGAAAAATAGTTCTACTGCCATTTCGTGGGTAGCAGAGGAGACCCGGGGTAGGATAAATACCGGTCCAATAATAAGCATGCTCAAGGTGGTAAAAATTACCCCGAATCCGGTACCCAGGGTTTTGCTGGACATTTGCAATAGGGTTTGCTGCTGCCGTGCCACCGCCAGGTAGGCAATCAAGACACCCAGGCTATTTATAATTCCATAGCCCATGGCTGCAATTAACCAGGATTGTCCTGCCCCTCGTCCCAGAATAGGCGGAAAAATTGTGTCTCCGACTCCAAAATGTCCTGAAAACAGCGCTGATGAAATAACAATAATTGCCGCCAGGGGAAGTAGTTGCTTGGCCTTACTATCGCCCATTTTTAGTATCTCCTCTCGATGTGGATGGGGAAAGTATAACAATATTCCACCATTGATGTCAAGATTAGGAAGGACTTTTACACCGGGTTTACATCGGCTTCGGTTCTTTTTGGCTATTTTCAGCTTCCTTTCTTAACCTAGCTTCACATAGGGGACAGATGGATTTGGTTGTGGGGGGGGCACCAGGTATTCCCGGGGATATTTCCGAGGTTTCAATTTCAAATAGACGGGCACAGAAAAGGCAGCGCTGCTGTTTTTTTTTCATAGCTTTTATCCCACCTTTTCATACCTATGACGGCGGTTAACCCCGGGCTTTCAATACCCCAGGGGCCGCTTACACTAATTAGTTGTCCCTGTACCGGTTTTATTTTCCACTCCGGCAGCCTTAAGACGGGCGAAGCTTTTCGCTAGAGCCTGTTCCGCCCGGGCTACATCCAGGCCCGGAGGACGTTTGCGCAGGCGTTCTTCGGCTCTTTCCTTGGCCCGGAGAGCCCTTTCTATATCTATTTCGGTGGAGTGCTCCGCCGTATCGGCCAGAACAATTATTTTATCGGGCCCGACCTCTATAAAGCCTCCCGAGACGGCCAGGCAGTCGGTTTTATCCTTAGCTCCGGCCTTGCGATAATAGATACACCCGGGTTTTAGAGTTGTTAGAAAGGGGGCGTGCCGGGTTAAAACACCGAAATAACCTTCTGTCCCGGGGGCAACCACGCTTTCTACTTCCTCCACCAGCACCCGCCGTCGGGGAGTAACTACCTCTAATTTCGATCTCCGCATCAGGCTAACTCCTGTCCTTTTTTAACTACTTCTTCGATATTGCTCGCCATATAGAAGGCTTCTTCTGGTAAATCATCGTAGTTGCCGTCAAGGATTTCTTTAAAACCCTTAATTGTCTCCTGCAGGGGCACATATACTCCCGGTCTACCGGTAAAGGCTTCGGCGACATGAAAAGGCTGGGAGAGGAAACGTTGAACTTTGCGTGCCCGGGCTACGATTAGCTTATCTTCATCGGATAGCTCCTCGATTCCCAGTATAGCGATAATATCCTGGAGCTCTTTATATCGCTGTAGGATACTTTGTACACCGCGGCCTACCTCGTAGTGTTCTTCGCCGACAATGCGCGGATCTAAAAGTTTCGAGGTTGAATCCAACGGGTCAACGGCCGGGTAGATACCTAACTCTGCCAGCTGGCGGGAGAGGACAATGGTCCCATCCAGGTGGGCGAAGGTGGTTGCCGGGGCCGGATCGGTCAAGTCATCGGCAGGAACGTAGATAGCCTGGACAGAGGTGATGGAGCCCTGCTTGGTGGAGGTGATACGCTCTTGTAAATCGCCCATCTCGGTGGCTAAGGTAGGCTGGTAACCTACGGCAGAAGGCATACGACCCAAAAGGGCCGAGACCTCGGAGCCGGCCTGAACAAAACGGAATATATTATCGATGAAGAGCAGAACATCCTGACCGCCCTTATCGCGAAAATATTCGGCCGTGGTTAACCCGGTCAATCCTACCCGCAGGCGGGCCCCGGGGGGCTCGTTCATCTGGCCAAAGACGAGGACTGTTTTATCGAGAACGCCCGATTCGGGCATCTCCAAGTAAAGCTCGTTCCCCTCCCGGGTTCGTTCGCCGATCCCGGCAAACACAGAGAAGCCGCCATGTTCGTAGGCAATATTACGGATAAGCTCCATAATAAGAACCGTCTTACCGACCCCGGCTCCGCCGAACAGCCCCATCTTGCCACCCTTGGGCAGGGGGGCCAACAGGTCCAGTACCTTTAGTCCGGTTTCTAGTATCTCCGTTGATGGCTGTAGATCATCAAAGGAGGGGGGATCCCGGTGAATAGGCCACCACTCTTCTGCCTCCAACTCTCCCCGATCATCTATCGGTTCACCTAATACGTTAAATAGTCTCCCCAAGGTGGAAGGGCCAACCGGGGCCTTAATGGGGGCCCCCGTATCGACTGCCTTCATCCCCCCCTGCAGGCCATCGGTAGAGGCCAGAGCCACGCAGCGTACCAGGTTATTCCCCAGGTGCTGCATAACCTCCATCGTCAAATTTATATCTTTTTCCTTAATAACGACCGCATTAAACAGATCGGGCAGGTGTTCTTCAAGGAATTCTACGTCCACTACCGGCCCGATAACCTGTACTACTTTTCCTTCATTCATTCTTTACATCCCTCCTTAACTACCGGACTTTAAAGCTTCGGCGCCGGAGGCCACCTCCAATATTTCCGTGGTAATGGCGGACTGGCGGGCTTTGTTATAGGAAAGGGTCAACTGGTCAATCATCTCGCCGGCGTTACTGGTGGCGCTCTCCATGGCAATCATGCGGGCGCTATGTTCGCTGGCCTTTGATTCTAATAGGGCCTGGTAGACCATTGTTTCGCAATAGCGCGGTAAAAGAGCAGCCAGTAATCCCATCGGTTCCGGTTCATAAATATACTCGCTCTCCTCCTCTTCCTGGACCGGGGTTTCAATGGGCAGTACCCGGTCTACCCGGGGAATATGTAGTAGCGCCGATTGGAATTGGGAATAGATCAGGTATACTTCATCTAACTGCCCACTTAAAAATAGCTCCATTAGTTGTCCGGCTAATCCCCGGGCTTGGGATAAGGTAAAGTCATCCTTTATATCGGCGAAGTATTTTAGTATTTCCACTGGCCGTTGCCGGAAATATTGAAACCCTTTACGGCCGACCGTCATTAATTTTACTGGCTTCTCTGCCCCGGCTAGGTGGCTTACCGCTAGGTTAATAAGGGTCGCGTTGTAAGCCCCGGCTAGCCCCCGGTCCCCCGTAATTAGAAGGTAACCGGTAGTTTTAACCTCCCGCGGTGCGACCAGGGGCAGCTCTCGGGCTCTTGGTGTTGCCGCCAGGCGGCCGGCTACTTCGGTTAATTTTTGAGAATAGGGGCGGGCTGATAATACTCGGCTCTGGGCCCGGCGCAGCCTGGCGGCAGCTACCATTCTCATTGCCCTTGTTACATGCTGGATATTAGTCACGGCCCGGATACGCCGTTTTATATCCCTTATACCAGCCAAATAATCCACCGCCTTTTTTTCCGCTAATTATCAACTAAAGGGAGTAGCTTCGCTAACCCCGGCAAAGTTTTCTTTAAATTCCAATATAACTTTTATTAATTTCTTTTCCAATTCCTTGCCCAGCTCTTTCTTTTCCCGAATATCTTTTAAGAGATCAGGGTAGCTGCCCTTGAGAAATCGCAAGAAATCCTGCTCAAATTGGCCGATTTTCTCCAAGGGCAAGTCATCCAGATAGCGGTTTACACCGGCATAAATTAGGGCGATCTGCTCTTCGACCGGCATCGGCTGGTATTGGACCTGCCTTAACAGTTTCATCAGCCGTTCACCCCGGGAGAGCCGGGCCTGGGTTGCCTTATCCAGATCTGTTCCAAACTGGGCAAAGGCGGCCAGTTCGTGGTACTGGGCCAGGTCCAGACGTAAATGCCCCGCTACCTGCTTCATGGCTGTAATTTGGGCCGCTCCCCCTACCCTAGAGACGGATAGGCCGACGTTTATAGCCGGCCGCTGGCCGGCGTAAAAAAGATCGGCTTCCAGGTAGATTTGGCCGTCGGTTATGGAGATAACATTAGTTGGAATGTAGACAGCCACGTATCCGGCCTGGGTTTCGATAATGGGCAAGGCGGTGAATGAACCGCCGCCTAATTCGTCATGCATGCGGACCGCT
>JAAZLS010000056.1 GCA_012799185.1 Bacillota bacterium | reverse complement strand
CCCTTTTTAAACTGGTACTCTATATTTTGATCGCAATCGACCACCACTCCACTACCCTGCACCACATAAAACATATCTTCTTGCGTAGGATGAACATGGGGCACATTCTCGGCCCCGGCTTTCATATAAATGTAGTTCATCGTACCATGCTTTGCCCCCATCCCAGGCCAAATAATCGCCTTGGCATAGCCTTCTCCCTTCGTCAGGGGTAATAAAACATAATCTTTCTCTGGATTTAAAACTTTTATAGACATATTAAAATCGGCCACCTTCCCAATTATTGTATTAATTGATGTTTTGTGCAGTTAACTCATTTAAGTAGCTATTTACCGTTAATCATGGGTGGGAAATTGATAGACCCGCCCATCGGGCTCAGTAATTGTTCCATATTTTTCGGGGCGCCGGTACTTCAGCATGCCCGGTATGCTCTTATATTGTTTGGGGAGTTCCAGAGTCTGGTCATTTTCTCTTAACCACTTCAGGCGGGCCAGGTCAAGCTCTGCAATAACCAGGCCGGCATCTTTTCGCTCAGCTAATATTTTCTCGGGACCTGCAATCAAGCCAATCCCGTCCTCCATCCCGTAAAGGTGCTGTGAGGTTGCAATATAGACATGGTTCTCAATTGCCCTAGCCCAAAGCAGGCATCGCCAGGCCTCCCTTAGTTCATAGACTAGACCGCCAATCGGCGCAAAAATAATATCTGCCCCTTTGAGAGCGAGAATCCGGGATAGCTCGGGGCACCAGATTTCAGAACAGATTAAAAGGCCGATTTTTCCATATTCCGTATCAAAGAGGGCGAACTCTTCTCCGCGAACAATTTTTTTGCCGTCCATCAGGATATCATCAACTTCCGGTTGATTAGGCTGCATGCGATGATAATCCTGAACTATTTCACCACTGGGTCCGGCAACTTTTAGAGTCAGATAATAATGGTTGGAGCCCTTTCCCAACCGGGTCAGGGTCCCAAAAACAACGTAAACCCCGTACTCCCGAGCCGCAGCGGTAATCTCCGGGGCCGGGTCCCAATTAAAAGGCCCGTTGTAGGGACCGGGAAATCCCTCCGGCAACGAAATAATTTTTGCTCCTTTTTCAGCAGCCAATTTTATGGATTTTAAAGCGGTCTCTAAATTGGCATACTCTGCCTTCCCCCGTATGCTCTGTGGCATAACAGTGGCAACTGTAACCTTCATCTTGTGTCCCCCTTTTTAGCTAATGTTCTCAGACGATATTGTAACCGGCACCGCCAATCGCTTTGCCAGATAATACCTATAGGAAAGAGAGAAGACTCATGTATTATAATTTGTATGATAATTTGTATTTTGATATCTTAAATTCAAGATAAAATTAAAAAACCCTTCTTATTATACAAAAAAATTACAGGCTTTCCGGCCTGTTAGATTTTAATACCGATTCTTTTGCAATTATCGTTGACCGTTTACATCAGGCGATATCTGGAATAAAACCGCCAAACTGGGCCCGGTGGAGCCGGGCATAGTAACCCTCTTGTTTCAAGAGTTCCTCGTGGGAGCCCTCCTCAACGATACCGTCATCGGTAAGCACCAGGATCCGGTGGGCCCGACGCACGGTGGCCAGGCGGTGGGCAATCACCAGGGTGCTGCGATCCTGAGAGAGCTGGAATAGGGCCTCTTGAATCATGGCCTCGGTTTCACTATCCAGGGCGGAGGTAGCCTCATCTAAAATTAAAATGGGCGGGTTTTTTAGAAACATGCGGGCGATGGCGATCCGCTGCCGCTGACCGCCGGAGAGCATCACTCCGCGCTCACCGGCATAGGTGTCGTAACCTTTTTCCAGTTCCATGATGAAATCATGGGCATTGGCCCTTACCGCGGCGGCCCTGATCTCCTCATCGCTGGTGTCAAGTTT
>JAAZLS010000055.1 GCA_012799185.1 Bacillota bacterium | reverse complement strand
GTTTAAAATGGGAATTTACCTATAAGTCGCCGGGAGAGAAAAAATATATCGTTTGTAATGCCGATGAAGGGGACCCGGGAGCATTTATGGACCGCAGTATCCTGGAGAGCGATCCCCATTCCCTGCTAGAAGGGATGATTATTGCCGGGCTGACTATCGGCAGCGATGAGGGCTATATCTATTGCCGGGCCGAGTATCCGTTGGCTATAAAACGTTTAAAACTGGCCATTGCCCAGGCCGAGGAATATAGCCTGCTCGGCCAAAACATTTTAGGTTATGGCCGTAATTTCCGAATCCAGATCAAGGAGGGAGCGGGAGCCTTTGTCTGCGGGGAGGAGACCGCCTTGATGGCCTCGATCGAAGGCCAGCGAGGGATGCCCCGTCCCCGGCCCCCCTTTCCTGCCCAGTCCGGCCTATGGGGCCGGCCGACCAACATTAATAATGTGGAGACCCTGGCCAATATACCGCTGGTCCTAAAGGCAGGGGGCTGGGAAGAGTTTAGCCGGATCGGTACGGCTGGCAGCAAGGGGACCAAGGTTTTTGCCCTGGCCGGCAAGGTTCGCAATACCGGGCTTTGTGAGGTCCCGATGGGGATTAGTATTCGGGAAATTATCTACGATATCGGCGGGGGGATAAAAGGAGACCGGGAGTTCAAGGCAGTCCAGGCCGGTGGTCCCTCGGGGGGCTGTATTCCCCGGGAACTATTGGACCTGCCCATCGATTACGATTCCTTAACTCAGGCTGGGGCCATCATGGGCTCCGGGGGCCTGGTGGTGATGGATGATGCCACCTGCATGGTCGACCTGGCCCGCTATTTCTTAAGTTTTACCCAGAAGGAATCCTGCGGGAAATGTACCCCCTGCCGGGAGGGGACCAAGCGGATGCTGGAGATCCTGGAGCGGATCACCTCGGGAGAGGGCAAGCACGAAGATCTGAACCAGCTGGAGGAGCTGGCGAATATGATTAAGGATAGTGCCCTCTGCGGCCTGGGTCAGACCTGCCCTAACCCAGTTCTAAGCACGCTCCGCTATTTTCGGGAAGAATACGAGGAGCATATTAACGATAAATTCTGTCGGACTGGGGTATGCAAGGAACTTTTCAGCTATGCCATCGAACCGGAAAAATGTGACGGTTGCCGCCGTTGCGTTCGGGTCTGTCCGGTCGATGCTATCACCGGCGAGCGGGGGGAGCCTCATCAGATCGATTTGGATCTCTGCACCCGTTGCGGAAGTTGCGTAGAGAAATGCCGCCGGGGGGCGATTAAAGTTGTCCCCAGGAAAAAGGAGGCCAAGGTCGGGCGCTAAGGGGGGCCGGTAGGGGGTTTGCATATTCATCCCCGGCTGGTGGGGCTTCTTCATCAATATGCAGGTATCCGGCTTAGCTGATATCTAATTGGGCCAGCTTCCGTATCTTTTCAACGCCTGGCTGAAGACTGCCAACCTCCGCCGGGGGGACATGCAGCCCTTTCGCATTGAGGTTAACCCGGTTAACATTAAAGCCGGTAAGAAGCTCCACCTGCTTTTTGATGGCCTGCTGGGCAGTCTGGAGTACGCTAACCAGGTCGGGATTAACAGCGAGAATAAGATCAACATTAAATGTCAAGTCATTGCCGGAAGTGATCACCTCGGCCCTGGTAGTTTTATAAACCCCGGGGATCTCCCCGGCAATGTAGGCTACCAGTCCACTGATTACATGTTCGGCGATAAAAAAACTGCCCAGGGAGCTATAGATAGGGCGAATAATGGAACGCTCTACGGCAACCTTTTTTTTACCCGGGTGGGAACGGCCGAAAAAGGAGAGCCAGGGATCGATTAAATAGCCGGGAAAATCCTTCTTTATTGCCAGGGTGGGGAGAGGAAGGGCGTGGCAATTTTCCTTTCCCCGGATGGTTAAGGCGGTCTGAATCGACTTGGGTGTAGCCACATCCTTAATATCCAGGTAGTACTGCGGTTCGGGGAGCCCCGCTCTCTCGGCGATAAGCTGGGCCATCCGCCGGGAGGTAGCTAAAATTAGCAGTTTCTCCGGCTTTATTTCAGCCAACTTCTCCCTAATTTCCCGGGCATGCCGGTGATCATTCAAGATAGCCCGTTTGATTGCCCCGAAACGGGTTCGTTCCCGCTTAGCAGAATAGCCGGCCAGCACCCGATCCCGGGTAATCAATAGACCATCGTCCAGGATATAATTTATTTCGTATTGGTAAGCCAGTAATGGGGCTAGGTGACTTTTGCCGGTCCCGCTGGCCCCGATTAAAGTATATATCTCCATAATTTAATTATAACATATTACAAGTGCTGTCAATTATTACAGCAGCAACAAATCGCAAGAAAGGGTATCGGTCATGATTATTATTACTTATCCCCCCGCCGAATTCCGGGGGACGGTCCGTCCCCCGGGAGATAAATCAATCTCCCACCGGGCGGTAATAATTGCAGCCCTAGCCCGGGGAAGAAGCAAGATCAAGGGGTTCCTGGATTCGCAGGACTGTCAGGCCACCGTAAACTGTCTAAAAGCGCTAGGGGTAAATATTACCCGGGAGGGGGAGCTACTGGTGGTGGAGGGCCGGGAGATGGGGTTGGACCCACCGAAAAGGCGACTCAATGCAGGAAATTCCGGGACCACCGCCCGGCTGCTTCTGGGAGTGCTGGCGGGGCAGCCCTTTCCAACGGTGCTCACCGGCGACCGGTTTCTAAGGCGCCGGCCCATGGAGCGGGTGGTGGAGCCGTTGCGGCAGATGGGGGCCATTATCGAAGGTAAAGGCACCGGTTCCGTCCTACCGGTCACAATAAAGGGGGCTATCTTAAAGCCGTTACAGTACCGTCTTCCGGTAGCCAGCGCCCAGGTTAAATCGGCCCTCCTGCTGGCTGGGCTCTATCCCACGGAAGGGATCACCATCGTGGAGGAACCCCGCCCCAGCCGGGACCACAGTGAAATAATGCTGCAACAATTCGGAGTAAGGGTAGAGACGGCCGGCGGGCGGATCGCTATCGCTGGCGGCCAGGTGCCGGAGGCAACCTCCTTGCAAGTTCCCGGTGATATATCATCAGCCGCCTTCATCATGGTGGCCGCCAGCATTATCCCGGGAGCGGAGGTTACCCTCACCGGTGTTGGGGTAAATCCCACCCGCCGGGGCATAATTGATCTATTGATTGAAATGGGAGCCGCCATTGAGATTAAAAATTTGCGCAATTGGGGTGGAGAGCCGGTTGCCGATATCCTTGTCCGGGGCGGCCGGCCGTTACGGGGGATAACCGTAGGTGGTGACATTATTCCCAAGGTAATCGATGAGCTACCGGTACTGACGGTGGCGGCGGCGATGGCCGAAGGGAAAACGGAAATCCGTGATGCCTCCGAGTTGCGGGTTAAAGAATCGGATCGGATCGCGGCCCTGGT
>JAAZLS010000054.1 GCA_012799185.1 Bacillota bacterium | reverse complement strand
TACTTGAAGTCCTTACTTGAAGCCGGAGGGGCTCTAGCCCCGCCCTACATTTTGAAGGCAACGTTAACCCACTATTGGATTCGCTTTGATATGATTGCCACTGTTTCTGTAGGGGCCATCGGGTTGTACTGATGGATCATTGTTTTCTGTAGGGGTCAGGCTATGCCTGACCCGGGTATCTGAATGAGTAAAAGCCTCCGTCCCCGTTACTCAGAATGAGTAAAAGCCTCCGTCCCCGTTACTCATTCTGTTCCCATACGCTTCAAATAAAACACGGCCAGCTGGGTCCGATCGCGAAGTTCCAACCTTTCCAGGATCCCGCTTAGGTAGTTGCGGACTGTGCCCTCGCTAAGATAGAGGGTCCGGGCGATTTCCCGGTTGTTTAACCCCTTGGCCACGCCTTCGATCAGGCGCTGTTCCTTTTCATTGATACCAAATTCGGTCAGGTCCACGCACTTTTCCTCTCTTAGCAGGCGGGGGAGCTTGCTGACTATGGCATTGCCAAATACACTTTGTCCCTTGTATACCGCGTAAAGGGCGGGGACGATGCTTTCAAAATCCTGTTTTAGGATATACCCTTTTGCTCCCAGGCGCAGCGCCCGCACCACGTATTCATCATCGGAGAAGGTGGTCAGGAAAAGGATACGCGCCTGCGGGGATTGGGCCAGGATCTGCTCGCCTGCCTGAAGCCCGGTCATTTCACCCATGCGGATATCCATCAGCAGCACGTCCGGTTGCAGTTCTTTAAAAAGTTTTATTGCCCGGGCCCCATCATGGGCTACCCCGACCACTTCAATCTTACTCTCCGCCTGTAGAATAGTTTTTAACGATTGACAGACTAAAGGATCGTCGTCAACAACTAGCACTTTCATGGCCGGCCCTCCTTTTGGGGATTGAGATAAATAGCCGGTAGCCTCCGGCCTGTTCAATAACCAGTTGTCCCTCCAGGGCGCTTACTCGGTGGGCTATGCTGCGCAGGCCCAGGCCTTTTCCCGGTTCTCCGCCGGCCGGCGGCGCCCCGTTATCTTGCAATACCAGTTGATAGAGGGTCGGGTGTTCCAGGAGTGAGAGGGTGACCCGGGTAGCATTGGAATGGCGGACAATATTATTTAGTCCCTCCTTGATCACGGCCAGGAAGCAATAGCTGATATCTTGCTCCGGCTCATTTTCCAGCCGGTATTGGAGGTGAAGGGAGCAGAAGGTAAACCCGTTTACTAGGGTCTCCACCCGGGTTTGAAAGTCCAAAGTTTCATCGTGCAGGTCGTGAACGCTGCTGCGTATCCGGTTCATAGCCTCGGAGAGGGTACCGCGAATGGTGGCCAGGTTTTGTCGGACCTCCTTGCTGCGGTTAATAGCCATGAAGGCACCTACCTGTAGGATTGATCGGGAGAGTAGGTGTCCAACGTGATCATGAATTTCCCGGGCGATGCGTCCCCGTTCGTTTAATGTGGCCAGCCGGATTTCATAGTCCTGTTTTGCAATCAGCTCCCGGTTTTTTTCTTTATAGAGAAGAGACATTTCATGGCTATCATCGCGCAGTTGTCGGGCTTCTTCTTTAGCCTGTTCTACGGCGCGCGTGCGATCGGCCAGGAGAAAGGATACCGCCATGAGAGCGGCAATCATTAAAGATTTGTTAACGGGATTGCTTAAAAAGCAGATTAAAAGCGCACCGGCCGCCGTTGTGATGAACCACCGGCCGGGTCCGGGGGGGCGCATTTCAGCCAGGGTATCGTAGTAAACCAGGGGCAGGTAGGAGCAAAAAGGGGGCCAGAACAGGCCAGCCAGGGTGTAGAAAACGGTGCTTGTGGCCAGCAGGGGGCGGGAGTGAAAAAAACCGTTAAGGGCGCAGATAGTGATCGCCGCCAGGGTTACGGCAACCGTAGCCATGTCGTTTTGGCTATTGCCATGTAAAATGGAGCAGCAAACCAGCAGCAGCAGCCGATCGATAATTCCCGGCATGTTTTTTCCCCCTGGCAAAAATACTATCATAATGGTCTCCCGGCAGCAATTCTAAAAACTTATGACAATTGTCATCGCTGGAACTGACTACCGGCACTTACAGGCGGGTCTTCTTTCCAGTAAAATTAAAATAGCAGGCAAGAAACAAGGGGGCGGTTATGCTGATTAATGTCCATAATCTGGTTAAGCGCTACGGCAATCTGCTGGCGCTAAACCATTTCCATCTCCGGGTGGAGAAAGGGGAGATCGTGGGTTTGCTCGGACCGAACGGCTCGGGGAAGACCACCGCTATTAATTGTATTTTAGCGTTGCTGAAGTACGATAAGGGCGAGATTAAGCTGTTTGGAAAGACGATGACACCGCAGGCCTACGATATCAAGCAAAAGATCGGCCTGGTTATGCAGAACGTGGCTGTTTTCGATGAGTTGCGGGTAGAGGAGAACATCGACTATTTTTGCGGTCTCTATATCCGGGATAAAGCCTTGCGCCGGCGGCTGGTCCAGGAAGCTATCGTATTTGTTGGCCTTGAAAAATTTCGTAAATTCTATCCAATGAAACTTTCCGGGGGCCTCTTGCGCCGGTTAAATATCGCCTGCGGTATTGCCCATCAACCGGAGCTGCTCATCTTCGACGAACCGACGGTGGGCGTAGATCCGCAAAGCCGGAACAGTATCCTGGAGGGGATTCGGGAACTCAATCGCCGGGGGGCTACCGTTATCTACACCTCTCACTACATGGAAGAGGTGGAACAGCTTTGCAGCCGAATTGTAATCATGGACCAGGGGAAAACCCTGGCTACCGGGACCACGGAAGAGTTAAAGGCGCTGATCAACCAGGGGGAGACGATCAGCGTGGAGATCTATATGTTGGAGCCGGAGCACCTGGCCCGGATCCGTCAGCTGCCCCATGTCACCCGGGCCCATTACGCCTCCGATCGCCTCTCGGTCCATTACGATGGCGGAGAACATAACCTGCTTGATTTACTCGATTACCTGAAATCCCAGGATATTTCCTTCAGCCGGGTCTTTTCGGAACAGCCGACGTTAAATGATGTCTTCCTGGAGATTACCGGCCGGCAACTTCGGGATTAAGAGGGGGGGGGAAAGAATGTTTGCCCATATTTATAGTTACCGGCTAAAATGTCTTCTTCGCGACCGGGAACTGGTCTTCTGGACCCTGCTTTTTCCTCTCCTGATGGCCACCTTTTTTTATTTCACCTTTGGGCATCTTACCTCCGAGCAGGAAAAATTTGAACCGGTCCCGGCGGCGGTAATTGATAACCGGGCTTACCGGGAAAATCCTCACCTCCAGCAGGTGCTGGCAGTCCTATCTACCGCAGGCGAGGGCCGCATGATAGAGCTGGCTGTGGCCGAGGAGGCGGGGGCAGAAAAACTATTGGAAGAAGGGGCTGTCTCCGGGATTATCACCGCCGGTGAACCGGTGGGGCTTACCGTGAAACAGGCGGGTTTAAAACAAAGTATCCTGAAAGCGATTTTAGATGAATATGCCTATACCTCCCGGACCGTTTCTAGCATAATTTCAAAAAACCCGCCGGCAGCCCGGCTGCTGGTTAAGGAGCTGGAAAGACGCCCTACTTACACCGAGGCGGTATCTTTTTCCGGGGTGCCCCCCGATACCATGCTCGCTTATTTTTATGCTTTGATCGCCATGGCCTGTCTCTATGGCTCTTTTTGGGGGTTGCGAAACACGATTGATTTGCAGGCCGATCTTTCGGCCCGGGGTGCCCGGCGCAGCACAGCTCCGACCCATAAGCTGCAGGTGGTGCTTTCCGATACCCTGGCCGCGTTAACAATTAGTTTTATCGAGGTGCTGGTCCTTTTAGTATACCTGGCAGCAGTATTAAAAGTTAGCTTTGGCAACCAGGTTTTCTATATTCTTTTAACCTGTTTGGCCGGCTGCCTGGCCGGGGTCTCTTTCGGTAATTTAATCGGCACGGTTATCCGCGGCAGCGAAGGGGTAAAGATCGGAATTCTTATTGGTGGTAATATGACCCTCTGTTATTTGGCCGGCTTGATGTGGGTCGATATGAAGTATATTATTGCCACCCGGGTGCCGCTCCTTTCCTATATTAATCCGGCGGCCTTGATTGCCGATGCCTTTTACAGCCTCTACCTATTTGATGGCCACCACCGTTTCTTTCTAAGTATTGGGCTGCTTTGCCTGCTTTCAGCCCTGATGTCCCTGATCAGTATTTTCCGTTTAAGGAGGGAACGGTATGGCAGTATTTAAGGCCTATTTCAAGGTGATGCGGGGGTCGGTGCTTATGTTGGCGATCAGCCTCTCTGTATTTATGGGGCTGGCCCTGCTTTTCTCCTTCGTTGCTCCCGGGGTGGCTATCCAGGAATTTGAGTCGGCGCGGACGCCGCTGGCGGTAATCAACCGGGACGGGGAGGCTCTCCTGGCCCGGGGGCTGGCCAACTACCTGGCAGAAAGCTACCAGGTAGTGTCCCTGATTGATGATGAGGAAAAGCTACAAGATGCGCTTTTTTATCGCAAGGTGGAGTACATTGCGATCATTCCAGCCGGTTTTTCTGCCGCTTTTATGGCGGGGGATGATTGTTCTCTTCAGAAAATT
>JAAZLS010000053.1 GCA_012799185.1 Bacillota bacterium | reverse complement strand
CGCCGGAGAGCATCACTCCGCGCTCACCGGCATAGGTGTCGTAACCTTTTTCCAGTTCCATGATGAAATCATGGGCATTGGCCCTTACCGCGGCGGCCCTGATCTCCTCATCGCTGGTGTCAAGTTTACCGTATGCAATATTCTCCCTAATGGTCCCGGTAAAGAGAAATACATCCTGCTGCACAATGCCAATATTACGGCGCAGCGAGCGCTGCTGGAATTTACGGATATCGATACCGTCAATTTTAATACTTCCCCCTTGAATATCGTAAAAACGGGGAATCAGGTTACAGAGGGTGGTTTTACCAGCCCCGGAGGGTCCGACCAGGGCCACGGTCTCCCCGGGAGCAATGTGGAGACTAATATCTTTCAGGATATGCTCGTCCTGCTTGTAACTGAAGGTAACCCGATCTAACACAATCTCGCCCTTCAAACGCCCAGCCGGGCGCGCCTCCTTTTTATCTACTATTTCCGGCTCAATCTCCAGCGTTTCAACGAAGCGACGGAATCCGGCCATCCCCCGCTGGTAGGTCTCCACCAGAACAGAGAAGCGGCGGATAGGTTGCAGAAACATGTTTACATATAATAAAAATCCGATCAGGGTCCCCAGGGTAATCTGTCCCCGATAGGCAAAATAGCCGCCGGTAAAGACCACTACCAGGCTGATCAGGTTAGCAAAGAGGTTAACCCCGGAAAAAAATTCTGCCATCACCTTGTAGGATTTCTGCTTGGAACGGCGGAAATTTATATTGTCCTGCTTGAATTTCTCCATTTCGTACCGTTCATTGGTAAAAGATTTAACGACCCGCACTCCGGAGATACTATCTTCAACCCGGGCATTAATGTCGGCTACCCGCAGGCGCACATCGCGGAATATATGCTGCATCTGCCGGTTCTTCCTTATCGCGAACCAGAGCATTACCGGAACCAGGGTAAAGGTCAGCAGGGTCAACTGCCAATTGATGGCAAGCATGATAATAAAAGCCCCGCTTAAGGTAACAAGGGCAATAAAGAGATCTTCCGGGCCGTGATGAGCCAATTCGGCAATTTCGTTAAGGTCGTTAACCAGACGGGACATGATATGGCCGGTTTTAGTTTGATCAAAATAGCGAAAGGAGAGTTTCTGGATATGATCAAAGAGGTCCTGGCGCATATCGTACTCCATCCGCACCCCCAGCACATGACCCCAATAATCAACGATATATTCCAGCAGGGCCCGAAACAGGTAAAGAAATAACAACCCGGCACAGACGTTAAAGAAGAGTCCAATTTCCCGCCCGGGCAATATGTCATCAACGATCCACTGCACCGCTACCGGGAATACCAGGTCCAGGGAGGCCATCAGAAACGCACAACTAAAATCGATTATAAATAATTTTAAATGGGGCCGGTAGTACCCGGCAAAACGTTTAAGCATTATTTACCACTCCCAGCGTAGAAAGGCTTACGGGCCAGTCGGTGCCACTGTGCCCGGCGGTAGAGCCGCAGCATGAGGAGGGAGGCCACCAGGTACTGGATGGCCGTGCCCCACCAGATATAGGTTACACTAAGGCGGAAAATATAGACTACCGCGTAGATTAGGGGAAGACGCACTAAAAAACAGGCTACCGCACCGACCAGGAACGGCCCCCGGGTATCCCCGGCCCCTTTCAGAGCACCGCCGAGGGTGTAGGCGATAGCGATAAAGGGCTGCTCCACGGCAGCAATACGTAGACAGGCCATCCCTAAATGTAAAACCTCTGCCTCCGGCGGAGAAAATATTTTCATTATATAGTGGGGAAAAAAGAAAAATACCAGGCCGATGGCACCCATCATCCCGACCGCCATAAAAGCAGCCAGGCTCCCGGTTTTTACCGCCTTTCGGGGCTCGCCCGCCCCGAGACGCCTCCCCACCAGGGTCGTGGCGGCAACGGCAAAGGCGGCCCCCGGCATAAAGGAGAAAGATTCTACGGCCACCGCCGCCGTATTGGCGGCAAAACTAATCGGCCCTAAGGCGGCAATCCAGGTTAAGGAGATCACCCGGCCAAAATGATGCACCACCTCTTCTGCCCCAGCGGGAAGACTGATTGAAAAAATCTCCTTAACCACCTCTCTCTTAAAGGGGTAAAAACTATCCCGGGAGAGCTGTAAAAGGTGGCGTGAACGATAAAGATAGAGCGCACTTAAAATTACCCCTAAAATTTGGGCTGTCCCCGTAGCCAGGGCCGCCCCCCTTACCCCCAAGGCGGGGAAACCTAATTTTCCAAAGATAAGCACGTAGTCAAAAAAGATATTGAATAGGTTCATCGCCAGGGCGATATACATGGAGACCCGGGTATGCCCCATCCCCCGAATTACCCCATTAATCACCAGGATCATCATCATGCCAATACCACCGCGAAAAAGCGTGGTGTAAAAATATTCCACGGTTAGGGCAGCGGTAGGTCCATCTTTAATCGCCCAGAGACAAAAGGGTTTTCCCACTAGACCCAGGATAAGGGCCAGGAGTACGGTTATCCCCAGGCTTACGGAGACCGCCTGCCCGGCCGTCCGCCCGGCGCTGCGGTAGTCTCCTCCCCCCACCAGCCGGGCCACCAGCGAATTTACCCCGATGCCGATCGCCCCACAGGTAGCCATGATACTAAAGATTAGGGTAGCTGCATATTCTACTGCTGATGCCTCCCGGGCACCTAAACGCATCACCATAGCGGCATCACAGATCCAGTACATAGTATGAAGGCACATCTCCAAGACCACCGGCCAGGCCAGGATTAAAATCTGGCGGGTAGGCCGGTATTCAAGCTGATTTTGCATCGTTTATCCTCTTCTGTTTCCACTTTACTTTTAATTCCCGGCAGGCCAAATTACCATCCAACTATTAAAGACGAGGAGGTTGCCCTTCCCGCCTTTAACTTTTGGGGCCCGCCCTGAACTCTATCCTTTTGTCGGCTCCCCGGTACTTATCCCGGGTGAATCAAAATACCCACTCTTCGCTCTTGATCAATTGTATCAACTGTTATCCCTTTGAACAAGGGAGCGACTCCCCCCTGGGATATTTATCCTCCAACGGGGAATAGTAAAAATGGTGATGAAACGATGATTTTAATTAACCTGGGCGGCCCCTTTGCCCTGATTGTAATGACCGTCTTCATGTTCTTACTGGTTCCCCGGGAACGGATCTACCAGCTCTTTCCGGTAGCGGCTATTTTTGGCTCCGTATTGGGAATCACCACCTATTACCTGCTCCAAAACGTGCTGCAGGCCTGGCGGTTCCAACAGATGGACCTGCTCTGCCCGGCCGGTATTCCCATCTTTATGACGTTGGCCTGGATCCCCTATTCGATTATCTATTTCCATATGCTGGCCCAATACCGAACCCGGGCCCACAATATCTTATTAATCCTGACCGCGGCAGCGATGCCTACCTTCTATCATTTCTTACTAGAACTCAATGGTATGTTTGTTTTCCATCGCTGGCCCTGGTGGGGCAACTTCTTCTATGCCCTGATCGTTTTCAATGGCCTCGGCCACCTGGTTTATCACCGGGTAATAGCGAAGCCCGGGGCTACCGTTGGCTAACTGAAAAAGGGCCCGCAGATTTCTCATCTGCGGGCCCGGTTCTTTGCCCCTAATGCCTTGGCATATAGCCCTTAAACCACGGCCTCCTGCTCCTTTTCCGCCTCCTTCTCTGCTCTCCCTGCCGGTAGATATTTCTCAATTTTAACGGCACAGACCTTGTACTCTGCCGTCTTGGCGATCGGGTCATAGGCTGCATTAGTCAACTCGTTGGCCGGTGTCTCCTTATAATGGAAAGTCATAAAGAGAACCCCGGGGGGCACCTTGTCGGTGATCTCTATCTTGGTAACGACTGAGCCCCGGCGCGAGGTAACGCGGATTTCATCGTCACCACCGACCCCGATCTTTGCGGCATCAACCGGGTTAATCTCCGCCCGCTCCTTCGGATCCAGGGTCAACAGGTTATCCGAGTAAGGGGTCATAATATTATAATGGATCAGCTTGCGACCAGTGGTTAGAAGCACCGGGTACTCCTCGTTGGTCAGTTCCGCCGGCTCTTCATGTTCAATCCCCTGTAACAGTCCTTTCCCACGGGGAAAGACACCTTGATGCAGGTACTTGGTACCCGGGTGATCCTCCGTGGGACAGGGCCACTGCAGGCCAGCCCGATCAATGCGCCGGTAGGTCATCCCGGCATAGCTGGGAGTAAGGCGCCTCATCTCCCCGAAAATCTCTTCCGGGTGAGTATAGTCCATCGGATAACCGGCGCGCCGCGAAAGCTCACAGATGATTTCCCAATCCGGCCGGCACCGGCCCGGCGGGGGAACTGCCTTGCGCACCCGCTGCACCCGCCGCTCCGTATTGGTAAAGGTACCGTCTTTCTCGGCGTAACAAGCCGCCGGAAGGAAAACATCGGCATAAGCGGCGGTTGAAGTCATAAATAGATCCTGTACTACCAGGAAATCCAGGTTGGCCAGCGCTCTACGCACCTGGTTAGAGTCGGGATCGGTTAATACCGGATCTTCTCCCATGATATACATGGCCTTAACCGTCCCCTCGGCAGCCCCGTCCAACATCTCGGGAATAGTTAAACCCTTATTCCGATTCAGCCGGCAACCCCAGGCTTTTTCGAAGGTCTCGGCGATCTTCGGGTCGGCCACCGACTGGTAGCCGGGGAAAACATTGGGTAAGGCACCCATATCACAGGCACCCTGCACGTTATTTTGCCCACGTAACGGATTCACGCCGGCATTCTCAATGCCCATATGACCGGTTACCAAGGCCAGGTTAGCCAAGTTCATTACATTGTTGGTGCCGGTAGTATGCTCGGTTATCCCCAGCGTATAGAAGATACCGGCCTTCTTCGTTTTGGCGTAAAGTTCCGCGGCAGCATACATCTGCTCCACCGGCACCCCGGAAATTTTACTGGCAACCTCCGGCGTATATTTTTTTACTACCTCCCACAGGTCATCGTAACCTTCACAGCGCTCGGCAATAAAGGAGCGATCGGCCCAACCCTTGGTTATAATTATATGCATTAGTCCATTAATCAGCGCATTGTCGGTGCCTGGATGGAGCCGCAGCCAGATGGTGGCATATTCGGCCAGCTCGGTCCGCCGCGGATCGACCACGATCAGCTGGGCACCGTGAACGGTTGCCGCCCGTTTCATTTTATTTCCAATTATGGGGTGAGCCTCCGTGGTGTTAGAGCCGATAATAAAGAGCACATCGTTAAATTCTACCTCCGCAATCGAATTAGTCATCGCCCCGCTGCCAAAAGAAGTGGCCAGACCGGCCACGGTGGGGGCGTGTCAGGTGCGGGCGCAGTGATCGACATTATTGGTGCCAAGGGCCGCCCGCATAAATTTTTGCATCAGGTAGTTTTCTTCGTTCGTGCAGCGGGCCGAACTCAGGGCCCCGATGGCATCGGCACCGGCGGCAGATTTTACCGCGTTAAATTTCGCCGCTATCGCATCGAGGGCTTCATCCCAGCCGACTTCAACAAAGTCACCGTCCTTTTTCATTAAAGGCGTTTTAATCCGCTCCGGGTGATAGAGCAGGTCGCTGTGAAACCGCCCTTTTACACAGAGCGAACTCCCGTTTACCGGTGCCTCCGCCGTGGGAGTGACACCGATTACCCGCCCCTCTTTAACATTTAAATCATAGTTGCAGCCGACGCCGCAAAAGAGACAGGTCGTCCGGACCTTGGTTACTTCCCAGGGACGGGTGCCCTTAAATTGCCTGTTGATCAGGGCACCGGTCGGGCATACCCCGACACATTGGCCACAGAAGCGGCATATATCCGTATTTAAAGGAATATCAAAGGGGGTAGCCACCCGAGTATCAAACCCCCGGCCGGCAAAATCGATGGCCCCGGTTACCTGGACCTCGTGGCAAACCCGTACACATTTCCCGCAAAGAATACATTTATTGGGATCTCGCTCAATTAAATGGTTATCCCGGTCCATCTCCTGTTCGCTTTTATCCCCATGAAATGAACTCTCCTTTACCCCGTAGCGGTAACAGTAATCCTGCAGACGGCAATCACCGGTCTTATCACAAATAATACATTCAACCTTGTGATTTGCCAGCAACAGGTCAAGATTCATTCGGCGGGCCTTTACCACCCGTTCCGATTCGGTCCAGACCGTCATCCCTTCGGTCACCGGGGTGGAGCAGGCTGCCAACAAATTCCGGGCTCCCTCCACCTCCACTACGCAGATGCGGCAACCTCCATAAACCTCTAGCTGCCGATCGTGGCATAGGTTTGGTATATCCACGCCGATAGTTTCGGCGGCTTGCAAAATGGTAGTTCCTGCCGGAACAGTTACCGCCTCTCCGTTAATGGTGAGATTAACCACTTCCTCTTCACTCCCGTATCCAATTTTATAAAGATAAACCGGAGCCGGTTACCCGTTAATTTACTACCGTTCCCGGCCTATACCCCGTACATCTGGTAACCGGATCGTTGGAACCCCTGGTTTTTCCCGATAAAATCCAGGTGCAAGGTTGTCCAGTCGGCCAAGATCACTTTTTCATTCCCCTCGGCGGTATATGTTTTCAGGTAACACCGGCATTTTTCACAGGTATCGATCCGTAGCTCCGGTTCTTCGGTAATCTCAAGGATTTTTAACGTATCCTGATCCTCATTACCACAGTAAGGACAGCCGATACGCCGGTATTCCCACTTCATATTACAGCAACTACAGCTCAGAAGCCGTTCCCGACCTTTTTCCGTCCGCACCAACTGGGCCATCGCCGGCAACTGACCACAGAGGGGGCAGTAACCCCTCCTCCAACGCCGGCCGGTTAACGAGGGGGTCATCTTTCTTTTTAGCGGTTCTAAAACCCGGGCAAGGACAATCCAGGCTAAGAATAAGGTAAAATCTTTGTCCAATTCCTCCCCGTCGGGAGAATCATGATCAGAAATAACCCGGTTGGCGGTGATCACTTCACCTATAAGGGGGCCGGCCAAATCCGGATTTTTACTTAACAGGCTGCGGATCTGTTCTGCACCTTGGACGATCTTCGGCGGCAGCTTTGCTACAGCCAGGGCCTCCGCCAGGGAGAGAAACAGGTTTGCCGCCTCCTCTATTACCCACCGGTCCAGGGCTATCTCCCTCAAAACCGGGATCCCTCTTCCAATCGCCCGTTCCAACGAGGCCGGTTTAATATCGATCGGCTCCCGGTCCGGGTGCTCTTTCATTACACCGGCCATTACCTGCTGTAGCTGTGCAACCTCCCTTAAATAGGGGTGTTTTTCAACCCAGCTTTCAAATGCTGTATTTCGATTGCCCATAGAGGACCTCCTTGTATTACGGGCGGACAGGATTGTCCGCCCGTAGATATCTCCTGGCATAACCCGGTACCCCCACAGCTACCTGATACCGGCGGACTAGGCCTTACTTAAATTAATTAAACAGGCCTTTGTCTCCTGGATCCAGGTATTGGGATCACCGGCATCAATCGTCAACAGGTTAGTCGAGGCGGCAGTGCTCAGCCCTTTGAATCCCCAGTTATAAGGCATCCAGACTATCGTCACCTCTTTCCCGTTAACATTCAAGGTTTGCATCCGATCGGTGACCAGAGCCTTCACCTCGACCTCACCGCGAGCCGACCATACCCGGACCCAATCCCCGCTCGCGATGCCGTGCTCTTCCGCCAGCTTTTTGGGCATCTCGATTATAGTCTCCGGGTACATCTCGTTTAACCAGGGAATGTTACGGGTAACCGAACCGGCACACCAGTGTTCAGTCAGGCTCGATGTACAGAGCACGTACGGATATACATCGACCGTTCCGATCGGCTGGTGAGCCTTTAACCGTGGATATTTCAGGCAGGGATTATACTGCACCTCCGGGTGAAGAATATTGGTCGTGGGGCTCTCCACCGGTTCATAAAACTCCGGCAGGGGCCCGTCAGCCGGAACCGAAGAGGAATCCCGTGGCAGTTCCGAACCGGCCAGCGGTTGCTGGTACGGGCCGGACAGGAGGCGCCCCACCCCTTCGCCGGACATCCGGAAGGGTCGCTGCCCGTCTTCGGTCTCGGGTCCGTGGGCTGCATTGGGTACATCCGGTGTATCGTAACCGGTCCAAACCCCCTGCTCTTCATCCCACCAGATCAGCTTATTTTCTTCATCGTAGGGCCGCCCGGAGGCATCACAGGAGGCCCGGTTATAGAGTACATGCATATTCCCGGGCCAGCTCCAACAGAAGCCCGGATAGATCCCAAGCCCGCCCGGATCCGAGAGGTTATCCTTACGTTGGCTTAAGTTCCGGTTGTTGGCAAATACCCCGGCATAAACCCAGCAACCGGAGGAGGTAGAACCGTCATCCCTTAATTCACCGATTCCTTTTAACAGTTCACCGGTGACAAGATTATAGCCGTTGATCTCCCTAAGCACATCTTCGGCAAAGGTCACCTGACTGGTTTTATCATAATCCCAGGTAGCCTTTAAGATCGGTTCGTCTTTCTTATCGGTAGAGCCGGCGTATAGCTCCCGCAATTTTGTAAAGATCAGATCAACCATCTCCATGTCGGACTTGGAGTCGCCCACCGGCCCGATACCGGTATAGCGCCACTGGACCATCCGGCCGGAATTAGTAAGGGAACCCTCTTTTTCCAGGAAAGAGGCCGCCGGCAAAAAGATTACCTCCGTCTCGATCTCCCGCGGATCAACCCCCGGTTTTTCCCAGAAGGCGGCTGTTTCAGTCATAAATTGATCGGCCACCACCAACATTTCCATATTCGTAAGCGCCTTAAAGACTAAATTAAGGTTGGGGCTGGTAATCATCGGGTTCTGGCCATGGACATAAAGGAACTTGATATTACCCTCCGTGGCCGTTTCGAACATCTTGAACATAGAATAGTTGGCAGTCCCGTTCTTCTTGGGAAGCAGGTCAAAACAATATTCGTTCTCCGGGGTAGCATGCTCACCAAACCAAGATTTGAGCAGGTTAATCAGAAAAGTGCGACGGAAAGTGCCGGTAGAGGCGGTCCACTGATCCAGGTTAGTTACATTATGGTTGGGGGGCGGCAGATAACCCGGTAAATAGTTGAATAACAGGGCCATATCGGTCGAACCCTGCACATTGGGCTCACCCCGTAAAGCGTTAACACCGCTACCCGGTTTTCCCATATTTCCTAAAAGAAGTTGTAAAACCCCAAAAGAACGGATATTTTGTACCCCCACTGTATGCTGGGTCATCCCCAGGGCATACATGACCGTTGCCGGCCGATTCTCTACCAGGGTATCCGCAACCAGCTTGATCGTCTCCACGGGGACACCCGTGATTTGAGAGGCCGTTTCAAAATCATAGCGACTAAAAAATTCTTTAATTTTACTAAAGACGCAACCCGGATCTTCCAGACTTTCCGCCTTTAAAGGTTTCTTCTCCCCATCTAACCGGTATCCCCACGAGGAATTGTTATAACTACGGGTGTCAGCATCGTACCCCGAAAATAGACCGTCTTCAAAGGCAAATTCCTCATCGGTAAGATAGAGGGCATTCGTATGCGTTAGCACGTAATCTTCATCATAAAGTTTGTTGATCAGGATATAGTTGATAATAGCATTTAAAAAAGCGATATCTGTTCCCGGACGAATACGCACAAAGATATCGGATATGGCCGCCGTCCTAGTATAACGGGGATCGACAACGATAACGATCGCCCCGTTTTCCTTGGCCCGCATCACCCACTTCATCGATATGGGATGGTTCTCGGCGGCATTACTCCCTTCTATCAAGAACACCTTGGCATTCTTTAAGTCAACCCAATGATTGGTCATGGCACCACGTCCAAATGAGGCCCCCAAACTGGCGACCGTAGGACTGTGTCAGACCCGGGCCTGATGCTCTAAAAAGCTCACCCCCAGCAACCGGGCCATCTTAGTCATCAGGTAACACTCTTCATTATTGATTTGAGCTCCACCCAAAAAGCCGATGGCGTCGGTGCGATTTACAGTATAGGTTTCACCGCCTATTGTTTCATCGGTAATCCAATGATCATCCCGGGTCTGCTTTATTTTTTTAGCTACTTTTTCGATAGCTGTTTCCCAACTAATCTCCTCCCACCGGTCACTACCGGGGGCACGGTAAAGCGGGGTCTTAACGCGCTGATCAGAGTTGGGAATCATGGAGGTAGAGGCCCCCTTGCTACAAAGGGTTCCTTCACTGACAACGTGATCCGGATCTCCTTCCAGGTTAATTAACTTTCCATCCTTTACATGACAGATCATGCCACATCCACATGAACAAAAGTTACAGACTGAAGTATATTCCCTGGCGCTGTGGATTCTACATTCATTTGAGGCCGCTTCAATTGGCCGGACATCAAAGCCCATTTGCGATAGGGCCAGGCCCGCACCCGTTGCTCCTACCAGCTTAAGAAACGAACGACGCTTTAGTTTCAACACAGCCCCTCCTAAGTAGATAATTAAAAACCATTATGCCGCCGGGCATAATGTGATTAAAAATTGATCCTCTCCCCCCTACCCTACTCCGGGTAAAACATATCACTATCTTTTTAGCATGTCAATATTTTCACAAGCGGGCCCAACCCTTTGCTATTACTCGGGAGATCACCTACCTTTAATATTCAAGTTTTCGGGAGGAAATCCTGTTTTAAAATGTTTTAATAAAAGAAAACTATTAAAATCAAACCGGCCCGTAGGCCGGTTGATCCTGCTTCAGCTCAATCTAGATCAGGGCCGTAGAAAAATAGCGCTCAGCCCGATCTGCCAATACGGTGGCAATTCTCTTATCGTTACCATATTTTTTTGCCATCTGCTTTGCCGCCCATACATTTGCCCCAGAAGATGTCCCCACCAGGAGTCCCTGGACCCTGGCTAAATCCCGGGCTGTCTGGATGGCATCCTCATCCGTAACCTCCACCACCTCATCAACAATGGAGGTATCCAGGACCGGTGGAATAAAACCGTCCCCTATCCCCTGGATCTTATGCAGCCCAGGCTCATGGCCCAGGAGAGCAGATACATTTTTAGGTTCTACCGCCACGATAAGGGCCCTGGGATTCTTCTCCTTTAAAAATCGACCGACACCGCAGAGGGTACCGCCGCTTCCCAGCCCGGAGACGAAAACATCGATCTTCCCCTCCAGCTGGCCCCAAATCTCCGCGGCGGTAGAAAGGTAATGAATCTGGGGATTATCCGGATTTTCAAATTGCTGGGGCACAAAGATCGAAGAATCTTCTGACGCTTTCCTCTCCACCTCTTCGACCGTCCCCCCAATACTTTTTTCCGCCGGTGTCAAGACCAGCTCCGCCCCCAGGGCGGCGATGATCTTCTTTCTCTCTTCACTCATATTCTCAGGCATTACAATGACAACCCTGTACCCCTTCTGTACACCGACCAGGGCCAGCCCGATACCCGTATTACCCGATGTAGGCTCCATTATGGTCATCCCTGGTTTTAGCCTGCCCTTTCTTTCCGCCTCCTCGATCATAAACAGGGCCACGCGATCCTTTATACTTCCCCCGGGATTTAAAAATTCTGCCTTAGCATATATATTTAAACCGGTCAGTTTTTGAAGGCCTATTAAGGGCGTATTCCCAATTAAATCCAATACCGTATCTGTTGCTTTCACTTTTTCTCCTCCTTCTCTCTTTCTCCCTAACTTAAATTATACCTACTTCTGTACCGGGTGCAATCTTTAGAAATGCCCCTTAAAGTACCAGGTCTTCATTGAGATGACGACAGTTAGTAGCGATAGCATTCATGGCGGCGGCGTTAATCGGATAGGCCACCGGCGATGGAGAGACCAGGGGATGGGTTGCCCCCTGGAAAGTATTCAATTCAGAGGCCGTACTATCTTTCTGGATAGCCAGGCTTAAGATATTAATCATCTCGGCAACGCTATCCCCACCGGAGACCTGGGCACCTAAAATAACGCCGGAACATCGGGAAAATACAAGCTTGATCCTGATTTCCTGGGCACCGGGCAGGGTGGCCGGATGGCGATCTATAGTTTTAAACTCGCCGATCATAATGCTAAAACCCTCCTCCCGGGCCCGGACCTCGGTAAGTCCGGCCGCCGCATAGGTCCGCCCAAATACCTTTGTAGAGAAGGTGCTTATCGCACCCTTATTGGCCCGAATTAATCTTAAATGAAAGGCATTGCTACCGGCAATCTTGGCCTCCATCGTTGCCGTCGATGCCAGGAGCAACGGCACATTTTTCCCTGTAAAGTAACATCGTTTTTCAGCACAGTCACCGACAGCAAATATATCGGGATCGCTACTTCGCATGTACTGGTCAACGATCACGGCACCCCGGTCATTTAGTGCCAGCCCGCAGTCCCGGGCCAACTGGCTGTAAGGCTTTACCCCCAATCCTAAAATGATCAGGTCGGCGGGGATAATCCGGCCGTCCTCCAATTCAACCGCCTCTACCGCCTGTTTACCTATTATCCTTTTTACCGTAGCCCCGGTCATAACTTGAATTCCCTGTCCGGTTAAACGAGACTCCAGGTCATCGGTGTAGCTTCGATCAAAGGCCTGCCATAGGCAGGATTCGGCCCGCTCGATCAGGGTCACCTGCTTGCCCAGAAGCCGGACCTGCTCGGCAAACTCAACTCCGATAAACCCTCCCCCGATCACCACGATATCTCGGGCCAGTTCTAATTTATTAAATAAAGTCGTCAAATGATCCAGATCCTTGTAGACCGGGTAGATATTATCCAAATCATAACCGGGAATAAATGTAGGGATAAGGGGCAGGGAACCGGTGGCGAGAACCAGCTTTTTATAGCCGATAAGTTCGCCTTCCCTAGTTGTAACCGTTCTCTGTTCCCGGTCTATTTTTACAGCCTGATCGATAACCAGGTCGATGGCAGCATTGGACAATAGGGAGTCAGGAATAATGTTTTTCCTCAAATCCCGCAGTATCCCGTAAATGTAGGGGATGCCACAGGGAACCATCACCTTTTCGGTCTGGCGAACCAGGGTAATAGCAACATCACCATAGGCTTTCCGCGCCATGGTCGCAGCCATAATCCCGCCGGCACTACCTCCGATCACCAGTAGATCAGTTTTTTTCATTCCTAACCTCCTTACCAGCCGATTTAATATTGTTTGGTTCTGCAGCCTTCGGCCTTTACTTTGTAGTTTTTTCTATTATTATACACGGTCGAACAAATCCCTTTAATTTTGAGAGAAGAAAAAGTAATCCTTGCGTTAATTTGCAGGGTACCCGGGGAAGAGAAGGTTATAAATGCAATAGGTAGGCTACCACCTCCTCCCCTGCCTCATAGGGCCCCTTTCCCCCGACAATTTGTACCAAGGAGTTGGTAGCCGACAGCGTAGAGATCGTCCCCGAGCTATGCTTTTCGGGGAGAAAGGTAATAAACCTACCCTCCCGGTAGACGGTCTTAGCCCGGATCAACCGGTCGTTTTTACTAACCTTTGGAAACCCGTCCTGCAGGATTGATTTTACCTCCACCGGTTTATAATCCTTTCTACCCATCATGCGCAATAAGACTGGCCTAACAAAAAGTTCAAAGGTGATATAGGCTGCCGCCGGGTTACCCGAGAGACCGATCAACAGCTTGTCCCGGTACCGGGCTACGGCCATCGGGCTCCCCGGCTTCATCTTCACCCGCCATAGCAACATCTCGGCTCCCAGCTCACTGAAGGCATCTTTAACCAGGTCGTAATCCCCAACCGAGACCCCGCCGGTAGTAATCACCAAATCCGCCCAGGCCAGGGCCGGTTTCAACTGGTTTTTAATGGCCTCTACCTGATCGCCGCAAATACCCAATAGGCAGGGCTCCGCCCCCAACCTTTTTGCCAGGGAGAATATAAAGTAGGAATTGGAGTTTCGTACCTTGCCCTCCTCCAAAGGCTCCTGTAGCTCCAGTAGCTCATCACCGGTGGATAGTATCGCCACCCGTGGCCGGCGATATACCTTGATAAAACATCTTCCCAGGGCCGCCAGGATACCGATCTCAGCCGGGTTAAGAACCATGCCCCGATTAAACACCCTTGTACCGGATTTTAAATCTTCGCCCTTCTTGATAATATTGGTCCCGGCGGGGTAGGGCCGGGTTATCTTGACCCGGTTATCGATTAGCTCAACCTTTTCAAAGGCAATCACCACATCGGCCCCCTCCGGGATCTTGGACCCGGTCATTAACCGGATGGTTTCACCTTTACCGATAACTTTATCGGTAAGGTGACCGGCCGGAAGAAAACCGATCTTTTGCAACAGGACGGGACTCTCATCGGAGGCGGATCGGGTATCCCGGGAGCGGACGGCATAACCGTCTAAGGGCGACTTATCAAATCCGGGTAGATCCGAATCTGAAACTACGTCCTCCGCCAAGAGGCTGCCTAGGCTATCAAGAATCGGCAAGTAGACCGGATCGGTTGTTTTACATGCCCCCATAATAATTTCAAGGGCCTCCGCGGGTAATATGTTTATTTTCATCTGTTCACCCCGTCTTGTAATAGTTCCGTTAGAACCGGTACAGATTCAGCCCAATTTCTTCGTTGAACACCCGATCCACGTTTCCGCTCATCGCCTCAATAACTATTTCCCCCGTACCGCTAATTACCGCTGAATTGAGATGGCCGCCCCGGACCCGAAAGTCGTCATCCGACAGGTTAACATGTAGATGCAGGTATACCCTTCCCCCGAGGGTCGAGATATTCCCCGCCAGGCTGGTAATCTCATGATCCCCTTCCAGCTCTATGGAATGATATTGCCGGTTTTTGGTATCGAAGAGGCCAATGGTAGCCCGGTTAACCGCCCCTATGCCCTTGATCCACCCCAATTCGATCCGCTCATCTTCACAAAATTTCTTCAGGGTTCCTACAATCTCTTCTCCCCGATCCAACCGCAGCACGTACCGGTTGCCAAATTTTCGATAGTCCATCCCTCTACCCCTTTCCTGTAAACTCACTCTTTTGCTGTAAATGCTATCCTTTCTTAATTATAGCAACTTTCTGTCATGCCCGGCCAGCAATTTCATCGGTATTATTTTTCGAGAAGCAGGCCCCCACCCCATCCTATCTAGGCAAACAATTTCAAGCCAACCGCCCCGCAGATAATACAGGCCAAGAATAGAAGTCTTTTGGAACCTGCCGGCTCCTGGAAAAACAGGATACCGCCTAGAACGGCCCCGGCCGCTCCCAGGCCGGTCCAGATGGCATAGGCGGTACTCATGGGGATGACCTCCATGGCCCGGGACAATAATAGAAACCCGGCCCCGAAGGTCCCTACAACCAGTAAAAGACAGCCGGCTGTTCGCCTCCGTAAATAGAGATTAATACTCATTACGCCAAATATTTCACCAAAGCTGGCCAGAATCAGATATATCCAGGCCATATTTATCCTTCCCCCCTCCCCGGACTGGAAGCCTTATCCCCGCTCCCGGTAGTCAGCTTGATTCCAACCACCCCGGTTATAATCAAACCGATGAATAATAGCTGGACAGTCGAAAACTCCGATTTAAAAAATAGTAAATCGATCAGGACCACGCCGGTCGCCCCCATCCCCGTAAAAACAGCATAGACCGTTCCAGAGGGAAGGTTGGCGCAGGCCTTGATTATAAAATAAAAGCTAAAGATAATCATAATAACAGTGCCAATCCAGTGTCCGGCTGTAGTAGAGTGCCTTAAACCGATTACCCAAAATACCTCGACATTTCCTGCCAATATTACATAGATCCAGGCCATTTGGCTCCCTTTCTTATTTTGTTCCCTGTACCCGACACCAATCCCCCGATAAACAATCAAAAAAGCCGGGCAGCCCATTAAACCGCCCGGCCTGCCCCCAACCACCCCCTACCGCTCCTCCCTTTCGCAGCATTTAATCCGCCTCTTATAAAGTACATTCACATCGGGGTTCCTATCCCCGAAGGTCGCCATGATCTCATCTAAAATTTTCCTTCGATCCAACCCCTCCTGCTCCCTCTTCTTGATCAACTTGTAAACCCCGAACACAGTCGAGGGCCCTATCTCCGATGAAAAATGACCAATTCCCTGGTTCCAGGCAAAAAGCGAAAACAGTTCATCCAATTCCTGGACAGTAACGCCGAGGGAATAGGCCTTGATCAACTCCCGGGTCGCCTGCCGAAACCGGGAGGCGCCGATGGCATTGCTCATGGATAAAAGCAGCTTAGTTTTTAAATCAATAGCTGAGCCCTCTTTCTCCCAGATAAATTCCCAGAAATCAACCACTGTCCCGGCCAGGGTATCATCGATCAGCTTGTAATTAAGGATTGCGGTTGGTTTAAACGGCATATCCGCCCCACTTTCATAGGTGGCCGTTTTCAGCTCGGTCCGGTAAAAATAGGCCCGGTATTCCTGCTCCGAAACCTTTTCGGTCTCATATTCAAACCCCAGGTCCGCCAAGGCGGAATAGAGAGGCTTGGGCTCGAAGGTCTGAACAACACATATTCCATTATTCAAATTTACCTGTTGCGCCTTGTACAGGATCATCGGTAAAAAATTGGTGGATAGCTCCCGGACATCAATTACGGGAAAGGTTGCTTTTTTCTCTAGCCAGGTGGCCGCCAAGGCCTCCTACCTCCTCCTATTTCAATTCTTCTCATCGTTAATTCTTCTCATCAAAACAAAAAATACCTGCCGCCCCCGGGACACCTGGCAACTTTCTCCTATTGAATTATTTGGAACCCTGGATTAAGATTATAATACAAAGCAATATACACAGTTACGGGAGGTTCAAGGTGATAAGATTAAAAGACAAGGTCGCCGTTGTTACCGGAGCAAGTTCTGGAATTGGGAGGGCTACCTCCCTCTTATTCGCCAAGGAGGGGGCCTCGGTGGTTGCTGTCGCCAGGAGAAAGGAACGGCTTTACGAACTGGCGGAGCAAGCTGAAAAGCAGGGTGGCGGGCCCATCGTTGCCTTCCCCGGGGATATTACCAATAAAGAAGATGTAGAAAATATGTTGGCACTGGCGGTCGAAAGGTTTGGACGGCTTGATGTGCTTGTAAATAATGCCGGTGTTATGGATGAAATGACCCCGGTGGGAGAGGTGGAGGATGAGCTCTGGAACAGGGTCATCACCATCAACCTGACGGGCCCCTTCTACGCCTGCCGTGAAGCGGTCAAACTCATGGTTGACCAGGAGGCCGGCAACATTATCAATGTCGCCTCGGTCGGGGGGATCGGCGGTTCCCGAGCGGGGACCAGCTATACCGCTTCCAAATTTGGCCTGGTGGGCATGACCAAAAATATAGCATACCAGTATGCTTTAAAGGGCATTCGCTGTAATGCTATCTGCCCTGGCGGTGTAGATACGGAAATCGGCGTGGGCATTGCCAACCCTAGCCCCTTTGGCATCGAGCGGGTAATGGCCGGAGCCCAAAATAATCCCCGCTCCGGCACGGCCGAAGAGATCGCCAATATTGCCCTCTTCCTGGCCTCCGAAGAATCCAGCTTTGTTAACGGCGCTATCCTGGTGGCAGATGCAGGCTGGACCGCTTATTAAACTTTTTACCCAGTTTAACGAAGAGCCCCGTGGAATAGTACCCCTCCACGGGGCTTTTTTTTACTCATAGACAACTGAACACTAAATTAAAAGAAGGATTTTAGCCTGCCACGGTGAATACCATATATTGCCTAATTATGGCTATATTTGTCTATCCCGACGGCAGTTAGGGGGTTCTGAAGTTGTTTTGGTCACCCCGCTCCAAATTAAGAACCGTAAAACCAGCGGCCAGGAAGAGACCGAAATTGGAAACCGGCCGGGCCCCGGGGGGCGCCCTTAATTACCTGCTGCTAGTGATCTTAATTGCCGCAACAGGCCTGCTGGTATCCCCCCTTATGGACCGGGCAACCGGAGGTCGATTCCCGGTAACCGGCTACCGCCTGCTGGTAGTAGAGGGGGGGAGCATGAACCCTACCATAAGCCACGGCAGCCTGGTATTGGTACGGGCCGTAGATCCGGCTACTATCGCCGCAGGTGATCTGATTACCTACCGGGAACCCGGCCACGGTAACCTTTTTATCACCCACCGGGTGGTAGAACTTCCTGGCGCCGGCAACCCGGGATTTATTACCCGAGGTGATGCCAACAGCTCCCCCGATCCCAAACCGGTGGAGGCGACAGATATAGTCGGCAAAGTTACCCGCCATCTGCCCTACGCCGGCTACCTGGTACACTACTTGCAAACCGTGGCCGGACTCCTCCTGGCGATTATCCTGCCGGGCCTGCTAATAATAGCTAGCGAAATCAAAAATATTATCCACTACCGGGCAGCTAGGGATAAGTAGAAAGGGCGGGCGGGACGGACGGGCGGGAAAAATGACAGGTAATAAAATCAGACTGGAGGAAAGAAAATGAGGAGACCTATTTTAGCCAGCCTGCTAATGATTGGGTTAGCGATAACCCTGGTGGTAGGTGCTACCGCCGCCTGGTTTACTGGATCGGCCACGGTGGGGGAACATGAATTCCAGGCCGGGACCCTGAAAATCATGGTTACCGGAAGTGCCTTCGATGTAGCCAATATGGCCCCCGGAAATGATCCCGCCGTGGAATATGTTACCGTTAAAAACACCGGTAGTCTAGATCTACTGCTTAAAGCTGCCCTAATTGATGATGAAACGACAGAAAATGGGCTTAAAGATGCCCTACACCTGGCAGTCACCCTTAACCCGGAGGACTACCCGCAAGGATATCATGATTTAGAACTTTATGGCTCCGCAGAGAAAACCATTTTTGACCAACCCCTGGCAGAATTTGCTCGTGTAGATAACTTTGACACCTGGCTTATAGATAACCTCCCCCTAGCACCGGGATCTACTGCCGTTTACAAGCTTGAAGTCTCCCTTCCCCAATCTACCGGGAACAGTTACCAGGGGAAATCTTACAAGGCCAATCTTAGATTCGATGCGGTGCAGATGGGAGGAATATGACGTGAAGCGGCTCCTCGTCCCGGTGCTCCTTTTGTTTCTCCTCCTGGCCGGCGGCTCCACCTCTTCCCGGTTTACCGATAGCGCCCAAATCGGCCCCAATACCTTTACCGCCGCCGCCGGCTTTCCCATCCAAACACAACCGCTTTCCGCACTAAAGGTTGGCAGCCGGTTAGTAGATCGGAATTTAACCTGGGAATATAACTATATTGATGGTAAAGTTACCAAGCCAATCGTCTGGATCCTGGTAGCAATGGATCACTATTCCTATGTTAATGAAGAGCATACCGGGGTGGGGGTAATGTTGCTGGCAGAAGAGATTGTCAAAACGGACCTTTTCGGTGATAACCGATGGGAAGATAGCGCCGCCAGGAACTGGTTTAATAATGATTTCTACGAATCATTCCCCGATGAATTTAGGAATGCGGTAATTGAAACGCTTCTTCCCAATCGGGATGTCGACGATAGCACCTATACCACCATTGACAATGTCTTTTGCCTCTCTATGACCGAGCTTGGCTTCTCACCCCTTGCCTTTCCATCAATAGGAAGAAGGTTGGAATATTTTTTGACCGGGGTGCCTAATAAAAGGAAGGCGGCCTTCGGCGTCCAAGGTTATATCGCCTACTGGACCCGTACTTTAGAGCCCAAGGATGTAAAGTTATGGTTAGTCACGGCAGATGGGCTGGCTACCTCACGATCCGGGACCCTAGAATTTGGTTATCGGCCAGCCCTAAATCTCAAGGGTGATACCCCGGTAACCGTAGAGCCAGGCCCCGGGGGGATATACGAAATTCTATGGCCAGAAAACCCGAGGTAAACCGGGGAAACAGTCTCTCTGGATCCCCCCTTCCCCTGCTATAATATAATTAAGCTATTAAATCCGAAAGGGGTTGCCTCCTATTAAAAATAGTTACTACCGCCTGCTCAAGCTAAACTGGGAAGAAGTCGCTGAAGAGATCGGCAGCCTTCTGGCAGCCCGGATCGCCGAAATGCATACGCGGGGCCTGGTTATCGGCATAAGCGGGGGGCTTGACTCCGCTGTCGTCTCTTTTTTAGGGGTAAAGGCTCTTGGCGCCCATAAAGTAAAAGGGCTTTTCTTACCGGAGCGGGATACAGAGGCCACAAGCCGGCACCATGCCCGGCTGATTGCTGAAAAAGGCGGCTTTTCGCTAAAGGAAATTGATCTGACCCCGCCCCTTGAAAAGCTGGGCTGTTACCGGGGCACGGTCGCCCAGTTAACCCGCAGCAAAGCCATAACTCGCCTGGCTTTCTGGAGCCTTCAGCACCTTTTCCAAATCGACCCTTATCAGGTAACCCTAGGGGAGACTGTCAGCGCTGCGTTGAACCAGGCCATCGCCTTTTACCGTCTTAAGCAACGCCTGCGGATGGCAGTTTTATACCAGTATGCAGAGCAGGCAGCCCTATCGGTAGCCGGTTGCCTCAACCGGACTGAACTCCTTACCGGATTTTTTGTCCCCCATGGTGATAATGCCGCCGACCTGGCCCCCCTGCTCCCCCTCTATAAAAGCCAGGTACGACAGCTAGCCATCCATCTGGGGGTGCCGAAACCTATTATCGATAAATCTCCCAGCCCGGATCTATTCCCGGGTATTACCGACGAAAGAGCCCTAGGTATTCCCTATGAAGAGCTCGATCTTATTCTCTACTCCCTTCAACAAGGGCTCTCACCGCCGGATATAGCAGGTCACTTTAATATATCTCTCGCAAAGGTAAAAAAGATTAAAAAGCTGGTTGAGCTATCAAAAAAAAATCGGCAAATAACAGAGCCAATATTTTAATATGCTGTACAGAGCAGTATAGTATAATGCCGACTCACCCCCCATTCCTAATAATCAATTTTTTCCTTCTCAGTAACACATTCGCCCTTAATTTTTTCCACCAAGAACTGGAGTGCATCGATAACATGTGGTCTAATGTCACCGCCAATTAATAGATACATTATATCGTCACCAGGTTCCAGCTGCCCCTCGTTAAGCCAGACCCGTACATAATAAATCCCCGCCATTTGGCGGGTTTCATTAATCGCTGCCTCCACCTTTTTTGGGTCATAAGCAAATTCCATCCCGACAACTATTGAACCATCATCAATACCTTCGCGTACCCTCGCCCGGGGTGTTTGACGAACCACCCCGTTATGAATGAGAAACATCCCCTCTTGCAAAGCAGCTGTCTCCGCCTTCGCCTCCTGAAGCCAGGCATCAATTGAAGGTGATGCTTTTTTCAGCCCCTCATTGCTCATTAGTACACCTCTACATTTTTATTGATTGTTTATTATCCCCGACCCGATCTACCTATTACCTACATACAACCAATCAAGTTGCCGCCTCATAAATAGCAGCTACTGCTAGGACCGTAGCTACCATTTCTTTCCCCCACCTTTATTCTATCTTATCTTGTGGGATAAATGGAGAAATGATTGATGCCTGCACCGCAGTCTTTGGGATTATTACCTTACTTGCCCCAATGCTGGGCGCCTTCACGGCAGGATTACTAATGTTAGTGTTTGAATATTATGGCAAGGGAACGTTTGTCCATAATCTTAATCCAAGAGTAAAGCTAAGCCTATTATTTTTGTTTACGCTGGTAGTTTTTATCGTCACTGATTTTATATTAATCAGTGCGTTTTTTTTTGCTGTCCTCATCCTTTGGCTAATGGTCAGGTTGCCGGTTAAAATCCTTCTGTATTATTGTAAAATCCTTCTCGCATTATGCGCACTCACCGAGCCAAGTAACAGCACTCGCTAATTATTTGCGTAGAAAAGGAGTTAAGATACCAGGTATACCCATAACGATTGAAGAGATGCAGGAGCATTTGCTGACACTGTGGCCCTAGAGACTGCATGAAAGTGGGTAGATTTCAAATGCCGGAACCAATCATTAAGATTGAAAACGTGGATTACTATTATCAAGGCCGGGTAAAAGCACTGGAAAATATTAGGTTGAACATTTATAAAAACGAAATTGTCAGACTGGTCGGCCAAAATGGATCAAGGAAATTTACCTTTGGGAAAGCAGAAAGTGGCTTTGAATACACCCTTATGCCGCTGCGTTAACCCTTCGTCCCTTCTGCTCT
>JAAZLS010000102.1 GCA_012799185.1 Bacillota bacterium | reverse complement strand
GGCAAGGGCTCAGGTATTTGCACTGCCAGGGATGGCACTGTCGTAGGGGTTGTCAATGTGTGTGGCAGAGTATTTTCACCCCAGAGTTTCGATTGCCCCTTCAGGGTGCTTGACCAGGAAATCTCAAGATTGAGAGATGTTACTGCCGTTGTAGTAATAGATTTCCATGGAGAAGCGTCATCGGAGAAAATCGCAGCCGGGTGGTATGTTGACGGCAGAGTCAGCGCCCTGTTCGGGACGCATACCCATGTTCAGACTGCTGACGAAATTATCCTTCCAAACGGCACAGCTTACATCACTGACGTAGGAATGACAGGCAGCTATGAAGGAGTTATCGGTGTGAAGCGCGAAGTAATATTAAGGAATTTTTTGACGCAGTTGCCCGTCCGGCACGAGCCTGCTAAAGGCAAGAGACAATTATGTGCAGTATGCTGTGGCATTAATCCGTCATCAGGCAAAGCACAGACAATACAGCGTATTCTCATCAGGGAATGAAACACTCCGTTCTATCTGAAGTAGGATCAAGGGATCGCTTCCAAAATCGGAAAATTCTACTTGTCAAACCAAGGAATTGCCATTAGAATGGAAACACACCAAGATTCGGCAGTTTAGTTACCAGTTTTAGGCTGTTGACGGTTGCATCAGTTGAGCAGTCTGGAGGGATAAGATTGGGAGTAAGCAACGTAGATCGACGAGATACCACGTCTGTTGAAGTTCTAAAGGTATCTTCAAAATCGAGTCCTAATGCAGTAGCTGGCGCACTGGCCGGAGTGATTAGGGAGCGGGGCTATGCAGAAATTCAAGGTATAGGCGCGGGTGCTATCAACCAAGCTATCAAAGCGGTGGCGATTGCACGCGGATTTGTGGCGCCAAGCGGGGTAGATCTAGTATGTGTTCCGGCGTTCACTGATATCACCATAGATGGCCAGGAGCGGACAGCTATCAAACTTATCGTAACCTCAAGGAACTAATTGAACTTAAGTCAGGCCCGGTCGCAGCGCAACCAAGAATATCGTGAGGTTTCGCCGGCTGAAGATAACACCTTCAGCCGCAAGGTGAATTATTGTAGTTTTTGCGATCTCCATATCCATAGTACTGCATCTGATGGCCACCTTACACCTAGTGAGGTGGTTCAACACTCTTTGGAGTTAGGTTTGAGAGCCATTTCCATATGTGACCATGATACTATGTCGGGCTATCTGCAGCTTGCCGAGACGTATTCACAAGGCGAGCTGGGCATAGTCAACGTCGACGGCCTTGAGGTAATCCCCGGCATAGAGATAAACAGCCAATGGGAGCAGAGGGAACTGCACATTCTTGGATATTTGCTTGACCCTGGAGACGGTCGGTTTCTGGACTTGCTTTCGGAGCTCAGGAACTCACGTGTTAAGAGGGTTCAGGCAATGGTTGACAGACTCGCTTCATTGGGGAAGCCCATTGAACTCTTCAGGGTGATGGAGCTATCCCAGGGAGATTCAGTAGGCAGGCCTCACATAGCTGAAGCAATGGTGGAGAAGGGTTATGTCTCAAGCGTAAAGGAAGCTTTCAGCCTTTACCTTGGGATAGGCAAGCCTGCATATGTAAGTAGGCGGCACCTCACCCCGGCCCAAGCAATAAGAACTATACGTGAGGCAAAAGGTGTTGCCGTTTGGGCACATCCGGGTATAACAAGTGCTGACCGGCTTCTTACTGAACTTGTGGAACACGGCCTCCAAGGAATAGAGATTTACCACCCTGAACACGACGGTGAATCCCAGCGGAAATATTTGAAGATGGCCCGGGAAAATGGCTTGGTTATCACCGGAGGCTCGGATTTTCACAGCGAATCATCATCGGAAGGCGCAATGATAGGTAGTTTCGGCATAAACTATGAAAGCGTTGAAATCCTCAAGCAGGTAGCCTCGAAGCCATATTGATTACTCCGGGACAAATGGCCGTTCAGGATCGTGAATCTCGTCATGGTATGGTCTCGACTCTAGGCTCAGTTCAGGCCGACGTCTCTTCTTCTTACGTTTTGAACTCCTGGGGGGTCTTTTTGTCTCCTGAGTTT
>JAAZLS010000052.1 GCA_012799185.1 Bacillota bacterium | reverse complement strand
TTATCCATCCCCAGAGTATTATCCACTCCCTGGTAGAGTTAATAGACGGTTCATTCCTGGCCCAGGCCGGCCCTCCCGATATGCGGTTACCGATTCAATATGCGCTGACCTATCCGGAACGGGTCGCCGGCCCCTGGCCCCGGCTGGAACTGGCCCGGCAGGAGTGGTCCTTCCAGGAACCGGATCGCCGGGGTTTTCCCTGCCTCGATTTAGCCTATCGGGCGGGGGCGATGGGGGGGAGCGCGCCGGCCTGTTTGAATGCAGCCAACGAGGTGGCGGTGGAGCTATTCCTGCGGGGTCGCCTTAAATTTAACCGGATCGCGACGCTGATCGGGCGGGTACTGGAAGAGCATAACGTTGTGACTAAGCCGGAAATTGAGGATCTGGTAGAAGCCGATCGGTGGGCCCGTTCGACGGCCCGCAAGATAGTAGACCTGATAGAGGGGGAGAGGTAATAGGATGCAGACCCTGGTAGCATCAATCTTGGTGTTTGGATTACTGGTTTTAGCCCATGAGCTGGGTCACTTTTTTGCCTGTCGGGCGACCAGGGTGAAGGTGTTGGAGCTGGCCCTCGGTTTTGGTCCCCGCTTGGCCGGCTGGAAAAAGGGGGATACCAGCTACTCCCTGCGGCTCTTCCCCCTGGGGGGGTTCTGCCGGATGTTGGGGGAGGATCCGGAGCAGGAGGAGGTTCCCTCGGAGGATAGCTTTATCCGGAAGTCGATTCTCCAGCGGGCCCTGATCCTTATAGCCGGCCCCCTGATGAACCTAGTGCTGGCTCTCCTCCTATTTTTTGTCATCTTCTATTTCATGCTCGGCACCCCGTTAACCGGCAGCTCATTTTTAGGGGAAATAGTGGACGATTCACCGGCTAGCCGGGCCGGCCTCCGGCCGGGCGATGAGATTGTAGCTATTGATGGGCGGAGGATCGATAACTGGGACGAGGTGGTCGCCCAGATCGAAAACCGGGCGGGGGAAAAGGTAACGATCGATCTTCTTCGCCAGGGGGAGCAGTTAACGGTGACCGCCGTTCCTGAATTGACCCCCGGAGCGGGGAAAGCGATTATCGGCATCTCGCCTCCGGTGAAAAGGTTTCACTTTGTCGAATCGGTCAAGGTCAGTTTTTCCCGGTTCGCCCTGATCTTAACGACGATCGGGCGGACTATTACCGGAAGGGCACCCCTGGATGTAACCGGGCCGGTCGGTGTAATTATGATCGTCGGGGAGGCGGCCGCCACCGGGTTTGTCAACCTGGTCTGGCTGGCGGGCCTGATCAGTATCAGTCTGGGTATAATAAATCTTCTGCCTATACCGGCGTTGGATGGGGGGCGCCTGCTCTTTTTGGTTGTCGAAGGTCTGCGGGGGAAACCGCTGGATCCGGAGAAAGAGGGGCTGATCCATTTTATAGGCTTTGCCGCCCTGCTCTTATTAATACTTTTTGTTACCTATCACGATCTGATCCGGTGGGATATTATTCCCCGGTAAGAGCGGTGGGGAGATGTTTAATTGCCTGGAGGGGGGATAAAATAATGGGTATAACTCGGCGCCAATGCCGGGAGGTAAAGGTGGGAAGGATGACCCTGGGCGGGGAGGCCCCGATCCTGATCCAAAGTATGACTACCACCACCCCCTCCCAAATCGACTCAACGCTGGCCCAGATTGAGCGGCTGGCCCGGGCCGGCTGCGAACTAGTGCGGGTGGCCGTGCCGGATAAGCCGGCGGTGGGGGCACTGCCGGAGCTGGTGGCGAAAAGCCCGCTACCCCTAATTGCCGATATCCATTTTAACTACCGCCTGGCTTTGCAGGCGCTGGAGGCCGGGGTGCCCAAGGTAAGAATTAACCCGGGTAATATTGGAGGTCGGGAGCGATTCAGGGAGGTAATAAAGGCAGCCTCGGACCGGGGGGCGGCACTAAGACTGGGCGTTAATGCCGGCTCCTTGGACAGGTCCCTTTTAACAAGGTACGGGGCGGCTACCCCGGAGGCCCTGGTTGAATCGGCCCTGGGTTACCTCCGGGTCGTGGCGGAGGAAAATTTTCATAATGTAGTCGTATCTTTAAAGGCCTCCGATGTTCTGACTACTGTGGGCGCCTACCGAAAGATCTCCCCTCTGATTGACTACCCGCTGCACCTGGGGGTAACCGAGGCCGGCCCGGTAGAGAGCGGGGTTATTAAATCCTGCCTAGGCCTGGGTCCCCTGTTGCTGGAGGGGATCGGTGATACCCTCCGGGTCTCCTTGACCGCCGATCCGGTAGAGGAGATCCGGGTGGCCCGGCAGATTTTGCAGTCTTTAAAGTTAAGGGTATTTGGACCGGAGATTATCTCCTGTCCTACCTGTGGCCGTTGCACCATTGATCTCCTGCCGCTGGTGGAGCAGGTGACCCGGTTGCTGGAGGGGGTTAAGGCCCCCCTTACAGTGGCGGTGATGGGCTGCCCGGTCAACGGTCCGGGGGAGGCCCGGGAGGCAGACCTGGGGGTTACCGCCTCCGGGGAAGAGGGTTATATCTTCCGTAAAGGGAAAATAGTTACAAAGGTCCATCGAGATGATATAGTAAAGACGCTAGAGAAAGAGCTAAACCATCTTTGCAGCAGAAGATCTCTTTAAATTGGAGGTAACTTGTTTGTGGAAGTAGCAGCGATAATACCAGCCTATAACGAGGCCAGGACGATCGGACCGATCCTGGCGGTATTACAAAAATGTCCCCGGATAAAGCAGGTTATTGTTGTTAGTGATGGCTCTACCGATGCGACGGTAAAGGTGGCCCGGACATTTAAAGGGGTAGAGGTGGTGGATCTCCCCAGCAATATTGGGAAGGGCGGCGCTATTATGGCCGGTCTAAACCGTACCCGGGCGGAGGTCCTGCTTTTTTTAGATGCGGATTTAATCGGGCTCAACCCGGCCCATGTTAATAGGTTGCTGGACCCGGTGTTGGGGTTAAAGGCCCCGATGGCGGTGGGGGTTTTTGAGCGGGGGCGGGTAGCGACCGATCTGGCCCAAAAGATGGCCCCTTTCTTATCCGGGCAGCGGGCCCTTCAGCGGAGTCTGTTGGAGAAGGTGGCAGGCCTGGACCTTTCCCGCTTTGGCATGGAGGTAGTCCTGCATCGCTACATGGAGGATCATGGTATCCCTACGGTGACCGTCGAGCTTCCCGATCTCTCCCACGTGTTAAAAGAGGAGAAGCTGGGAATCTGGAAGGGGTTACTGGCCCGCCTGCAGATGTACTGGGAGATTATTAAATATGCGGCTAAGGTCAGCCTGCATTTTCGATAGAACCGTGTAAATCTGCCGGGCGGTTTAAGAATGCCGTTTATGCCGATATTTCCTTGCCCCCGGGGGTAGCAGGTTGATTCCCTCGTTCTTGCAATCCCGGCGGCAATATGTTAAATTATAAGGTGTGATTGCCAGTTTTTGATCTGAAGGGTGGGGCTTCCCACTCTTCATTGCTAATAACCTGTTTAAGCGAGGGATTATCGTTGACCCGGGAAGAGATCGAACAAAAAATAGTTTCACTGGCGGAGCCGGTATTGGCGGACCACGGGCTAGAACTGGTGGACCTGGAATACCGGTCGGGGCGGAAGGGGTATCTCTGTATCTATATTGACCGGCCCGGAGGGGCTACCATCGGGGATTGCGAGGTGGCCAGCCGGGAGATCTCCGACCTGCTGGATCTCTATGATCCAATTCCCCATCACTACGTCCTGGAGGTCTCCACTCCGGGGGTGGAACGGCCCCTGCGCCGGCGGGAAGATTATCACCGCTTCACCGGGGAGGCGGTGAAAATATATACCGAGCAACCGGTTAACGGGACCAATGTCTTTATCGGCCTGTTAGCCGGGGCCGGCGATGAGGCGATCAGGTTAACCCTGGAAAAGGGAGGCGAGATCGAGCTTAAATACGAACAGATTACCCGTGCTCATCTCTGGTACAGACCAACCGGAGGGAAGAAAAAGAAAAGGGGGTGAAATGATGAATGAGGACTTTCTATCAGCGGTAGAGTCCATTGAAAGGGAGAAGGGGATCAGTAAAGAGGTGCTCTTTGAGGCGATCGAGGTAGCCCTGATCTCGGCCTATAAACGCAACTTTAACTCCTCCCCCAATGTCCGGGTCGATATCGACCGGCAAAACGGTGAAATCAAGGTTTTTTCGGAGCTGGTGGTTGTTGATGTGGTGGAAGATTCCCGGCAGGAGATAACCTTGGCGGAGGCCCGGGTCTATGATCCCCATTGCCAGATAGACGATCTGGTAGAGGTTGAGGTCACCCCCACCGAGTTTGGGCGGATTGCGGCCCAGACTGCCAAGCAGGTGGTCATCCAGAGAATCCGGGAGGCGGAACGGGAACTAATTTATGAGGAATTTATTGATCGGACTGATGATATTATCAACGGCCTGGTCCAGCGTTTCGATCAGCGCAATGTAATCATCGATTTGGGAAGGACCGAGGCTATATTGCCGCTGGAGGAACAGATTCGCCAGGAGAGGTATCGCCAGGGTGAGCGGATTAAGACCTATATTGTCGATGTTAAGAAGACAACCAAGGGGCCCCAAATTATCGTCTCCCGCTCCCATCCCGGCCTGCTCAAGCGGTTGTTTGAGCTGGAGGTTCCGGAAATATTTGACGGCGTGGTTGAAATAAAGGCCGTGGCCCGGGAGGCGGGCTTCCGTTCCAAGATTGCGGTCTGGTCCAATAATCAGGATGTGGACCCGGTAGGGGCCTGTGTCGGTCCCCGGGGTAGCCGGGTACAGGCGATCAGCTACGAGTTAAAAGGGGAAAAGATTGATATTATAAAATGGAACGATGAGTTGGAGCTCTTTATTGCCAATGCTCTCAGCCCGGCGGCGGTGGTAAATGTGGAGCTGGACTCGGAGCAGAAGATCGCCACGGTAATTGTTCCCGACGATCAGCTTTCACTGGCGATCGGCAAAGAGGGTCAGAATGCCCGGCTGGCGGCAAAGATCAGCGGATGGAAGATTGATATCTCCAGCGAAACCCAGATTGCCCAACAGCGGCTCTCATCGTTGGGGCTCAGCCCGGAGAACCTAGAAGAGGTAGAGGAGAGCGAGGGGGAGGGAGATCTTGAGCAAAAAACGTAGAGTACCGCTGCGGACCTGCGTCGGCTGCCGGGAGAAGAAATCGAAGCGGGAGCTGATCCGAATCGTTCGCACCCCCGCCGGGGAGGTTACCGTCGATTTAACTGGTAAGCAATCGGGCCGGGGGGCCTATATCTGCCCCCGGGTTGCCTGCCTGGAGAAAGCAATTAAGGGGAGACGGTTGGAAAAAAACCTGCGGGTTCCCATTACCCTGGAGGTAATAGACACCCTACGAAAGATGTTGGTATCGCCGGAGGAAAAACCTGAAAGTTAAACCTTAAGCAGTACAGGGTACTTAAGGAGGGTCATTAAATGGAGGTGTTGTAAGTGGGAAAAGTTCGGGTTTATGAGCTGGCCCGGGAGTTGGGCACGAACAGCAAAAAGTTAATTGACGTGATGAAGAGCATGAATGTATCTGTGAAAAATCATATGAGCACCCTGGATAGGGAGCAAGCAGAAAAGGTTATCGCCATCATTACTGGTCAGACTGAAGCCAAGCCAGATAAAAAGGAGGAAGTTGCCGCTCCCGCCCCGGAGGAGAAAGCGGAAAAGGTCCCTGTACCGGTAGTCGAAGGGGAAGAGGTTATTGAAGAAATCGAAGAGGAGCCCGCTGAGAAGGCGGAGGAAGAGGTTCCCTCCCCCGGTCGGAAGGCAAGGAAGGCCCTTTTAGAAAGGCAGGCATCAGCAGCCGCCCGCAAGAGAAAGCAGAGGCGCAAGATAAAGCTCGAGGGGCGGGTTACCGTGCGAGAGATGGCCTCTTACCTGGAAGTGCCGGCGGCCGAGCTTATTGGCCGGCTCTTGCAGCTAGGAGTAGTTGCCAGTATTAACCAGGAGATTTCGCCGGAGGCGATGGAACTGGTGGCCGATGATTACGAGGTAGATCTTGAACATACCGTCGATCCGATGGAACAGGAGTTAAAGGCTGAGACCCGGGTCGAAGGAGAGGGGACCCAGGCCCGGGTGCCGGTGGTTACCGTCTTGGGCCATGTGGATCATGGTAAAACCTCCCTTCTAGATGCTATCCGGAAGGCAAATGTTACCGCCGGTGAGGCCGGCGGGATTACCCAGCATATCGGTGCCTACGGGGTAGAGGTCCAGGGGAAAAAGGTAGTATTTTTAGATACCCCCGGCCACGAGGCCTTTACCGCCATGCGGGCCCGGGGCGCCCAGGTTACCGATATTGCAGTCTTGGTGATCGGTGCCGACGACGGGGTCATGCCCCAGACTATAGAGGCTATAAATCACGCCCGGGCGGCGGGGGTGCCGATTATTGTCGCCGTAAATAAAATTGATAAGCCTACCGCCAACCTGGAGCGGGTCAAGCAGCAGCTGGCGGAGCACAACCTGGTTCCGGAGGAATGGGGCGGGGATACCATCGTAGTCTCGGTTAGCGCCCTGAAGGGGGAGGGGATCAGCGAGCTGCTGGAGATGATCTTGCTGATGGCCGAGGTTTCTGAGCTTAGCGCTAATCCCGACCTGCCGGCCCGGGGAACGGTGATCGAAGCCCGGCTGGATCGGGGCCGCGGGCCGGTAGCCACGGTGCTGGTCCAGGATGGGACCCTGCGGGTGACCGATGCCGTGATCTGCGGCTCTATCCCCGGCCGGGTCCGGGCCATGATTGACGAACAGGGGAAACGGGTCAAAACGGCCGGCCCCTCCACCCCGGTGGAAGTCCTGGGCTTGGCTGATGTGCCCCAGGCCGGTGATAGCTTCCAGGTGGTGGGGGACGACCGGATGGCCCGGCAGATGGCGGAGAAACGCTCTTTAAAATTGAGAGAGGCCGCCCATCGGATGCAGCGGGTCTCCTTGAAGGATCTGTTTAAGCAGATCCAAGAGGGGGAGGTCGAGGAGTTAAACCTGATCATTAAAGGGGATGTCCACGGCTCGGTAGAGGCACTCCAGGAGTCCCTACTTAAATTAAGCCTGGAAGAGGTTAAGCTTAAGGTTATCCATGCGGCGGTCGGATCAATCTCCGAATCCGATATCATGCTAGCGACTGCCTCCAACGCGATAGTGATCGGCTTTAATGTCCGGCCGGAACCCGGTGTTCAGAAGATGGCGGAACAGGAAAATGTTGACCTTCGGCTTTACAACGTGATCTATGAAGCTATTGAAGATATTGAAGGGGCTCTATCTGGAATGTTGGCCCCGGAGATGGAAGAGGCTATCTTAGGATATGCGCGGGTCCGGCAGCTATTTAAAGTCTCGCGGCTGGGGACGATAGCTGGTTGCCTGGTTACCGAGGGTAAGATTACCCGCAATGCCCGGGTAAGATTGCTTCGGAATAAAGAGAAACTATTTGAAGGAAAATTGGCCTCCCTAAAACGGTTCAAAGATGATGTGCGGGAGGTTTTAAACGGGTATGAATGCGGTATCTTACTAGATGGATTCCATGCTATCGAAGAGGATGATATAATCGAAGCTTATGTGATCCAGGAGGTTAAGAAATAGCAGGCCCTGCCAGTTTGCGTGGAGGTTATAATATGTCAGAGACCAGAGCCCGCCGGGTAGCGGACCAGATTAAAAAAGAGGTAAGCCAGATTATCGGTAAAGAGTTGAAAGATCCCCGGGTAAAGGTGCTAACAAGTGTTACCGAGGTCCAGGTAACCAGGGATTTGCGTTATGCCCGGATCTATGTCAGCATATACGGCACCCCGGAGGAGCAGGAGGAGACCTGCCGTGTCCTAACCCGGGCGGTTGGTTTTTTTCGCTCCGAGATTGGCCGGCGGATTCGCCTGCGCTATGCTCCCGAGCTAACTTTTGAGCTGGACCGTTCGATGGAGTACGGGGAACATATCGAACAAATACTAAAATCTATTCGTAGTGAGAAAGAGGGCAATGCCTGAATTAAAGCAGATCGCGGAACTACTAACCCGGGGTAATAGTTTCTACCTGTTATCCCATATGCTCCCCGATGGGGACAGTATCGGCTCACTTTTAGCGCTGGGGGAGGCGTTAAAGCGGCTGGGCAAAAAGGTACGGATGGTTATCCCCGGGGAGGTGCCCCGGCGGTACCGGTTTTTAAAGGGGAGCGAAGAGATAGCCGGTGAACTCTCCTTTGACGGCCGCTCGACGGTTGTGGTCCTGGATTGTAGCGATCTGGGCCGGTTGGGGGAACTGGGCCCCCAGGTTGAAAAGGCCCCGGTTTTAATTAATATCGACCATCATGTTAGCAATCGCTACTTTGGGACGGTAAACCTGGTCGATAGTTCGGCCGGTGCCGCCGGCGAGATTGTCTTTAGATTACTGGCAGAGATGGGCCTGGAGCCGACCCCTTCTATGGCGACCGCCCTCTACGTGGCCTTGGCTACCGATACCGGTTCCTTCAAGTACGACAATACCACCTCCAACACCCACCGTATCGCCGCCGACCTGGTTGAGCGGGGGTGCCGGCCGGGCCTAATATCCCGGCGTCTATTTGATCTGCGCACCCTCCCCTCCTTTATCCTATTGAAGGAGGTCCTCCCTACCCTGGAACTTTATTCACGGCGGCGGATTGCGATTTTAACGGTCAGCCGGGATCTGCTGGAGCGCTGCGGCGCGGTGGAAGAGGATATGGGCGGCCTGGTTAACTACTCCGTAAATATCGAGGGGGTTGAGATCGGGGTGCTTTTTTATACCGGGGAGAGGGAAGAGATAAAGGTAGGAATCCGTTCCCGGCGGCTGGATATAAGCGGGCTGGCGGAGAAATTTGGCGGGGGAGGGCACGCGAAGGCCGCCGGTTGCCGGATCCCCGGCGCATACCCCCCGGCTAAAGCGGCAGTGCTTAAAGAGGCACATGCCCTGCTCCGGGAGGCCACCGGGCCGGAGGAAAAAGGGTTTTGAACGGCCTATTAATAGTTAACAAGGCCTCCGGACCGACCTCTCACCGGGTAGTGCAGGAGATCCGGGCTCTTTTTCCGAAGGTAAAGGTCGGCCATGCGGGGACCCTGGATCCGGCGGCTACCGGGGTCCTGCCCATCTGCCTGGGCAAGGCGACCCGCATTGTTGAATATTTAATGGATCTACCGAAAGAGTACCGGGCGGAGCTGGAGCTGGGGGCTACCACTGAGACCGGCGATGCCCAGGGGAAGATAACCGGGAGGTTCCCGGTTCCTGTTATCGCGAAGGAGGCGGTAGAGCAGCTGTTTCTCTCGTTAACGGGAGAGCAGCAGCAGGTTCCCCCGCCCTATTCTGCCATTAAGTACCAGGGCAAGCCCATGTATTATTGGACCCGCCGGGGGGTGGAGGTTAAGCTTAAACCCCGGAAGATCCAGATTTACCGCCTGGAGCTGGTTGAGTGGCGCTACCCGGGGCGGCCCCACCTGGTATTTGAAACAAAATGTTCCCGGGGGACCTATATCCGCACCCTGGCGGAGGAGATCGGACGGCGCCTGGGAACCGGGGCCTTTATCAATGCTCTACGACGCCTCTCCGTTGGGATTTTCACCTTAAAAGAGGCGTTAACCATGGATGAAATCCGGAAGCGGGCCGGCCTGTCGGAGCCAGGGGAGCTAATTCTGCCGGTGGATCGGGGGCTCTCGCACCTGCCGGCGCTGACCCGGGGGACGGTAGATATAGAGCGGTTGCAACAGGGACAGCCCCTGTTGCTGGAACAGGCCCCGGGGCCGGGATCCCTTTGCCGGGTTTACGATCCCGGGGGGAGATTTAAAACGCTGGCGGCCCTGGACGAGGTTGACGGGAAACTGTGGCTTAAACCAAAGATAAATTTCTAGCTTACCCGAGGAGAAAATGATGATGATCTCTATTCAAGGATTGGAACAGTGGCGTGATCCAGGCCGGCCCCTATACCTGGCCCTGGGTAATTTTGACGGGGTCCATCGGGGCCACCAATCAATTATTAAGCGCACGGTAGATTTATCCCGCCAGAGGGGGGGCGTAGCGGCGGTACTCCTCTTTCACCCCCACCCCCGGAGCTGCCTACAACCGGGTATCCCCTTCCCCCTGCTTACCGGTCTGCCGGAGAAGGCTGAAATTATAGCGGCTTTAGAGGTGGATTACCTGGTGGTGCAACCGTTTAACCTGGAGGTCGCCGCTCTCCCCCCGGAACTATTTGTCAAGCGGTTTTTAGGAGAGGGGCTAAAGGTTAGCGGGGTGATCATCGGAGAGGACTATACCTTTGGCCGGGGCGCCGGGGGAGGGGCTTCAACCCTGCTCCGCCTGGGTGATAGCTATGGCTTCGAGGTAGAGATCTGCCCCCTTCTGGTGGATAAGGATGATCCGGTTAGCAGCACGGCCATCCGGAGGCTCATCAGCTCCGGGGAGCTCTCCCGGGCGGCCGAACTATTAAACTACTATTTTTTCCGGAGCGGAAAGGTCGTAGCCGGTGCCGGCCGGGGGGGGCGGCTGCTCTATCCAACGGCCAACCTGGAGGTGACCGGTGATCTGCTCTGGCCCGGGCCGGGGGTCTACCTAACGGCGGTTGAGGGGGTCGCCGGGGAGCCGGTTTTTGGGGTGACCCACGTCGGGGGGACCCCCACCTTTAACCGGGAGACAGTAACCGTGGAGACCTATATTTTAGATTTCTGCGGAGATCTCTATCATAGAACTATTAAACTCTATTTTTTGGAGCGACTTCGCCAAATAATCTCCTTTGCTACCCCGGAGAAGTTAAAAAACCAGATCGATCAGGATATATTACGGGCGGGAGAGCTGGCCGCCGGCCGCTACCGGTCCTTCAGAGGTAGTTTTTTGGAGACGGCCGGCCCGATAAACCTTTAAATTAATTTACAATTGATTTATTCTGTGGTAGAATTTTTTAGGCAAATGAACCGTCTACCCGGTACCGGTTACTGGGCAGAGCGGCGATTATCAGTTAACGGAGGTTTAAATTAAGATGCTTAACCCAGATGAAAAACAAGAACTTATCTCCCGCCACCGGTTACACCGGACCGATACCGGTTCGCCGGAGGTACAGATCGCCCTGCTTACGGGGCGCATTAACCAGCTGACCGAACATTTAAAGACTCACAAGAAGGACTATCATTCCCAACGAGGCTTACTGAGGATGGTCGGGAGAAGGCGGGGCCTGCTGAATTACCTTCTCAAGTATTCTCCGGAACGGTATCAACGAATTATTGAAAAACTTGGCTTGAGAAAATAGACCGGGGCTGCAAGCCCCTTTTTTACTATTAATTTGATCATTTGGAAGGAGGCTTTAACTTATTTGGGTAGGTATGAATTACCGCTTCAAGGAAGAATTTTGACGTTGGAGACAGGAAAGTTAGCAAAACAGGCCAGTGGAGCGGTCCAGGTTACATATGGAGATACGGTAGTTTTAGTAGCGGCTACCATGGCCGATGAGCCCCGGGAAGGGATCGATTTCTTTCCGTTGACCGTAGATTACGAAGAGCGGCAGTATGCAGTAGGAAAGATTCCCGGGGGTTTTATTAGGCGGGAGGGGCGCCCTACTGAGAAGGCGACTATAAGTGCCCGCCTCACCGATCGCCCCCTGCGCCCCCTATTTCCCCAGGAGCTACGTAACCCGGTGCACGTGGTATCGATGGTGTTATCGGTGGATCATGATTGCCCGCCGGAAATATTATCGATCATCGGGGCCTCGGCAGCCCTATCGATTTCGAAGATACCCTTCGCCGGTCCGCTGGGAGCGGTGGTGGTCGGTTTAATCGATGGAGAACCGGTGATCAATCCCACCCTGGAACAGTGCCAGGAAAGCCGGTTGCACTTGGTGTTGGCCGGGACCAGGGAGGCGGTGATGATGGTCGAGGCGGAGGCCTGTGAGGTGGGTCCCGAGGAGCTTATCGAGTGCATGGAGGCCGGGCACCGGGAGATTATCCGTATCGTTGAGATGCAGGAGAAGATGGTGGAGGCGGAAGGGGTACCCAAGATCGAGATCGTGCCCTTTGAGCCGGAGGAGGAGATTGCCGAAACGGTTGCGGCGGTAGCCCGGGAGAGAATCCGGCAGGCGATGGGTAATCCGGATAAACTTCAGCGGGAAGAAAAGCTAAGGCAGATCAAGCAGGAGCTAGTAGAAGAGTACCTGCAGCAGTACCCGGAGAACGAAAGGGATCTGAAATATATCTATGAACAGGTTTTAAAAGAGACGATGCGCTCCATGATTATTAAGGATAGGCTCCGTCCCGATGGGCGGCGGCCGGAAGAGATCCGGGAGGTTAGCTGCCAGGTTTCTATTTTACCCCGTACTCACGGCTCAGCCCTATTTACCCGGGGCCAGACCCAGGTTCTAGATGTTTGCACCCTGGGGACGCTGCGGGATACGCAGACCTTAGATGGCCTGACGGCCGAAGAGTCGAAGCGTTTTATGCATCACTACAACTTTCCGCCCTTTAGCGTGGGGGAGGCGGGGTTCATTAGGGGACCCGGCCGGCGGGAGATCGGCCACGGGGCCCTGGCGGAGCGTTCTCTGGTCAAGGTTATCCCCTCGGAGGAGGAGTTCCCCTATGCGATCCGCCTCGTCTCGGAGGTCCTGGAGTCTAACGGCTCTTCCTCCATGGCCAGCGTCTGTGCCGGCTCCTTGGCCCTGATGGATGCGGGGGTACCCACAGTCAAGCCGGTGGCGGGGATCGCCATGGGGCTGATCAAGGAGGGGGAAGAGGTTGTGATCCTCTCCGATATCCAGGGGATGGAAGACTTTTTAGGTGATATGGATTTCAAGGTGGCCGGGACCATGGAGGGGATAAACTCCCTGCAGCTGGATATCAAGGTAAAGGGGATCCCCTTCGTAATACTGGAGACGGCCCTGCAGCAGGCTTGTGAGGGCTACCGTCATATCCTGGGCATCATGAACGATACCCTAGCCGCTCCGCGCCCGGAGCTATCGCCCCATGCCCCCCGGATGATTACCATGCAGATCGATGTCGACAAAATCAGGGATGTCATCGGGCCCGGCGGCAAAATGATCAATAAAATCATCGCTGAAACCGGGGTCGAGATCGATATAGAAGATGATGGAAGAATCTATATCGCAGCGATCGATCTGGAGGCAGGTCAGAAGGCCCAGGAAATTATCGAGTCGCTGGTGGCCGATGTGGAGCCAGGTAAGACCTACCTGGGGAAGGTGACCCGGGTCGAGCGATACGGGGCCTTCGTGGAGGTCCTTCCCGGGAAGGAGGGGCTGGTACATATCTCCCACCTGGACCATTGCCGGGTAGGCAAAACCGAGGATGTAGTTAACCTGGGTGATATGGTCACGGTAAAGGTGCTCGATATCGATGAGCGGGGCCGGATTAACCTTTCCCGTAAAGAGGCCCTGGAAAAACCGGCCGACTCTAAAGAGGGTGAGCGGCGCCGGCGGTCACCTTATCGTAAACGAAGATAACAGCAGGCGGGAACCCTAGGCAACTAGGGTTTTTTTTATGCCCTTTCCCTAGAATAACCGGGCGGGGCCGGCATAAATATGGTATAAACAGGGTTAAGGATGTTGAATACCTGCGATGGGGTTCATAAAAAAATTGTTCCGGCGACCGGTGCTCCTCTTACTGCTCCTGATAGGGCCGCTATTGACCGCCGGCTATGCCGTTACGGACGACCGGCCGCTCTATTTTGCCGGGGGGCGCCCCCCCCGGGTGGCGCTAACCTTTAAGACCGGCTATAGCAGCCGGGGGGTAACGGAGATTTTAAGGATCCTGGAGCAGGAAGGGGTCCAGGCCACCTTTTTCCTATCGGGTAACTGGATAAAGCTTAATCCGGGGGAGGCCCGGGAAATAGTACTGGGGGGACATGAACTGGGAAACTGCTCCCTCTCCAATATACCCCTGCCCTACCTGGATGAGGAACATTTAAGCCGGGAGATTAGCGGTTTTAACCGGCTGGCCCGGGAGCTGCTGGAGTACCGGCCCCGTCTTTTCAGTCCCCCCCTGGGGGCCTATAGCGGCCTGGTGCAGCAGGCGGCCCGGGAGGAGGGGCTATCCCTGGTGCTCTGGGATGTGGCCTCCTATGATTGGTTAAGCGATGGCGATTGCCCTTACTTTACCCGGCAGCTATTGGAAAGGGTCCGGGGGGGCTCGATCATCTCTTTTCGGGCCGGGTCGCCGCCGCTGGCCCGGGCCCTGCCGGGGATTATTTCCAGCCTGCGGGAGCGAGGCTATGAGCCGGTAACCGTCTCCCAGCTCTTATATTAGAAGGAGGAAGGGGCCCGGGGCGGCCTATTTAATTTAAAGCAATCGGGGGTGAGGGCATGGGGGTTACCGGCCGGCGATGGCGCATAACTAGGCTGGTAATCGGGTTGCTGTTGCTGGTGCTGGCAGCGGCTTTAATCTATTATCGTTTCGATCCGGCTTACCGTTATTTTAACGGGGTAAAAGCCGGGGTTCATTTCAGGGGAGAAAATTTGGGTGGCCTTTTAGCGGAGGAGGTTGCCCTGGTGGTGGCGGAGGTGGCCCGGGAGGAGGGGAGAGAACCGGTAAATGCAATTGTAGAGCCGGAGACCGGCGCTCTGGTCCCCGAGTTAAACGGGATCGAGGTAGACCGGCAGCTGACAGTGGAGGCGATCCTGGCCGCCCCCCGGGATAGCACCGTCGAACCGGTATACCGGCAAACGGTGCCGGCCCGCCGATCGGAGGACTACCCCTCGTTATTAATCTATAAGGGCAATTCCCGCAAGCCGGCGGTGGGGCTGATGATTAATGTGGCCTGGAACCGGGATGACTCCCTGCAACCCATGTTGGCCCTGTTGGAGGCGGAGGGGGCGCAGGGGACCTTTTTCCTCACCGGTCGCTGGGTGGAGGAGCATCGGGATCTGGCCCGGAAAATTGATGCGGGCGGCCATGAACTGGCCAGCCATGGCTACTCTGACCTGGAGGTGTTCCCCGATTTAACGGCGGAGGAGATGGAGAGCTCCCTCCGGCAAACCAACGAAATTATATTTGAGATTTGCGGGAGGTACCCCCGTTATTTCACACCCCACAAAGGGGAATATAATCCTTTAACATTGGAGGTAGTATCGCGCCATGATATGCGCCTGCTCCTATGGTCGCTGGATACGATCGATTGGAGTAGCCCGGGGGTAGAGGCGATGCAAGAGCGGATCATGGCGGGGCTTCATCCGGGTGCGATCATATTAATGCACCCCACCGGCGATACGGTGGAGTTCCTGGCCCGGGTCCTTCCGTTAATAGCCGAACAGGGGCTCCAGGTGGTAGCCATGAGTGAGCTCCTGGGCCCGGGGCCCATTACCTATTAATGGTTAACCGGGTACAGCAGGTAAGGGTGGGCCCCCGGTTCGGGCTGCTGCTAATATTAATAGCCCTGGCCTGCCTCCTCTACCGGTACGGGGAGCCCGGTTGGCTGCCGGGAAGGGTCGCCCCGGGGGTTATCCTGGAGGGGCACGGCGTGGCCGGCCTCTCCCGGTCGGAGGTGGAGAGGCATTTAAACCGGCTCGCCGCCGAACTATTCAGGAGGCCGCGCAACGCCTACCTGGATCCTTGGACCGATCAGCTGGTACCGGAGAGCTATGGGGTCCAGCTGGATGTGGAATCCACCGTTGCACGGGTGATGGGCGCTCCGGCGGGGAGCAGGTTGCTCTTTGACCTGGTGCAGCTCGATCCTGAGATTACCGCCGTGCTCTTCGAACAGTTTACCGTCCAGCTCGGTTCTTATTATACGATCTACGGGGGCGGAGGGGGGCGAAATATCAATATCGAGCTAGCCGCCGCCTCTATAAATAACTACCAGTTATTCCCCGGGGAACTCTTTTCTTTTAATAGGGCCGTGGGGCGGCGAACCATCGAAAAAGGTTACGAGCTGGCCCCCATTATCGTCGGCGGCTCGGTGGTTCCGGGCCTGGGGGGAGGGATCTGCCAGGTCTCCTCTACCCTTTATAATGCGGTCCTGGAGGCTGGGTTGGAGGTGGTGGAGCGCTACCCCCACAGCCTGCCGGTGGGATATGTTCCCCCGGGGAGAGATGCCACCGTCTCCAGCTACCTGGACTTTAAATTCCGCAACAACCGGGACCGGGCCCTGCTTATTAAAACCGCCTGCTGGGGCGGCCGGATCGAAATTTCGATATTGATGCAGACAGTGGAGGCGAAAAACGATGACCAAAATCAAGGTAGTAGTTAAAAGGATGAAGCACGCCGGGGGGCTGCCCCTCCCTACCTATATGACCAGGGGAGCGGCAGGGATGGACCTGTTAGCGGCGATCACGGACCAGGTTATACTCCCCCCGGGGGAGATTCGGATCCTACCTACCGGTTTAAAGGTCGCAATCCCCACCGGTTATGAGCTGCAGGTCCGCCCCCGCAGCGGACTGGCCGCCCGGCGGGGGATCGGTGTTTTAAATTCCCCGGGCACCATCGACTCCGATTACCGGGGAGAGATAAAGGTGATCTTAATTAACCTGGGTACGGAGCAGCTGGTTATTGAACGGGGCGATCGGATTGCCCAGCTAGTACTCTGCCCGGTATTTCGGATTAGCTGGGAGGAGTCGGCGGAGCTGCCGCCGACGGAAAGAGGCTCCGGGGGATTTGGGCATACCGGGATCGATTAAGGAGGTTACCATTGCGGTTAAGTGAGCTGTGGCGCAAGGAACTGGTTGATATAAACGAGGGGAGTTTCTGGGGCCCGGCCGGGAAAGCGGACCTGGTGATCGACGAAAATAACGGAAAGATCCACTCGTTGCTTCTCCCTGGTAGCGTAGGTTTCCTCGGCCTGGGTTACAACGAGGAGATAACCATCCCCTGGCCGGCGGTAATCAAGATCGGCAAGGACGCGATCATCATCGACCTCCCCCAAAAATGAGTTTAGGGGACGGAGGCTTTTACTCATGAGTTTAGGGGACGGAGGCTTTTACTCATCGGTATCCCGCCGTGAGTTTAGGGGACGGAGGCTTTTACTCATCGGTATCCCGCCATGTTAACCCTCTCCGGGCCGACTTTGTATAAATATACCGGGGGGGGGAGATATTAATCCTTAGGATCAAGCCGAGGAGGGAAGAAGATGAGCAAGGTAGTAATCGGTGTATTCGATGAAAATGATGCGGCTGAGAGAGCCATCCATGAGTTAAAGGCGCAGGGGTTTGACGAGGAGATCTCGCTGGTGGCCCGGGATAGCGAGGGGGGCGATGGTGGGGGAGAGGGCCATGATTTAACGACGGGGACCGTAACCGGTGGAGCTCTCGGCGGGGTGACCGGGCTCCTGGTCGGCGCTGGGGCACTGCTTATTCCAGGGATTGGACCTATCGTTGCCGCTGGACCCCTGGCGGCGGGGCTGACCGGGGTGGTCACCGGGGGCGTGGCAGGGGGATTAATCGACTACGGGATTCCCGCGGAACGGGGAGAACATTTTGAAGAACAGGTCCGCCAGGGTTCTATCCTGGTTACCCTCAAGTCTTCCGCGGAAAGGGTAGACCAGGCGGCTTCCATCTTAAGAGAGCACCGGGCCCGGGATGTGGAGACCCACGGTTAAAAAAATTAGATCGTCTTTGTCTTGGGTTTAGATGTTGCAGGGAAAACCTCCGGAATTTTTTCCGGGGGTTTTTAACTTTCCCGATCCTACCAACATATAATGCTATAAACCGGAAGGGGGAGGGCCGGGTGGATAGTCTTCGTGGAGAGGAGATAGTTATTGTCGGTGGTGATCGCCGGGAATTAGAGCTATACCGGGTATGGGAGGACGCCGGTTTAAGGGTTAAGGCGATGGGATTTGAACTTACCTCCCCGGGACCGCAGCCGGTGGGGGCCGGCCCGGGAGATTTAAGTCAGGCTGGGGTCCTGGTATTTCCCCTGCCCGGGATTAAAGGGGATGGAACCGTATATGCCCCTTTTGCCGGGGAGCCCCTGGAGATTAAGACCCTGATCAAGCAGATCAACCCGCGTTCAATTTTGCTGGTAGGGGCGATAGCCCCCGGGTGGCAGTCCCTAATGGCCGGGTATAAAAAGCTAATACTGACTGCCACCGATGAGGGGCTGGCGATAAGGAATGCTATTCCTACCGCCGAAGGGGCGATCCAGAAGGCAATGGAGATTGCGGATATTACCATCCACGGTAGCCGGGTCCTGGTACTGGGGTTTGGCCGGTGCGGCAGTGCCCTGGCCCGAGCTTTGCAGGGGCTGGGGGCGGAGGTAAGCGTGCTGGTCCGCCGGCGTGAATCGGAGGCCCTGGCCATAAATTTAGGATTTAAGGCTATATTTAGAGAGGAACTGGCAGAGGCTGTCGCCGCAGTAGATTTTATCTTTAATACGGTCCCGGCGCTCATGTTACCCGATTCCCTGTTAAAAAACGTACAAAAAGAGACAATTATCCTTGACCTGGCCTCTTCTCCCGGCGGGACCGACTTCCCGGCGGCGGCTAGGCGGGGGATAAAGGCCCTGTTATTGCCCGCCCTTCCGGGCCGGGTAGCCCCAAGAAGTTCGGGCCGGCTTTTAGCGGGGCTCTACCCGAGAATCATTAAAGGCAACCGGTAAAAAATAATGGGAGGAAGACTGATGTCAACCCTAAAAGGAAAACAGATTGGGTTGGCCCTGACCGGGTCCCACTGTACTTTAGGAAATATTTTTCCCCAGGTGGAAAAGATGATCCAAGCGGGAGCAGAGATTTTTCCAATTATGTCGGCGGCGGTTCAGGCTACCGATACCCGGTTCGGGGCTGCCGCAATATGGGTAACGAAAATAAAGGAGCTTACCGGTAGGGTGCCCTGGTCCCAAATCGAAGAGGTGGAGCCCATTGGCCCCCAAAAATTGCTGGACTTGCTCCTGATTGCCCCCTGTACGGGTAACACCATGGCCAAGCTGGCCAACGGGGTGACTGATAGTGGAGTTCTCATGGCCGCCAAGGCCCAGCTTAGAAATTGCCGCCCGGTGGTTGTCGCCATATCGACCAATGATGGCCTGGGGCTGAATGCTAAAAACCTGGCTACCCTTTTAAATACCCGGCATATTTACCTGGTCCCTTTCGGCCAGGATGACCCCCGGCAGAAGCCCAACTCCCTGGTGGCCCGCGAAGAGTTGATTATTCCAACCTTACGGGAGGCTTTACAGGGAAAACAGATACAGCCGGTCCTAATGTGGCAGGAAACCGGTCGTATTAAAGCGAACTAAGTAGTTTATGGACATTTATGATAATATATAAACCTGGATTTAGGGAGGTGCAATTTTTGGATAGTTCCCTGGGAGCGGTTATAACCGCAATGGTTACCCCTTTTGATGCTACAGGGAAAGTCGATTATCCGGCTGCGGTAAAACTGGCCCGTCATTTAAGTAAAAATGGTTCCAGGGCGGTGGTTTTGTCCGGGACAACCGGGGAGTCGCCAACTCTCACCAAGGAAGAAAAACTGGAGCTATTCCGGCGGGTAGTGGAGGAAGTAGGGCATGATATAAAGGTGATTGCCGGAACGGGTTCTAATTCTACCGCCGCCACGATTGAACTTACTGCCGAGGCGGCCGGTACCGGGGTGGATGCATTCCTGGTGGTTACCCCTTACTATAACAGGCCGACCCAGGAGGGCCTCTATGAACATTTTAAATCAGTAGCAGCAGCTACTGATTTGCCGGTTATACTGTATAATGTACCCGGCAGGACTGGCGTAAATATGACTGCTGCCACCACTTTGAGGTTGGCAGAGATTGAAAATATTGTGGCGGTTAAGGAAGCCAGTGGTAATGTGGAGCAGGCTGCCGCCATTTGCCGCCGGGCACCGGAGGGATTTGCCCTCTACTCCGGCGATGATGCCATGACCCTGCCCTTGTTAAGCGTGGGGGCGGAGGGCGTAATTAGTGTTGCCTCCCACCTGGTAGGTCAGGAGATTGCGCAGATGATTACCTACTATAAGGAAGGGCACCCCCGGGAAGCCGGCCGGATCCATGCCCGGCTTTTGCCCCTCTTTAAGGGGCTCTTCGTGGTGACTAATCCCATTCCGTTAAAGGCTGCCCTTAACCTGACAGGGATCCGGGTAGGAGAGCCCCGCCTACCCCTGTTGCCGTTGGATAGAGAGCTTATACCGGGGTTGAAGCAGTTACTGGCGGAGATAAATGCTGGATAAAAAATACCCCCGGCGGATCAGTGAAAATGTAGAATTGCTCACCGGCCGCCGGTTGCCGGCTGCCTATTAACAGGGCCCGACTACAAAAGGGGTTTACTTAAAGGAGGAAAGGTTGCTATTAGTTCTGATCGAAGTTGCTTGCAAATTATTCCCCTAGGCGGGGTAGGGGAAATCGGAAAAAATATGTTTGTTTTAAAATATGGCCAGGAGATATTGGTACTGGATGCTGGATTAAAATTCCCGGGAGAGGATATGTTGGGGATCGATGTGGTGATCCCTGATATATCGTACCTGGTCGAAAATCGCTCCCTGATTAAGGGCATTATTTTAACCCACGGCCATGAAGATCACATCGGGGCCATACCTTATATTAACTCGGAGCTCCAGGTACCGGTTTACGGAACCCGGATGACCCTGGGCCTGCTCCGGGCCAAGATGGAGGAATTCGAACAGCTGGGGGAGCTGGACAGCCATGAGATAATCCCCGGCCCCGGACGAAGATTAAAGGTCTCCAACCATTTTGAGCTGGATTTTATTCGGACAAACCATAGTATTCCCGGCTCCGTCGGGGTGGTTGTCTATAACCCGGTGGGGACGGTGGTTTACACCAGTGACTATAAATTTGATCAGACCCCGGTGGATCGGGAGATTACCGATTTTTACAAGTTGGCCCGTTTGGGGGAAGAGGGGGTGCTGGTGGCCCTAACCGACAGCACCAATTCGGATCGTCCCGGTTTTACCCCCTCGGAAAAAGAGGTGGGGGAGACGATTGATGAAATTTTTCGCCTCTCCCGGAACCGGATTATTTTTGCCACCTTTGCCTCCAATATTCACCGTATCCAACAGGTAATCGATGCCGCCCATCGTCATAGGCGAAAGATATGCATCGTCGGGCGGAGCGTTGAACGCTCGGTAGAGATAGCTTCCGAGCTGGGTTATTTGAATGTGCCCCCGGGGATAATTATTGATCCGGATCAGATTGGCCAGTATTCACCGCAGAAATTGGCGGTGATCACTACCGGCAGCCAGGGGGAACCGATGTCGGCCCTGACCCGGATATCGGTCTCCGATCACCGGTGGGTGGAGATTATTGAGGGGGATACGGTAATAATTTCGGCCTCTCCGATCCCCGGGAACGAAAAGCTGGTGGCGCGAACGGTGAACAACCTCTTCCGGCGGGGGGCGGATGTGATATATAAGCCGCAATTCGAGGTGCATGTCTCCGGTCACGGCAGTGAAGAAGAGATTAAGATGATGCTCAATCTACTGCGCCCCCAGTACTTGATCCCGGTACACGGGGAGTACCGTCACCTAGTTTACCAGGCCCGGATTGCCGAAAAGGTTGGCCTGCCCCGGGAGAATATATTCTTGGTAGATCCGGGGACCGTGCTGGAATTTACCCGGGAGCAGAGTCGTATTAACGGTTCGGTGGCCGCTGGGAAGGTACTGGTTGACGGGTTGGGGGTAGGTGATGTCGGCCGGGTAGTGTTACGCGATCGCCGTCTCCTCTCCCAGGATGGAATTGTTGTAGTGGTGCTGGTGATCGATCCGGAACAAAAGGCGATCGTCGCCGGGCCGGAGATAATTACCCGGGGTTTTATCTATGTCAGGGAATCGGAACATCTCCTGGAAGGGGCCCGGGACAGCCTTTTGAAATATCTGAAGACCGTCGATCCGGAGCAACTTTTAGAGTGGAACGCCGTTAAATCCCGGGTACGGGAGGTAGCGGCTACCTATTTCTATAACCAGACCGGTCGCCGTCCAATGATTCTACCGGTAATTATGGAAACCTCTTAGGTTCGGGGGACCGGCCCAGGGGCCGGTCTATTTTTATTCCCGGGAACCAGGACCCGGGATTGTTCTTTTAGTTCCGCTCTTGATCCCATCTTTTTTGATATCTGTTACAATATTAGTTGCAGGATCTTCTATTAGCGTAGTAGAATAAATATAATAGTATCATATAAATATAAAAGGTTTTAGGCCGGTCATCGGGCCGGCTAAAAGCTTTTAAAGAACAGAGCGATGGAGGGAGCGCCGATGGAAATCACCTTAAGTGTAATTAAAGCCGATATAGGCGGCATTGCCGGCCACCTTAAGCCGAGCCGGGCTTTGCTGGAGGCGGTGGAAAAACATGTGGCTAAGGAATCCGGCAGGCTGATTATTGATTACAGGATTAGCCATACCGGTGATGATGTGGCTATTTTGATGACTCACCGGGAGGGGACGGGGAGTGAAGCGGTCCATAAATTAGCCTGGGACGCCTTCATTAGTGGAACGGAGACGGCAAAAGAACAGGGTCTTTATGGTGCCGGGCAGGATCTACTAGCTGACTCTTTTTCTGGTAATGTGAAAGGGTTGGGGCCAGCGGTAGCCGAGATGGAGTTTGAAGAGAGGGAAAATGAACCCTTTATTCTCTTTGCCGCCGACAAAACCGACCCCGGAGCCTATAATTTGCCACTCTACCTGGGTTTTGCTGACCCCATGCACTGTGCGGGGCTGATGTTATCTCCGGCGATTAGCGAAGGTTTTAAGTTTGTGATTATGGATGTAGCCCATACGGAGGAGGACCGGGTGATCGAACTGGTTACCCCGGAGGATCTTTATGATTTAGCCGCCCTACTACGTGATAATGAGCGGTTCGTGGTGTCAGAAATTTATTCTCGTCACAGCGGCGAGCAGGCGGTATCGGCCTCCACTACTCGGTTACATAACATTGCCGGTAAATATGTCGGCAAGGATGATCCGGTTTTATTGGTGCGGGCTCAGGGTGCCTTCCCGGCCACCGGCGAGATCCTTTCCCCGTACAGTATCGGTCATTACGTGGCCGGTTTTATGAGAGGCAGTCATGTGGGGCCTTTAATGCCGGTTAAATTAAATTCGCCCATCTCTTTCTTTGATGGTCCTCCGGTAGTTAGTGCCGCCGGATACTCCATCCGTGAGGGGAAGCTTACCGGGCCGGTAGACTGTTTCGATCATCCTTTCTGGGGCTATATCAGGGAAAAGGTTTCCCGCAAATCAGTAGATATCCGCGAACAAGGTTTTTCGGGTGCAGCCATGCTTCCCTACTCTGAGCTGGAGTACGGCGGAATAGTCGAAAAGTTAAATCGCCTTGATAGCAAATTTGTTATTCGCAAATAGTTAACAAATTGTTCGCAAATAGTTAACAAATAGTTTGCAAATAGATAAAAAAATAAGTTGTAACGCGCAATTAAATTTCAGTCGCCCTTCGGGCGATTTTTTTTGTCTGTCCCATTTACTCCATTAGAGCCATTTAATACCGGCGGCAATTTTCTTGATGCTGAAAAATTTAACAGGAAATATGTCGTATCATGTCAAAGTTAACACGGTATTCAATTTGATCAGTTTGATTTGTCACTTGATCATTTCGATAGTTCTATCTCAGGCAGGGGGGCACATCGGTGGATCCAATTCAGGGTATTTGCAATCGTAGATATTTGGTCCTATTAATCATGCTACCAGTGATCGTTACCTTTTTTTCGGGATGTCTTTGGGCAACCCCGGTTACTACTAATCCGGGGGGTGAGAATCCGGGAGAAGTTATGGAGAACCCGGAGGAGGAGGCGCGGCGTCTTCAGGAGGAATGGGAGCGACGGAACGAAGAGCTAAAACAGGAGCTAGGCAAGTTCTATGTCCCCCTGCCTCCCCTGGAGCAGGCGGAAAACCCGGCGGTAAAGGCCCGGGCCCTTTACCTTACCGGTCATACGGTCGGTTACGAGGAGAGGTACCGCGCCAATTTAAAACTAATCGAGGAGACGGAACTCAATGCAGTGGTAATCGATATTAAAGATGATCACGGCCGGATGTGCTACCAGAGCGATATCGAGATCATAAACGAGGTTGATTCGTACTATCACCCGGTGCCGATTAGCGATATCCGGGAGGTGCTGGAGGAACTGAAATCAAAGGATATCTACCCGATCGCCCGCATCGTGGTCTTTAAGGATCCTTACCTAGCCGAAACAAGGCCGGAGTGGGCTATCCAGGCCAACGGGGGTGGGCTCTGGAAAGAGAAGGGGGTAGCCTGGATTAACCCCTTCCAGGAAGAGGTCTGGGATTATAATATTGCCATTGCCAAGGAGGCGGCCCTGCTTGGTTTCCGGGAGGTCCAGTTTGACTATATTCGCTTTCCGGAAAATGCCCGCCGGGTAGACCAGGAGGCCTATTACCCTCACCAGGAGGGGCGGATCAAGGATGATGCGGTAAAGGGGTTCCTAAAGCGGGCCCGGGAACAGCTGGCCGATTACAATGTTCATTTTGCCTGCGATGTATTCGGGGTGATTGCTACCTCCTGGGGTGACACAGACGAGATTGGGCAGATTTGGGAGACCTTTGCCCCGGAGGTGGACTACCAGTGCCCGATGGTCTATCCTAGCCATTACGGGCCCGGCTATTTTGGTTACCCGGTTCCCGATGCAGAACCGGCGGGCACGGTTAACCGGGCTTTAACCGATGCGATAAAACGGAATGCTCCATTAAAAGAGCCGGCTATAATCAGGCCCTGGCTGCAGAGCTTTACTGCAACCTGGATTAGGGGCTATATTCCCTATGGCGCCCGCGAGGTACGCCAACAGATCGATGCCGCGTTAAAACTGGGGATAGAGGAATATATGATCTGGGATCCCTCCAATGTCTATCCGGCGGGGGCTTTTTATAGCGAGGAAAAGGCGGAGGAGCATCGGGCTCGGTTTCGCAGCCAACGGGCTGCCGAAGGAAGGGATGTTCTCGGCCGGACCGGGAAGGAGGCTCTGGAATGTTACCTGGAGGCAATTAAGAAGAAGGATTGGCGGGAGGCCTATGCCCTACAGGTGACCGGGGGCCGGCTAAATGGGGATCAATACCGGGAATGGCTTAATGGCACTGGTGGAAAATTGGAACAATGGCAGGTGGAGACATTTAACGGTTCCGGAAAAGAGGCGACGGCAAGGCTGGAGTTGCTAATCCGGGTAGGCGGGGAGGAGGAGCGCCTGGAGGGGGAAGAGTGGTCCCTGGCCTGGGAAAACCAGGTCTGGAGGGTTAAACCTTCCTCCCAGTTCCTCGAGTGCCTGGAGGGTGATAGCTGGCAGGACGAATAAGGGGTTGCAGCTGGCCGTTTCGGGGTTGCTATTGCTCTACCGGTAGCGGTCGATTAAAAAAGCGATAGGATGAGTAAACATGGACTGGACCTTACCCCTGGTATTGACGCTGCTGTTATTGATCGCCGGAGTGTATAAGAGGTATAATACGGGCATCATCATGGGGGTCTGCAGCCTGGCCCTGGGGTTGCTGTGCCGGCTTACGGTAGCCGAGCTGGGGCGTGTAATCTATTTGACCATAACCAGCCGGGTTACTTTAATCCTATTCTTTAGTATCATTTTGCTGGAACTATTGGGTCACCTACTTAAAGAAACCGGTGCCATGCAAAAAATCATCGACAGCCTGGGTTCCCTCCTGGGCGATTGGCGTCTTCTGATGGCCGCCCTTGCGGCGGTTATCGGCACGCTGGCTGTCCCCGGCGGAGCGATTATGTCGGCACCAATGATCGAGGAGGTGGGTCGCAAGACAGATTTTAGTGCCGGGGGACAGGCGGCCGCAAACTTCTGGTTCCGCCACATCCTATACTTTTCTTTTCCCCTCTTCCCCAGCATGATCCTGGCAGCTGAGCTAACGGGGGTCAAGGTAACTGTGTTTACCGGTTACAACCTGCTCCTCTCCCTGGCCGGCGCCGCCCTCTCGTTTTTTACCATCTTCCGGGAAAGTCGCCACCACTCAGCCCGTTTAGATAAAAGAGAAGGGGAGGGGGGGATCGGGCGCTCTTGGCAACAATTTTTCCAGAGCTCGGCACCGATACTGGTTATATTATGCCTGGTTATTCTGTTCCAGGTTCTATTCCCCCTGGCGATCCTGGCCGGGGTGGCGGTAGCCATTTTTAGCTACCTACCCCGCACGGGCAAACCGGGGGCCGCCCTCCGGGAACGCTTTCAAAAGCAGGTAATCCCGGGAATAAAATTCAAGACTGCCTTGATCATCCTGGGGATAATGTTTTTCAAGCATACCCTTGATTACACTTCGGTCGTGAGCTCCATGGCTGAGTACCTGGTAGGGACCGGAGCGCCCTTAATCATATTATTATTCCTGATTCCTTTTTTAATGGGGATAATCACCGGGGACAATTCGGCCTCCATAGCGATAACCATACCACTGGTTGCTCCCCTGCTGGTTCCTACGGGGGCCGGTTACCTGCCCCAGCTGGCCTTTATCTATTTTAGTTCCACCCTGGGCCATCTTTTTACACCGGTTCACCCCTGCCTGGTACTGACCCGGGAATATTTTAATGTAACCTTTGGGGAGATGCTTAAGCCCCTGATGCTGCCGGCCCTGTTGGTGCTCCTGTTAGCTTTCACCGGGATAATCTGGCTGGGCCAGGTGTTCTAATCCAGGGTCTCAAAATTTACTCCTGTCGGTTCTACTCGTATAGCCACCGCCCAACTGATATAGACTATTGGTGTGGCTCTAGTGGTCTGTACAATTAATGCACGGGATGTGATCAATTGTTAAATTGCCGGCAATCTCCCGAGGGATCTATTGACGCCCAGCCCCTCCCCCCGGCTCCAACCTCGACTCCGGGGGAGTCGACCGCCCAAAATATTGAGCAGCTGGGTCAACTCCAGCTACCTTCACCGGAAAGTAATATTTATGCTCTGACCGTGATCGGGCAGATCGAGGGGCACATGATCTTGCCGCCCCAGAATAAAACTACCAAATACGAGCATGTAATCCCCCAGCTGGTCGCAATTGAGCAGGATCCCCGTATCGATGGGCTCCTGATTGTATTAAATACGGTAGGGGGCGATGTGGAGGCGGGGCTGGCGATCGCCGAGATGATCGATACCCTGTCTAAACCGGCCGTCTCCCTGGTTTTAGGTGGCGGCCACAGCATCGGAGTGCCGGTAGCGGTAAGTGCCGACTATTCGTATATCTCCGAAACGGCTACGATGACGGTTCATCCGCTCCGGTTAACCGGCAATATTTGGGGGATACCGCAGACCTACGAGTACCTGGACAAGATGCAGGATCGGGTGATTCGGTTTGTATGCAGCCATTCTCGGGTTAATGAACAGAAATACCGAGAACTTATGTTTGATACCGGGCAGATTGCCCGGGATATCGGCACCCTGCTTGTTGGTAAAGATGCAGTGGAGGTAGGGTTGATTGACCAGGTAGGTGGCCTGGGCCCGGCGGTAGCGCACTTAAAAGAGCTGATTAAGGAGAAAAGAGGGGGCCGGGGCTCGGGGGGAGAACAGGCATGATTATCTATACCCCCCTGCCATTGGAGTGGGTTCTTTCCGGGTACGACTCCTTTAAGCCCCAATATCGGGAGTTGGAATACGGGGAGGGGAGACTGATCGTAGAGATGTTATCCCCCGACCAGGGGAGGGTAGTGCGCCTAATCAGTCCCCGGCCCGCCGATTACCTGGTGGCAGAAAATCAGCCGGGGACCCGGATAGCTTTTAAATTATTAAAGGGGGAGGGAGCTTCCGGGCCGGGAGAAGGATAATTGCTGCCGACAAAGAACATCTTAAGGAATATATATGTTTGGGAGGGTTTTCATGAACTACCTGGAGGCGGCTATCCTGGGCCTTGTTCAGGGGTTGACCGAATTTTTGCCGGTTAGTAGTTCCGGGCACCTGGTAATATTTAAAGATCTACTTGGATTACAGCAGCCAGGGGTTACCCTGGAGGTATTGCTACATGTGGCAACGATGTTTGCAGTACTCTATGTATTTAGAAATGAATTTATAAAACTTTTTCAGTTCTACAAGTATAAAGAGCAGCGAAGATTCTTAATACTGCTTCTCCTGGGCTGCATACCGACCGGCATTATCGGGATGCTGCTCTCGAATTATATAGAAAGGCTATTCCAATCGACCCTGGCGGTAGGGTTTATGTTGTTGATAACCGGGACAATTCTAAAGCTAATCACTCTTTTGCCGGCTGGCAGGAAAAACCTGGATACCATGGGGCCTGGTGATGGGCTCTTTATCGGGTTGGCCCAGGGGATAGCCGTTATCCCGGGTATCTCCCGCTCCGGGTTGACTATCGCCGGTGCTATCTTTAAAGGATTAGAGACGGAGGCGGCGGTCCGCTACTCTTTTATGCTCTCTACCCCGGTTATCGCCGGGGCCGCCCTTTGGGAGGCCCGCCATATAGCCCTGGGTAGTATAGGGAGAGCCATGCTGGTAAACTATACCGTTGGGGGGGTAGTCGCCTTTTTGGCGGGAATTCTGGCTATAAAACTATTTATTAACCTGCTCAAGGGGAATAAATTTTATTACTTTTCGTACTACTGCTGGGCTCTGGGGATATTAACCATTGTAATCACATTAATTAGAGGGTAAAAAGGGTAAAAGTTAAAAGGGGTTATCTCGGGAGTTGGATAGGGGGTGTTGATGAGTAAAAGCCTCCGTCCCCTGGACTCATTGATGAGTAAAAGCCTCCGTCCCCTGGACTCTGGGGGTGTTGATGAGTAAAAGCCTCCGTCCCCTAAACTCATCCCCTAAACTCAGGCTTATCCCGGTTTGCCAATAATTGTTAGGTTTGTTAATATAAGCGTACCGGTATTTATTTGAGGTGGGTGGCTCGTTGTGAGCAAACATGCAAAAGTTAAAGATGAGATTAGGACGCAGATTAAAGGCCTGCTGCTTTTGGCGGTGGCAGTATTTTGCTATGCTGGTCTTCATCAGTCGGGGCAGACCGGGGAGGTAGGGCTATTTATCCATAATGTTCTACGGACCCTGGCCGGGGAGACCGCGGTAGTAATTCCATTTTTAATTGGATTTTATGCCCTCCGGGAGATGCTTCCACAGAAAACCTTTCATCTGAAAAGCCGGCTAGCCGGGGTTTTAATATTGCTGTTGTTATTCATGGTTAGCGCCCATTTCCAGGTGATGATGGAGGAGGTAAGCTCCTTATCCGGGGAGGATTTTTACCGGGCTAGTTTTAACCTGGGGAGAGAACACCAGGGAGGCGGCGTAGTGGGGGCGGTCGTCGCCATGGCCCTCTATTTTTTCTTTCGCGATGTGGGAAGCAAAATTGTTTTAGCGACCCTGGCGGCTATCTCCCTGTTATTGATAACCAATGTTTCCCTAACCCAAATATGGGGTGGGTTGAAACAGGTCTTCCTGTTTTTGGTGAGGCTAATAGTGCGGTTGGGGAAATTTTTAAAGGAGATCTATCATATCTTAATGGTGGGGGAAGAAGAGGAGGCCGGGGAGTTTACTGAAAAAAAAATTGAGGAGGTGCCGGTAGAGGAGCCCTACCGGGTACCGATTCCGTCGGAGCCTGCCCTACCTTCGGATAAGGAGATTGGAGAGGCTGGTTCGGAGCCGGCAGCGGTGCCCGCCATCCCCCCGGTCTACCAGGCGGAGCGGCGTTTAACCCTGGTCGATGCGGCGGAGGGGGAAAGGGGCGAACAGCGGGTAAAAACCGAGCGCCCGGCTGGTACCAGTGATTACCGTTGCCCATCCCTGGATTTGCTGACTAAAGGCGGGCGACTACCCGGGGGGGAGCAGCTGAAAAATATTAAGGAGCGGGCCCGGCTACTTGAAAATACTTTGCAGAGCTTTGGGGTGAATGCCCGGGTAATTAACGCCCAGACCGGCCCGACGGTGACCCGGTTTGAGGTTCAGCCGGAGGCGGGGGTGAAGGTCAGCCGGATTGTCAGTCTTTCCGATGACCTGGCCCTAAATTTAGCGGCACCGCTGGTGCGAATTGAGGCTCCCATTCCCGGCAAGGCAGCGCTGGGCATCGAGGTGCCCAATAAACGCATCTCCATGGTTTATTTAAGGGATGTCCTGGAGAGCAGCTCTTTCCAGGAACATCCGTCGCTTTTAACCGTCGGCCTGGGTAAGGATATTACCGGTGTGCCGGTAATAGCCGACCTGGCTAAAATGCCCCACCTGTTAATCGCCGGTGCCACCGGTTCGGGAAAAAGTGTCTGCCTGAATACGATTATTTTAAGCCTTTTATATAAATCGAACCCGGACCAGTTACGTTTTTTAATGATTGATCCCAAGGTAGTAGAGCTTAGCGCTTACAACGGAATTCCCCAGCTTTTATCCCCGGTGATTACCGAACCTAAGAAGGCGGCTCTGGCACTAAGGAACATGGTTCGGGAGATGGGGAAGCGGTATGAGCTCTTTGCGCGGGAGAAAGTCCGAGATATATTTACCTATAATGAGCTATGTTTGAAGCAGGGTGAACCGGAGGAATCCCTGCCCTTTGTGGTTATTATTATCGACGAGCTGGCAGACCTGATGTTGGTCTCCCCCGGAGAGGTGGAGGATGCCATCGCCCGGTTGGCCCAGATGTCCCGGGCGGCCGGGATTCACCTGGTGATTGCTACCCAGCGTCCCTCGGTCGATGTGCTTACCGGGATTATTAAGGCCAATATTACCTCCCGGGTTGCCTTTACCGTCTCCTCCCAGGTTGATTCCCGGACTATCCTGGATATGGCCGGGGCGGAAAAACTTTTGGGCCGGGGCGATATGCTGTTTTACCCGGTGGGCACGGTTAAACCGTTCCGAGTTCAGGGAGCCTACGTCAGTGAAAAAGAGATTGGCCGGGTTGCCGCCTATATCCGGGACCAGGGGGAGGCAGATTACGAGGAACATTTAATCTCTCCGGAGATTGATGAGAGACTGGGTGAAATGGATGAGCTCTTTCCAGAGGCGGTGGAACTGGTAGCCCGCAGCGGGCAGGCCTCTATTTCACTGTTGCAACGTCGATTTAGGATCGGCTATACTCGGGCGGCCCGCCTGATCGATGATCTGGAACAGCGGGGTGTGGTGGGCCAGTTTGAAGGGAGTAAACCCCGGGAGGTTATTATTACACCGGAACAGGCGGCCCGGCTCTATGAAGAGCTAAAGCAGAAGGCTGATTTTTAAAAACAACCGGGAGGGATAGTAATGCAGGAGCTGGGGGAACAGCTGCGACGGGCCCGCTGGGAGAAAAATCTGACCCTGAAAGAGATTAGTCATCAAACAAAAATTCAGCTACGCCACCTGGAGGCTTTAGAGAAGGGTGATCCAACTCCCTTTGCCGGTGAGGTCTATTTTAAGGGTGCCCTCCGGAGTTACGCCGGAAAGGTAGGGTTGGACCCGGATCAAATTTTAAATCTTTATTATGAGCTTAAAGGGGGATCGGTTCCCAGGGCGGAGGCGGAGACGCCGGCAGGACTGGAGCAAGCCGATCCGGTTTCCCGCCGGGAACGCTCCTCTTCTCCGTTTAACTGGCTATTGATCTTGCTGGTGGCCGCCTCCCTGGCCGCCCTGGCCTGGTTTTTAACCTCCGGGAACCGGGATATAACGGCTCCCCCCGCCCCGCCGGAGGAGGTGACCCCGCCGCCGCCGGAGGAGCCGGTCGCCCCGCCAAAGGGGGACGAAGAGGAGACTGGCTTTGTGCAGGTAACTATCGCCCAAGATCGGTCCTCCGGTAGTGAGACGGCCTATAACGTCACCGGTGTAGATAGGCTGGAGGCAAATCTTAGCTTTATCGGCAGCTGCTGGGTGCGCCTCTCCAGTGACGACCGCCTACTTTATGAAGAGACCTTTAGGGCGGGGCGGGAGCTGGCGATTGAAGGGGAAGAAAAAATTAGTCTCCGCCTGGGCTACCCTCCGGGGGTCCGGATCACCGTGAATGGGCTCCCCATTGAGGGGTTATCGGAGCAGCTTACCGCCCATAATTACCTCTTTGTTTTAACCCCCCCGGATAGTTAACCTTTCACCGGAGGCAGGGCCACCTCTACCAACTATATAATCCTAGGAGTTTATCCCCGGTATTGTCGGTTGCCCGACAGGCCGGGGTTTGTTATAATGATATACATTATGTAAACTAACCAAAGGAGCTGTATCATGGAGAACCTGCGCTGGCCGGTGATTGTGATTACTGCTATTATAGCCCTGGCCCTATGGGGAGGGGGCAGCTATTATCACCGGTATTATGTAAAGGAAACCCCATTGCTGGAACAGCTAAGCGAGATGGAGGAGATCGGGGAGGCCGGGTTGCACCGGGAGGACGGGGAGGCGATTCTTCGAATTAAACCTTCGCCCGGCTACCGGGGGCCCCTGCCGGATTTTTATTGCCGGGTTGAAGGGCTAGCCCAGGAGGAGCTAAAAGAGCCGGTCCGGGTAATATTTGAAGACCGGCCTAATCAGCGCCTCGAACTATTTGCCCGGGAGGTTTCTCCCGCTCTTTATGAGGGGGCCCGCCGGGGTAACTACCGCCAGGTGGCAGAGAGTATTAAGCTGTTGGCCGAGAAATACCGGTTGACGGAGAGGGAATTTGCCGTCGATTCTCACCGGCTCTATCTTCAGGTTTGGGATGGCGATTATTGCCTTTACCTGGTAGTAAAGGTGGAGGAAGCAAAGGGGGGGGAATCAGATGCGTAAGATTTTGCGGGAGCTCTTAATTGGCTTAGCGGCAGCCGGGGTGGTGATCTTGCTGTGGCAACAAAACAATCTTCTTCCCCTTTTACTCCTGGCCGGGCTCTTTATTTTTCTCTTTCGCTTTAGCAATCTTAAATCTCCCCGTTTGGGGGCGATCGGTAAAAAGAAGGTGTCACGGAGCCGGGTAGAGTTTAACCGGATCGGCGGCCAGGAACAGGCGAAAAAAGAGTTACTGGAGGCCCTAGAGTTT
>JAAZLS010000051.1 GCA_012799185.1 Bacillota bacterium | reverse complement strand
GCGTTCGTCCTGAGCCAGGATCAAACTCTCCAGTTTACACCTAAACACTTCTTAGGCCCCACAAAAAAATAGAGCCAAACTTAGAACCTACCCTATCCAGTTTTCAAAGAACAGTTTCATCGCCCCACCGCTAACTTACTGCTCCCGGGGCGGCAAGTAATATATTAGCATGGGTTAAAAACCTTGTCAAGTTGCTTCAAACCTGAATAAACGACAAAAATGCGGCAATTATTCCCTATACCTGGATTAAGTAACTCTTTTCCCGGCTACCGGTTATTACAAAAATTACGATCGAACAGGCCGGCGGGGAATCATGGAAATACCTGTCGAGGATAGGATAAATTTATTACCGTGTCCGGGACCCGCCCCAAATAAATTGTATCGGCAATCGGGACTGTTGTCTCTACTGTAATCGACTGGGCGGTAAAGGGAATAAGGATTTGAACCTCGGTAAATATTTTCAAATATATTTTATGCCTGGTTTGATTAATTCCTGCATCCTCAAATATATCGATTAGTTCGGTGTTCACCCGGCCGACGGGTATAAACCTTACCGGTATGGCCGGCCCATAGGTAGCCAGAAGATAGCTGTCCATAACCTGCCCCAGGGGAATTTTAACTGTATCCCTCTCCATAACACCCAGGGCATCCTTGACGGCCTTGTAGGTTTCAGCCATCACCCGATTTGCCTCACCGCTATTTAACCGGGCCAGAGCAACTTTACCCTGATCATCTTGCTCTATCTTTATTAAATCCCGGTAATCTAGTCCGCGGGCCACCTTATCCATCACCGCCGTATTAATGGCGTCAGTGGCAGTCCAGTTGGCTTCAATTTCAGCAAAAGTCAGTAACAAGGGGCGAAGCTTTTTTTCCACATGCAAGAAACCCTCCAATATAAAAAAAAGAAGGACCGTAATAACAATAAATGGGATTAGCCCTTTGGGCAGCCGGCGGGTAAAGCGCTTGCGAAGCAACCTCCTCCCCTCCTCGTTATTCATATTAGATGCAGGGGAGTATTAGAAGTTACCCGGGGCGGGCCCCTATTTCAATATTAATCGAACAAATCGCCTTTTACCAACTTGGAGTATATAGCTATCGGCCTTTGCAAATTTATAGGAGGAATTTACCTGCTTACTATTAACCCGCACCCCCCCCTGCCGGATCAGACGCCGGGCTTCACTATTGCTGGAGGTGAGACCGGTAGTAGTCAATAACGGGACCAAATCCAAATCCGGCGACCAGGCTATCTCATGGGTAGGCATTTCACCGGGGATCCCCCCCCTTTGAAATACCCGTTTAAAATTTTCCTCCGCTGCGTGGGCTGCCGGCGAACCATGATAGCGGGCAACAATGTTAAAAGCCAGGCGCATTTTAGCATCCCGGGGATGTAAATCCCCCCGGTTTACCTCCTCAAGAATCTGCTCTACCTGACCTGCCTTGAATGTCGATGCCAGGCGATAATACTCCGGCATCAATTCATCGGAGATAGACATAACCTTACCGTAAATTTCCACCGGCTCTTCATTAACTCCGATATAGTTACCCAGGCTTTTGCTCATTTTTTGTAAACCATCGGTCCCGGTTAGAATAGGCATAGTCAGGGCAACCTGGGGCTCCTGTCCATATTCCCGCTGCAGGTGACGTCCCATAAGCAGGTTAAATTTCTGTTCCGTAGCCCCAAATTCAATATCGGCATTTATGGCCACCGAATCATACCCCTGGAGTAAGGGATAAAGGAACTCGTGGATGCTTATCGGCTGGTTTTCCCGGTAGCGGACGGCAAAATCTTCTCTCTCCAGCATCCGGGCCACGGTATAGGTAGAGGTGACACGAATCACCTCCGACATGCTTAGCTTTTCAAGCCACTGGCCGTTAAATTTAATTTCGGTCCGCTCCGGATCGAGTACTTTAAAGAGCTGTTCCTGGTAGGTACGGGCGTTAGCCATTACCTCTTCTTCAGTAAGCTGTTTCCTAGTTTCGGAACGGCCAGTGGGATCCCCGATTCTACCGGTAAAATCACCCAGTATAATAACTGCCCGGTGCCCCAAATCTTGAAATGTACGGATTTTATCCAGAACTACCGCATGCCCCAAGTGAAGGTCGGGTGCAGAAGGGTCGAGGCCCAGCTTACAACATAAGGGTTCCCGGTCGGCAACACTGCGTTTAAGTTTCTCCTTCAATCCATCTTCTGAAATTATTTCTTCCACGTTCTCCTTGATAATTGCCAACTGTTCTTCTGCCCGTAAAATTTTCATCCCCCTACCTCCAATGTGCTTTCCATTTTTTATCAAATTTTCGATGCCGGGATCTCCCTGTCCTGGTTTAGGCAAATAGCGACGCCAGATCCAGGGTCATCCCATCTCGGGCGGCAATAACCTTATACCCGGTCTCTTCCTGCAACTGTTGGGCTACCAGGTGAGGATTACGCTTAAGCAAGGTCATCCCAAAATGAGTAATGATAGTAACCCTTGGTTTAATGCCTTCGATTAACCGGCGGGCGCCGGCCACATCCAGGTGCTGAATTCCCGGCCTCGGCGGAGGATCAAACAACATTAAATTCAGCACCAGCAGATCGGCTCCCCGATAGCTCTCCACCAACCCGGAAAAGAATGCGGTATCTACAATAAAACCGATCTTCCCATAGGGTAGATCGAACAATAGACCATAAGTTTCTACCGGGTGCAGATGCCGAACCGGGGTGCAAAATCCAACCCTCCCGTCTAAGGAATAACAGCCTCCCTCGTGTAGCACTCCCAGCCGCTCCACCGCCTCCCTCAAATAACTAAATACCACCGGTTCCGGCCGACAAATAGCATCGGCCGGGGCAAATAAAGCACCCCGCCGACTAAATGTACCCCGAGTCATAGCCTCAACCATGACATTGGCCTCGGTAGTGTGATCCAGATGCCGGTGAGTAAGAATAATTGCATCAAGTATTTCCGGGTTTAATTTAGGCTTAGCGGCATGACAGCGATAGGCTGTACCCGGCCCGGGATCAATAATTAGATCCCGTTCCTGTATATGGCACCAGATCCCTCCGGAGGCCCGGAGCTGTTTATAGACCACGAAACGAGCCCCGGCCGTGCCTAGAAATTTTATCCAGTCTGACAACTGATCAAACTCCTTAAGGAGAGTCTAAAGTTTGATAGCGCTAACCCATATTTAATTGTAACATATACCGGAAAAACAAGTAACGATCTAATTCTGAAGGAGGTCAATTGGATATAGGTAAAGCGAGGTAAAATAAAAAATGCGCCTTTAAAATTGGAGCAAGCTGGTAAGCCGAGTTCTGTCAAGTAGCAGCCATCTATCTGCGGTGCCAGTTGCCTGGCCCCTGTAGCGACCATACCCGAGGGGTCAGCGGGCAACCTCATCCCCCTTCTGCTTGGTCTTTCTCCAGGTGGGGTTTACCTAGCCGGCCGGTCTCCCGACCGCTGGTACGCTCTTACCGTACCATTGCACCCTTATCCAGCACTCAATTCAAAAAACCAGGGAATAAACCGGCCTTCGCAAAAGCTACTGTTTCCTTAAATTGAATGCTGGACGGTATATTTTCTGTGGCACTATCCTTGGGGTCACCCCCACTGGGCGTTACCCAGCACCCTGCCCTACGGAGCCCGGACTTTCCTCGAAAATATATTTCCGCGGCTGCTTCACTTACTCCAACTTTAATAGCGCATTCCGAGTATAGCACGCACTATTACTCTTGTCAAAATCTTTTACTGCCCGGTAGCCGGCGTCAACTGTTCCAAGAAATCCAGTACCTCCTGCAAACTACCTACCGGCACCAATGTAATCCGGCGGGCAGCCTGTTCGGCCTCCCGGTAATTTTCAATCGGTACTAGAAAATAGGTAGCCCCTTCTTTCTCCGCAGCGGCTACCTTCTGGCGCACTCCCCCGATCTGCCCAACTTTTTCATCCAGTTCTATCGTTCCGGTACCGGCTATAAAATGACCCTTGGTAAGATCCCCCGGCGTAAGCTGATCTATAATTTCCAGGACAAACATCATACCCGCCGAGGGACCAGAAATTTTGCCGGTCTTAATTTCAATCTCTACCGGTATTACCGGTTCCCATCCCAGGGAGCTGATATAAATTCCAAGGGCAGGTACTGCCGGATTTTCGGGACTGGGGTAGGTGGCAGAGGCTAACTCTATTGACCGATTATCCCTTTCAACCGTTAAGACAACCTCATCCCCTACACCGCGGTTTTGTACTTGCGAGATAACCTGCTCGGTCAATGATACCTCCATGCCATCAACCGCAACTATTATATCGCCCTCTTCAAAAACCCCCCTGGCCGGGCTGCCCTCTAGAAACCCCCGGACAACTACACCTTGGCTCTTGATCTCTACCTGGTAGCCGGAGCGATTCAGGGCGATTACCTGGGCCATTAGCTGGCTTTCGCGCATCCATTGTTTCATCAAATCCTGGTATTCCTCTTGACTCATACCCGAAGGGACAACCTCAGTCACCGGCTGTAACACAATATCCGGGTGAAGATACCCATAAGCCAGGGCTAATAAACTGGCTCGCTGCTGGGAAACGGTAACCAGGTAGAATTTCCCACGGCCCTCCGGATCCGCATTTTCCACCTCAATTAGCGGCCGTAACTCCTCCGCTGTCCCCGGCTTAATTAAATAATAATCGGTCTGGTAAAAAACCCCAACAGCAATTATGGCAATAACTAGAGCCCCTTTTAATAGCCTGTTTAATCTGCGCATAGCTAGCCCCTTCCCCCTGGTTTCATGAAGATAAGATCGCTCTAATTGACGGTAGCGCCCCGTTAGCAGCCTTTTCCCCTATGGTTATAACCTCCGCCGCCCGATGAAATTGAAAGGAGGTGATTCCCCCCAAATCGGGAGAAATCACCAGATCCGCCCCTGATTCCCGGGATTCGGTAATCTCCCGGGCCATAATATTTATAGCCCTAAAAATAATATCAAACATGTTTTCAATTTTATGTTCATCCTCGTAACTACCCACATCAACCGCTATTACTAAACCGGCCCCCATCTCTTTAACCGCCCGGGCCGGCACCATTTCTAATACCCCTCCATCAACCATCAGCCGCCCATCAATTTCGACCGGTTTGAATATCCCGGGAATGGCACAGGAGGCCCGCACCGCCTTGGCAATAGAACCGCTCCGAAGGATAACCCTTTTTCCCTCCGTAAGATCAGTGGCTATAATTCCCAAGGGTAAGGGTAACTCCTCAATACGGCGCCGCCTGGTTAAGAGAGAAACCAGCTGCTCCAACCTTTCACCGGCCATCAACCCCATGCGGGGAAGGGTATAATCCATCCACACCCGCCGGGAAATCCCCCTGGCTAACTCCTCAATAACTTTTAGACTTAGACCGCAGGCGTAAAGGGAGGCGATTAGGCTCCCGATGCTCGTCCCTGCTAGATAGTCAATCTTTACCCCGGCCCGAAGGAGAATTTTTAGCACCCCGATATGAGCCAATCCCCTGGCCACCCCGCCCCCCAGGGCCAGCCCTACTTTAAAATTATTACCCATGAGTGGCTCCTTCCGGCACACTTTAATTCCAGGTTTAACCGTTTACTGTTTTAGGATCTGCCTGGCGATAACCGCTGCCTGTTCCACCCCGGCCCGGGAAACGTCCTTGTGGGTTACAAAGCGCACCTGGTGCGGGTTGATACTTAGTATGAGCACACCCCGTTTCCTCATCTCCTCAACAAAGTGGGCAGCCGGCATTCTCTCCAATGTTATTATAACCATATTAGTCTCTACCATGGAGGGGTCCAACTCCACACCGGGGAGCTGGGCCAATTTTTCGGCTAATAGTTTAGCTAGGGTATGATCCTCTACTAAGCGATCGACCATGGCATCGAGAGCGACCAGGGCGGCGGCAGCGATAATCCCGGCCTGGCGCATCCCCCCTCCCAACCGCCTTCGCCACCGGCGAGCGGCGGCAATCCAGTCCCGAGGGCCGGCAATAACCGAACCGATAGGGGCAGCCAGACCCTTGGAAAATGAAATCATGACCGTGGTGGCCCTTTGGGCAAATTCTCCGTCTGTCACGCCGGTGGCAACCACCGCATTAAACAGGCGCGCCCCATCCAGGTGAACGGGAATCTTTTGCTCCCGGGCCAGTTGATATACCTCCTGCATCTTTTCTAGTGGGATTACAGCTCCACCGGCAAAGTTATGGGTGTTTTCCAGGCAGATCAATGAGGTGGAGGGATGATGCTCTTCCTCCTCTCTGATGGCCGCCCGGATCCCTGCCGCGGTAAGGGCCCCCCGCACCCCCGGCACCGGAAAAAGTTGTACCCCCGCCAGGGCGGCCGCCGCCCCGGCCTCGTTTAAAAATATATGGGAATTTAATTCCACGATAGCTTCACTCCCCGGAGGGCAATGGGTAAGGATAGAGACCTGGTTGCCCTGGGTACCGCTGGTTACCAGCAATGCCTCCTCTTTGCCCAACAGGTCGGCCACTTTTTCCTGTAAAAGGTTAACCGTAGAATCTTCACCGTATACATCGTCCCCTACTTCGGCCCGGGCCATGGCCCGCCGCATTTCTAAAGTAGGCTGGGTTATAGTATCGCTTCGTAAATCAATCATTTGGGCCAACTCCTTTGCCATCATAGCAGGGTAATCTAATCCCTCTTACGCCCCTTAAATTAAGAATAAGAAGCATAACCTAGAAGAAACCCCCTTAACCCAAAAGCTAAAATGAGTACGCCGATCAGGACTACTACTGTAATAACAACCAGGACCAACAGGTAGGTTAATATACTGGCCCCGGTAGTAATTTTATGACTCTCCCGAAAGGCGATTACATATAGCACCAAGACCCAGATGCTTAGACCAAAGGAGATGATATTTCCCAATATCGAGCCGGCTGTCCCCCCGATCCCCTTGATTACCTGGGCAATAGGGACCAGAAACCCGGGGAACTGGGCAAACCCCAACGTTGAAAATAGGCCCCGGTAATCCCCACTACCTTTAAATATCCGCGATAACAGGTGCAGAAGCCCGGTTATTATAAATAGGAATACAAGGGAAAAAATAAATTGTAAAATCGCCATCGATGCCGGCAATGGAATATATTCCTGGAGCTCGGAGTAATCAGTTGAAACCAGGCCCAGCAGTACCGATACGCTAAAAACAGCCAGCGCCCAGCCCATCGGTTTTTCCTGGGCGATTTTTTCAAAGGTGGCAGCAGGTTTCCGAATTACTCCATCCAGCAGTTCAAGAATATTCACTTCTCTCTCTCCTCTCTTATGGGAAATCGATTACGGAAAACGAAAATCCAACCGTTACTCCAGAATTAAACGTGGTCCCCGATTAAACCGCTGCTGGAGATAATCTAAGAGCTGGACCTCGGGGGGCGTATTTGCCCGTTCCGCCAGGCGGATCGCCCCTACCCCTAGGCCCGTAAGCTGTTCCCAAAACGACGGGGGTGAAAACTCGTACCTCTCCGGATCCTTAACCCCGGCCATCTCACCAGCCCATTTTACCGCCTCATCGATGCCACCCAACCGATCTACTAGCCCCAATTCCAATGCCTGGGTACCCGTATAAACCTGGCCGGTAGCCAGATCTCGGACCGCCTCCATGTCAAGTTTTCTCCCGTCGGCCACATCGGAGACAAACTGCTCATAAAGTTCATCGGAGAGGGCCTGCATCAGTTCCCGTTCCTCGGGAGTCATCTCCCGGGATAGCATATCCTTGTGACGGCCGCTTTTGATCGTCTCTATCTTTATCCCTAATTTCTCATATAGCCCTTCCAGATCCATTACCTGGGAGATAACCCCGATGGAACCGGTTAAGGTCCCGGGCTGGGCGACTATTCCCCGTGCCGGGGCCGAAATATAGTAGCCCCCGGAGGCGGCCATATCGCCCATCGATACGACCAACGGCTTGGGGAATTCCTCCACATAGCTTGCTATCTGTTGGGAGGCAGCCACCGATCCCCCGGGGCTGTTCACCCGAAGCACCACCGCCTTAATGGATTTATCCTTTGCTGCTTTTTCCAGTTGTTGCTCTACATATCGCGGGGTAATATTTTGGCCAAAACCGATACCCCCGGCACCCTCATCGATGGAGCCGGAAAGATAGATTACCACTACCCGTTCCCCCCGCGCTACAGGGGTAGATAGACCGCCAGGTTTAATCAATAAAAATATTGCTGAAAGTAATGCCACCGCTAGAATAGCGATCACCAACCATCTATAGCTTTTCATTACACACATCCTTTCTTTATCTTCCGCACTCCCCTGGTTTCGATCCAGTAAAGATTCTCCAGTATTTCACGGCCGGGCGGGGCCACAAACCGCCCGCATCATTTTTCCCTCCCAGCCAGACTAACCTGTTTGGCCCGGCCTATCAAGCTCTATATTAGATTCTTCACAACTAGGTGTTTCCATTTTTTTGGCTAATATTTTAAAGGCAATAAAGTGCCGGACTATATTTGCGACAATCCAGGTCTACCTCTTAACGCTGACTATTATAATACAATACCGGGCCGTCTTAAAAAACGGTCGCCGAAATTCAGCTTGAAAGTAGGTACGAAGGAAGGGTTTAATTGGCACCGGGAGTGTTGGGAACTGGTGGCACTGCCGGAGGCTGAACCCGGATGAAATATGAGAAAGAAAAAAGAGCTTGTTCACTATCTGCTGGCTTCCATAACCATATTTTTTACCCTGGCCATGGTTGCTTTCCCTAAAGATTCTTTTGAAGCAGCGGTATCGGGCCTGGAGGTCTGGTGGAATGTAGTCTTCCCGGCCCTCCTACCATTTTTTGTTATCTCCCAGGTGTTGATTGGGCTGGGAGTGGTTCATATGATGGGAGTTTTTTTGGAACCGTTAATGCGACCGCTGTTTAACGTCCCGGGAACCGGCTCCTTTGTTATGGCCATGGGGTTAGCCTCCGGCTTCCCGATCGGCGCAATATTGACAGCAGAACTACGTTCACGCAATCTCTGTAGCCGGGTTGAAGCAGAACGGCTTGTTAGCTTTACCAATACAGCAGACCCCCTCTTTATGTTCGGGGCAGTCGCGGTAGGGATGCTAAATTATCCCCCCGCCGGCCTGGTTATTACCATTGCCCATTACCTATCCAGTATCGTCTTGGGATTTATGATGCGATTTTACCGGCGGCGAGAGACCGGCTCAACGGAACCGATTGCCGGGAGAGGCAGGTTAATCCGGCTGGCCTGTACCACCCTGCGGGAGGCACGGGAAAAAGACGGGAGACCCCTGGGGAGACTAATGGGCGATGCCCTCCGGGAATCTATCAATACCCTGCTCTTGATCGGGGGGTTTATCATTTTATTTTCTGTGGTTATTCGGATACTGGGAATAATAGGGATCACAGGTACTATAAGCGGCTACCTGGCAATAGTAGTAAAAGCGATAGGGCTAAGCCCGGAACTGGCCCCGGCCCTGGTTAGCGGCTTTTTCGAAATTGATCTCGGTTGTCAATATGTCGGCCTTTTAACCTCGGTTCCAATAATCGATAAGACTATCGTCTGCGGGGTAATTATCGCCTGGAGCGGCCTTTCAGTACACGCCCAGGTAGCCAGCATCAATGCCGGAACCGATATAAGGATCCTTCCTTTCATGATCGCTCGGATAATTCAGGCCCTTTTGGCCGGACTGTTCACGGTAATTTTACTAGTCGGCCCGGGAGCCAGGTGGCTGACAAATTTAGCGGTACCGGCTATCCTAAATACAGTTCCCCGGGGTTCCTTCTCTTTTTGGGGATTAAGGTTCTCCTATATGTTAAACCGGTTGGCCTTATTATTTGTCGTTTTGTTGATGTTAGCCATCCTGTTTTACCTGTTTCGCCAGATTCGCCTGGCCTGGCTCTACCGGAGAAAAACCTTTTAAACCATTTTAGCCATAATCATGTCGTATACTTGGGGGGGGACCATACCGCTTATATCGCCCCCCAGGCCGGCCACCTCTTTAATAATGCTGGAACTAAGGAAGGAGCATCGATCATTGGTCATCATAAATAATGTTTCTATTTTGGGATTAAGTTTCCGGTTTATCAGGGCCATTTGAAACTCAAATTCAAAATCCGAGATCGCCCGCAGTCCCTTAATAATTATAGAGGTCTGCCTGGCAGACACATAGTCAACCAGCAGACCATGGTAATATTCTACCCCTACATTGTCAAACTCACAGGTGATCCGTTTTAACATCTCTAACCGCTCATTAACCGTAAACATCGGCTGTTTACGCGGATTTTCTAAAATTGCTACCGTTACATAATCAAGAATTTTGCTGGCCCGGTTGATAATATCCAGGTGACCATTGGTTACCGGATCAAAACTGCCGGGGTAGACTGCTTTAATCACTGATACCACTCCTTACACTCCGCTTTTACACAATAGGGTAATGCCCGAATCCCCATATTCTTTCTGCACCAGGGGGCTATAACCTTCTAGCTGCGGCCTATATTTTGTTGAATGTTCGATTACTAGGATGCCCTCTTGGGCTAGGATATTAGTTCCGGCAACAGCCTCCAGGACCGGGGGAATTAATTTACTATCGTAGGGCGGATCTAAAAAAATTAAATCTGCTGCAAATTCCTGTTCCCCAAATTCGTGAACTTTTCGCCGGGCATCTCCCTTGAAAACACGAGCCTTGAACATCAATTTAGTCTTAACTAAATTACGGATTATAATCTGATAACATTGGTAGCGGTTATCTACAAAAAAACAGCTCCGGGCTCCCCGGCTTAAGGCCTCGATCCCTAGGGAACCGCTACCGGCAAAAAGATCGATTACCCGGGCCTGGATAACCCGTTGCCCCAATATATCAAAAATGGATTTCTTAACCCGGTTGGGGGTCGGCCTCACCTCCCGGCTTTTTGGTGCCGACAATATAGAACCCCGGGCGGAACCGGCGATAACCCTCAACAGGCTCACCCCCTTTGGCAACCGGTTGTCCCGGTGCCATAAAATTTTAACAAATAATCATCAGATATTGCAAACCGGGTGTATATTTAGTTCTATTCTGTCCATAATATGATCGAAGCAACATTATTCCCCATAAGCTCTTCCTCCGGTTTCTCCTCTCCCAATCACCGTTATAAAAAAGACGGTGATATAAGCCACAGGAATTAACCCTGTGGCTTCTTTTAAAAGTGGCGGGCCCGCAGGCCCGCCAGATGTACTTTACTACCGAATCTTAATTACTGATAAATTATTACGGTTGTACCGGAGGAGCAGGAGCCACCTGCTTACCGGCCATTGAAGCCTGGGCCTGTTGGACCAGCCTCTTAGTAATAGTCCCCCCTACAGAACCGTTCTGGCGAGAAGTTAATTCACCCAGATCGCCCGTGTAATCAAGTCCCAGCTCGTTGGCAATTTCGAATTTCATATTTTCGATTGCCTGTTCCGCTTCTCGAACCAAAATCCTTTTTCCGCCTCTGCGTGGCATCAGTTTTCACCTCCCTCTTTAATGGTGTCTTTAGTATGGCTGCATTTCATCGAGCTATACTTAGAAATATTTTCATTACCAAAAATATTAGTTTGTTCCAATAGGCACGTAAAAACCCCTGTTAAATTAAATTACAGGGGTTTTCTGTTATTAAAAAAATTTTTTAATACGCCGGGCTTAAGATTACCCCCAACACACCGGGACCAGCATGGGTACCGATTACCGGACCGACGGCGGAAATAAATGTTTCGCCAATATCGAGCTCGGCCTCCAAAACGCTTTTAAGTCTTATTGCTCCCTCTTCATCAGCAGCATTCACCAGGGCCATCTTTAGTGATTTCCGGTGTTGGAAATCCTCATTAATTAGCTCCAACATGCGTTTTAAAGCCCGCGATTGGCCCCGTACCTGCTCCAGGGGAGTAACCAACCCCTGTTCAAAAGTCAGTAAAGGCTTAATATTAAGCATCGAGCCGAACAGGGCCTTGGCCCGGCCGATCCTCCCGCTTTTATACATATATTTCAGGGTATCCACGAAGAAATAGATCTTAGTATTCCGGCGGTAATGCTCAATTACCTCTTCGATCTCTTCTCGATCGGCTCCCCGCTTCGCAGCCCGGGCGGCCTCCACAACCATGATCCCCGTGCCCATGGATACCAATTCAGAATCATAAATGTTAATTTTTAAATCGGGTAGAGTCTCCCGGGCCGCGTTGGCGGAGTGGATGGTTCCACTCAGTTGCTGCGATAGATGAATAGAGACTATTTCATCCCCCGGCCCGGCAATTTTTTGATAGATCTTCTTAAAATCATCAGGGGAAGGTTGGGAGGTACGGGGATGATATTCTGATGTCACTAATTTTTTGTAAAATTGGGGGGGGGTTATCTCAATCCAATCCCGGTAGCACTCATCTCCAAAAAAAACCTGCAGCGGTACCACCGAAATGTTCTCCTTGGCCAAAACAGTCCCCGGTATATCGGCCGTACTATCGGTCACAATCTTAATCATAGATTACCCTCCTGTCAGATTTGCAGTTATTCCACACCTACAAGGTAAGGATAGAGGGGCTGCCCCCCAAAATAGAGTTCTACTTGCAACTCGGGATGCCGCCCGGACAGGCTTTTCTTAACCTGATCCGCCTCCTGCGCCGTTACCTGTTGACCGTAATAAATTGAGATAATCTCATCCCCTGAATCAACCATCTTTTCAACTAAATCTACCAAAGCCTGTTTTTTATTCGAGGCGATTACCAGCCGATCTTCATCGGCCATACCCAGCCAGTCCCCGGTGGTAATATCCAGGCCGTTTATACTGGCATCACGGACCGCCTCTGTTACCTGGCCACTCTTTACTGTCGAAAGTATCCTTTCGGCTTGCTTAATTATTTTTTCCAGCGATTTTTCCTGGAGGTTAACCTGAGCCAACACACTTAGACCCTCGGGAATAGACTTGGTGGGAATTACCCTTAACTCCCGGTCTGGCATCAAGGTTACAGCCTGTTGGGCCGCTAACAAAATATTCTTGTTGTTGGGCAGAATAATTATTTTTCGGGAGGGGATCTTTTTGATCGCCTGTAGGAAATCATTTGCACTGGTATTCATCGACTGTCCCCCCGGGATCACCGCCGTAGCCCCTATACTGGAAAAAATTTCATCTAAGCCCGCCCCGCTGGAAACAGCCAGGGTTCCTATAGCTACCTCCTCCCCCGCCGAGCCCCCTTCGGATACTTCAATACCATCTACCCGGTGACGGTGCTGATCCTGCATGTTATCAATTTTTATATCATGAAGCGTACCTCGACCCTGGCATGCGGTTAGCACCGCACCGGGCTGTTCGGTATGAATATGAATTTTAACCAGGTCCCCTTCTCCCACCACCATTAAGGAATCGCCAAAAAGCTGTAGTTCCTGTTTAAGGGTTTCTGGGGAGAGGCCGGCTCCCTTAATTAACAATTCAGTACAGTAACCCCCTACCGTTTCCTGCGGTAATTCAACTACCCGGGCATGAACCGGGGGTGAACTTATTATTGGAACCATAATATCTTCCGGGATACTATCCCCTAAATTATTCCATACCCGTTCCATGTAGTCATAATAGCCTTTGTACAGACATAACAGGCCCATCCCCCCGGCATCCACCACCCCGGCTTCACGTAAAACCGGCAACAGGCGGGGGGTATCTTCCAGGGCAATACGGGCCGCCGTACAGATGGTTTTAAAGTAATCTAGATAGCCACATTCACTATCGGCCGATTTGGTGGCTGCCCGTGAAACCTCCCTGGCTACCGTCAAGATAGTCCCCTCCACGGGGCGCATAACTGCCCGGTAAGCTGCCGTTACCCCCGCCACCAGCCCCCGGGAAAAATCTGCGGGAGTTAGAACATCTGTATCCCCCACCCCCAGAGCAAACCCCCGAAACAGCTGGGATAGGATCACCCCGGAATTTCCGCGGGCCCCTTTTAAGGTACTCTCCTTTATAATCTTAACTACAACGGTTGCCGAAACCTGGTCTTGGGGAAGCTCCTTAAGTGCCTCCAGGGCCGCCACTAGCGTGAGCTTCATATTAGTTCCGGTATCCCCGTCGGGTACTGGGAACACATTCAGATTGTTGATGTATTCTTCCCGTTCAAATAGACTATTTGCTCCCCAGATAAATAGGTTTTTAAGCTGTTTCCCCTGCAAAGATTCGATCAACTTCCCCTTCACCCCCGTCTACCTTTCTACTACACGGACTCCTTGAATATGGACATTCACTATTAATACAGGGATACCGGTAGCTTTTTCCATAAAATATTTAACTTTCTCCATTACGTTAGCCGCAACTTCGGGAATACGGGTCCCGTAACCGACTATAACGTAAAGATCAACCACCAGGTGGTTATCCTTAAAATATATTTTTACACCGCGAGAAAGATTTTCTCTTTTCAGCAGCTCCGCCCAGCCATCACGCAACCCGATAGCCGACATCCCAACTAAACCATAACACTCTACCGCCGCCTGACCGGCCAAATTGGACAGCATCTCCTCAGACAATACCACCCGGCCTAACGCAGTTTTAATAACATTATCATGGTTGGGGTAAATTCCCGGCAACTATTCCACCACCTTCAACTTCTTAGCTAGATTTGAAAAAATATGCGCACAATATTGTGCTCATATTCTATCATCATAACTAGCAAGCAATCAACTACCCATAACCCGATAGTTACCCATGTTCCCCGCCGGATCATTCTTCGACCCTTCTTTATTTAGACACCCTCATCAAATTCCCTCCGCTCATCTTGCCCCTCAATTTAACCTTGCTTGTTATAGACCCAATTTCCTGCACACCAATTATAATCAGATCCAAAACGATCTGCAATGAGCGGGAGCCCGACCCTTGAGAACAATGTTACCATTTATCGCGGGGAACAAGCACTTGTTCAAAGAGAAAAGCTATGTTAATATAAATTCAGATTTAAGAGGCTTAGAGGAGGTTAATCATGGCTAAGGTTTGTGTTGTCTGCGGCAAGGGTAAATCTTCCGGATTCCGGGTAAGCCACTCTAACCGGAAAACGAAACGGGTATGGAGACCCAATATCCATAAAGTTAAAATTATGTTTAGAGGAACCCCCCGGAGGTTAAACGTTTGCAGCCGTTGCCTAAAATCCGGCAAGGTAGAACGGGCCCTGTAAACCCGGTAAAGCGGGAGGCTGCCCTGATGGCAGCCTACCTGATGCAGGTTAATAAAATTATCCCGGCAGAAGCTTGGCCGGGTAATTTTAAATAAACATCTCTACCCAGATTAATGCCTTATAAACAACCCAAAAATACCCTTAACAAATCCCCTTAGCAGGCGTGGTACTTTAATCGCATAGAAACGCATACTCCCATCCCCCCTTCATAAATAGTCTAGACCTTTAATGGTTAATACCGTTCAAAGATATAAAGCTGCCACCCGAACCAGATCGAGAGCACGCCTAACGCCAGGGGCCACAAGAAATGGGGCAACGCCCCTACCACCAGCCATATTCCCCCCACCGCCAGGATTATTCCGCCACCCTTACGAAGTAATAGACCCAACCTCCGGGCACCCATTTTCCCCCCCCCCGGCTCAACTTCCGCGTTATTGCCTTTTATTATATGCAGCCGTAAAATATATGTTAATCGAGGCATAAATGAGCCGGGGGGACGGTGACTTTTACTCATCCCCCCGATGCCACAACCGGAGCAACAGGCTATTGCTACCGGCCAGATTCTATGCTATTATAAATTCACCGGCCGAAGTGGCGGAACTGGCAGACGCACACGACTCAAAATCGTGCGGGCTTTGCCCATGCGGGTTCGATTCCCGCCTTCGGCACCACCGATAGGCTTCCCAAAACAATGGGAAGCCCTATTATATCTAGATTCCCCCCGTGTTCCTTAACTCCCGGGT